>NZ_RQHK01000017.1:707160-1060740 GCF_004770475.1 Leptospira mtsangambouensis
TATTCAGGAAATTTTGGGATATCCAGATGCAACAAACATTCTAGTAAAAATCGAATCGGTCCAGCCTGGAAAAGATCAAATCTATACAATCAAAGGCAAATTAACCATTAATGGAAATAATAAAGATTTTTCCTCTGATGCAATTGTAAAACAGGAAAATAACACATCCATTCAGATTGATGGATCTGTTATGGTTAAGTTTTCGGAATTCGAATTAGAAAATCCATCTCTTCTTTTTATGAAAGCTAAAGATGAGATACGTGTGAAATATTATTTTCAGATTCATTTGAAATAGGTAAAAGATTTTATTTTAATCAATTCGTCTAAAGAAAGTTAGTGTTAATTTCCGATCAATTCTACCAAACGATTGTATTTTAAGATAATTCGTTTGGTCATCTCTTCCCCTTTTTTATTGATATCGGGATGATATTTTTTTAAAAGTTCTTTGAATTTCTTTTTAACGTCGGTAATACCCGCACCCGGTTCTAAATCAAAAAAAGCAAGTAAGTCTTTGACTTCATCAGAAACTGTTTTTACGATTTTCTTTTTTTTCTTTTTGGTTTCTCGAAATCTACCATATAACTCGTAATAGGTTCTATCTCTAAATTCACGAGTGATGTCACGGAAGTTGAGAATCTTTGTAGGGATCAGGCTTTTTAAATATTCATATAAAAATTCTTCTGCTCCATACTCTGGATGAATTTCGAATTTTTCTAAAAATTGATGGATGGAACGCCTCACAAAAAAATCAATTTCGAATTTATCCATGAGATAAGAATCAACGGCATCATCATAATCAACGGTGGCAGCTGTCAGAAGTAATAATAGTTCTCTGTCTAATTTATGATTGGCGATTGTTTTTTGGACGAGGGTTTTATAGGATTCGCGAAGTTCATATAACGGACGTTCACTAAAAAAAATTCCACCTCTCAGAAACTCTTCTGCGACTTCGTCCAATTCCAAACTCCAGGCGAGAAAATCAATGAGGAGGTCTCCATCCACTTCATGGAATCCTCCGGAAAGTGTCATTTGCGGTTTTGCCGATTTGAATTGATAAACTTTGCGAAGGCAATCTTCCTTTCTGATTTCTAAAAGTTCAGAAAGTCGGTCGTACGACAAAAACCACAACATGGACTCAGAAATGTTCTGGAGTTCGAAGATCACATCGTGCAGAATTTGTTTGGATTTTTTCGCTTCTACTCTTTGGACCATACAGAATCGACTCTAGAACCAATTTCAAACCGGGGCGACTTTTTTGCTAGTGAATCCTATTCCTTTTTTTGAACTGGAAGAATGAGCCACCATATTTCAGAACATCCTTCCTTACAACCGTTCGATATTTCCGAATACAAGGGAGTTCGAGGTAAAAACTTTTACGACATCGATCCCGCCTTACAACGAGTGGTTCACCGTTATTCTGAATCTTTTGCACCGGATCATAAAAAAGCAATGGAAGAACATATCCGAAAGTATGGGGAACTCGTCGGTGGGATTTTGGATGAACTCACAGAAGAGTGCCACAAAGAAGGAAAGTATGGTGAGGTTGTTAAATTTGATCGAACGGGAAAACGAATCGATTTTATCAAATATTCGGAAGAACAAAAATTAGCACGAAAGATTTCTTATGATCACGGTGTGGTGAATTTAGATTTTCATCCTGAGTGGAAATATGATTTCACACATATTCATCGTTATGCGCTCACTTATTTAATGAATATGAATGGAGAAGGTGGTGTTGCCTGTCCTTTGGCCATGACCGATGGAATCATCCTTGCTCTCAAAAAAATTGGAACAGAAGAACAAAAGAAAAAATACCTCCCTCTGGTTGCTGGAAAAGGAAGTTCTTCTCATTTTATGGCCGGACAATATGTAACGGAAAGAGTGGGTGGGAGTAATGTTTCTGCCAATCGAACCATTGCAAAAAAACTTCCGAACGGCAAATGGGAGTTAACTGGTGAAAAATGGTTTTGTTCGAACCCTGGTGATCTTTGGGTCACAACGGCAAAGATGGAGGGAACGAATACCGTTGGTATGTTCCTTGTTCCTAGGATCAAAGAAAATGGGGAACTCAATGGACACCATATTTTGCGTAAAAAAGATATCATTGGATCTCGTGGAAAACTCACTGTAGAAATTATTTATGACAAGGTAGAAGCCGAAGAGTTTGGTCGTCCAGGTCATGGACTTGTGAATCTCATTCGTTACATCATCAAAACCTCTCGATTGCATGTGGGTCTTGGTTCCAGTGGGAATGCAAGAAGGTCTGTGATGGAAGCTTCTGAGTATGCAAAGTTTAGAACCGCTTACGGTAAAAAGATTTTAGAATTTCCTTCTTTTACAAAAACCTTAGCAGAAATGCAAATTTTACAAACAGGAAATTGTTTTGTGAACTTTCGTTCCGCGAATCTATCTGAAAAAGATCATGATGCGGCTGAGATTACAGTTCCGCTTATGAAATATAAATCATCTTCCCAAGCAAGTTATATCACTCAAAAAGCAATCCTTACTTTGGGTGGAAACGGAATCATTGGTGACTTTTCTCCTCTCCCTCGTCTACACAATGATTCCATCATCAATGAAACTTGGGAAGGAACCCATCTCATTATTACCGATCATTGTTTGCATGCTTTGCAAAAACCAAAGGTTTATACAGCTTTCCAATCTTTGTTGGATGAACTAACAAAGTCTGCTTTGAACCATCAGGAATTAAAAAATGCATTTGAAGTATTCCAAACCAAACGAAAGGAATTGGAACACTGTATTAAAAATGAATCCAAAGATTGGAAGGATATGAATCGGGTTTATATTGCCGATGTAACCTATCAAGTTTTCCTGCTAGCTGAGTTTTTAGAACAAGCAGCTTATGACATTGCAAACAAATTACCTACTAAGTATTTATATTTTGCCAATGGGTATGCCGAGATGGTGCGGGATGGACTCGAAGCACCAAGACAAAAGGAAGGAGTTTTCTTTGATTCGAAAGCAATTGAGACCTTTCTTTCTTTTTAATTAATATGGAAAATTTTTTACTTTTGGGAATTTGTTTTGGGTTGGGGTTATTTTTTCGAAGATTACCTCAGTTTCCGGAAACCACTCCTAAGGTGTTAAATGGGTTTATTCTTTTCATTTCGTTGCCCTCTCTTGTTTTGTATCATGTCCATGAATTAAAAGTAGATACGACTTCACTTTTGCCTTCGTCTATGCCTTGGGTAGTTTTTGGGATCGCACTTGTATTCTTCCTTGGATTGTACAAACTAAAGTTTTTAAAATTTCATACTGCCGTCTGTTTGGTGTTAACTGCAGGTCTTGGGAACACTTCCTTCGTTGGATTTCCCTTACTTGAAACTTACTTAGGAAAAACTTCCCTTGGTTATGGAATTTTGGCAGACCAACTAGGAACCTTTATGGTTTTAAGTTTTCCAGGAATCATTTTGGCGTCCATTGCTATGGATGGGAAATGGGACTTTTCCACTCTTGTAAAACGAGTGCTGGGATTTGCTCCCATCTACGCTCTGTTTGTTGCCATTGTCACAAGGCAATTTCCGTATCCAGAAGCATTCAAACTAGTCCTACTTCGTTTGGGAGACACTCTCACTCCGCTCGCTTTGGTTTCTGTTGGGTATATGTTGGACATGAGAACCATCGCAGGTCATGGAAAGGTTTTGGCTTTGGGCCTAGGGTTTAAACTCGTCCTCGCACCAATCTTTGTGTATTGGATGTATTCTCCGTTAAAAGAAGATTCCTTACTTTTCCAAACCATTGTTTTGGAATCGGCAATGGCTCCTATGGTCACTTCCACAGTCATCACAATTGAAAAAAACATTTCTCCCCATTTAGCAAGCCTTATGTTGGGAATTGGAATTCCTATTTCCTTTGGCACCACATACGTTCTCAACTTTTTGTTGAAAGGAAACTATATTTGAACCTAAAATTTTTACTCTTACTGATACTTGCAATGGTCTCTTGGGGGATTTCTTGGCCCATTGGAAAAATGATCGCAGGGACTGTTCCTGTTTCAGTCTTAGTTTTCTGGCGATTTTTAGCCACTTTTCTTTCCGTGATTCCACTGCTTCTTGTGATGCGGATTCCTTTTTTACTCAAAACGGGAAAGGATTATTGGAATGTTCTCCTCGGTGGAATCATATATACTTTCTACAATCAATTCTTCTTTATGGGTTTAAAGAATGGGCTACCGGGAGCTGGGGGTGTCCTTGTCACAACCCTCAATCCCATCGTTACATTTTTTATAGTAGTGCTTATACAAAAAAAACGAATTTCCAAACGCCAAGTGATAGGATTGTTTTTTGGATTTATCGGTGGTCTTGTGATTTTACAAGTATGGAAGATCAGTATCGATTATTTATTGTTATCTGGTAACTTATTCTTTTTGTTATGTTCTTTTGTTTGGGCAATTCTTTCTCTCAATAGCCAAAAGACAGGTAAGTCGATGTCGCCCGTAACATATAGTTTTTATGTATATGCTGTGGGTTCTATCATTGAATTTCTATTTTGTTTTAATGATCCAAGTTTTTGGAAAGTTTGGGATATGGGTTTTTCCTTCTGGGCTTCCATCTTTTACTTAACAGTGATCTCGACTACCTTTGGAACCACTGTTTATTTTTATGCTGCCACAAGGCTTGGATCTGAAATTGCGAGTAGTTTCATCTTCATTGTCCCACTCTCTGCCTATTTGAGTAGTTTTTTGATTTTGAATGAAGTGGTACAAATTCCTGTGATCATTGGCGGATGTTTGGCAATCCTTGCTGTGTATTTAATCAATTCGAAACAGAAGAGAAAGGAACCAAATCTTTGAAGAACATTAGATCTTGGAAAAAAAGATTCAAAATTTGGTTATATAACTTTTATCCACCGTATGTGGGAGCAGGAATCCGAATCAAAGAAATTGCTCCCGATTTTTCCTATTTTCGTTCGGAAATGAAGTTACGGTTCTATAATAAGAATTATGTGGGAGTTCATTTTGGTGGATCTTTGTATTCCATGTGTGATCCATTTTTTATGTTAATTCTTTTAGAAAGATTGGGTTCTGATTATATTGTTTGGGACAAAGCTGGTAATATGATTTTTGTCAAACCGGGAATGGGGAAGGTGATTGCCGAATTTCGAATCCCAGAAACAGAGATCCAAAGGATCAAAGACGAAATCGAAGTGAAGAAAAAAGGGGATTATCTTTTTACAACGGATGTCAAAAACGAGGATGGTGAAGTGATCGCAAAGCTGGAAAAAACAGTGTATATCCGCAAACGGGGAAAACTCCCCATTCAGAACGGATAAAGATAAGAAAAAAACTTTCTTACCTTTATTCTTTGTTTATTAAGAACTGATTAGTATTTTTTATCTTCGTCTTCAGGAATCATATTCGCATAATACAAAAGTAATGCATCATTTTTGGAATGCACCACTCGATTTGATTCTTCGATCATTTTCCGTTTTTCTAGAATCTTTTTTCCTTTTTCCCAAACTTCTTCAGGATCTTTGATGAGATAGTTTCCATCATGACAGGAAATAAAATCTTCAACTAACATCGTACTCTGCGAAACTTCGACGGAAAAATCATTCTCAGCTAAAATTTTAGCAACAATCTGATTTGGCAAAATTTTATGATATTGTTTCCAACCTTTGGTGATGCGATAACTGAGTTCCAAAGTTGGATCTTCCGTGTGCGCATATTCCGAGATAGGAATTGGATCACAAAACTCTACGTATACATTGGAACGTTTTGCAAGAAAACCTGCCATTCCTAACTCTTCTGGCATATTGCAGAACTGGTTATCTTCTGGAACGGTTTCGTAAGATACAGAAATGGGAACAATCACAATCTCTGTTCCTGAACTTCGGAATGCATTCACGGCAGTTGTGAGTAGGCCCGTTTTGACTGGAACAATTCCTCCGGTTCTCGAACGAGTACCTTCTGGATAAACAAGGGAAGGAATCCCTTGTTCTAACATTACTTGTGAATACAAAGTTAGACATTCCAAATACAAACTGTTGCGTGTTCTTTCACGATCGACCGCATAGGCACCAAGTGATTTTAACATCCATTCCCAAAATGGATTCGACATTAAATTGATTCCGGCCGCATAACGAGGAACAGGAAGTCCCAAATGAAATAAAGAATAGGCAACTTCTACAGAATCTAAGTGAGATCTATGGGTGGGAGCATACAATAAATTGTATTTAGAAGATAATGCCTTCACCACTTCTGTTTTTCCGCCCACATGAGGGATCATCGATCCTTTGAGAAACCCACCAGAAAATAGTCGAATGGGAGCTACAAATCGAAGGACAGATTCTCTGACGGTAGGGCTATAGTTGTCGGCAATTTCTGTGACATAGAAACGAACCAACTCTTTTACAAGTGCATTCTCTTCATCTTTTTGGCAATTTTGGAACCGTTGCCAAATTTCAAGTTCAGATGCAAACTTAACTTCATCCAACTTTTGTTTTTTACGAGTGGCTTTGGTGAGTCTTTTCTGAGTGGATTCAATCACAGCTGAGGATTGTTTTTTCACTCGAGTGACTGTTCCTGGAACATTGCTGATATGTTTGATGATCCGATCCACAAGCAAATTTTGAAAATCAATTCCTGATGTTAAATTGAGTCCTACTTTCTTTTGAACCACCAGTGGGATGTTTTTTGATTCTGTTTTTTTACCACAAATCAAATCAATTAAGGCATCTGGTGGTTGTTTTCTGGTAAGGACATCAAACAAAGTTCTGTGTAAGGTAAAAGGAAGACGGATTTCATTGGCAAGTTCGATCAGAATACTGAGAGCGTAAGTTCCTTCTACGTTATCATGCCACTTGGTGGACTCTCTTTCGATAAAGGATCGCGGTGCAAAAAAAATCTCAATTCGATCTTTGATACTTAATTTTTCTCCGCCTGACAAAAGTTCGCCGACAATTTTTTGACCAAATCCTCTATTTCTACTTTTGTTGCTTGTGGCAGTAGTGATAAAGTCGGCAAGTCCCGATCTTCCCATCACGGTATCTGGTCTTGCACCATAACGCATGGCAAGGTCTCTCACTTCTTGAAAACCTACAGATAAAATTTCTCCAAGTAAGTTTGCACCATAACGAGGAAGTAGAGAAACAATTCCACTAGCGATGGCCATTGGATTTTTTGCCACACCTACAATTTCCATTCCCACAACATCGTCGGTGACAGATGTATTGATAAAATTAGAAGAAAGAACTTCAGAAAGAAACTCAGAAGTTTCTTTTTCATAAGATCCAATGTTAAAAAAACTAAATTTCTCATCTAAAATTTCCCCGAGTAGGGAAGGACCGTTGACTACCGCAACCGATGAGTTAGAAAAAATTCTTTCTTTTAAATAATTTTGTAAGTATTGCGAGTAAGTGATGAATCCAGTTTTTTTTCTGTTTTTAGAATCCAAAATTCCTTTTGTTAAAAAAGAAAAAACATAACTGTTGGTAGGTTCTAAAACATCCAAAAGAGCATGGACACTGTCCAAAAATGATCGGGAAGGAACGGCCACATGAAAAACCCAATCATCTCGCCCAAAAGAATCCAAACTGGAAACAATGTCAATATGATCAGGGAGATCTATAGTTTTTCCCATAATTTCTGTTTGGCGGCGTTTCTTAAGAACCTCTACCAATTCTTTGTCGGGAATCCAGAGAGTGATGGGATCGAATTTCTGTGCTAGTACGGAAGCGATGATAATACCCATTGGGCCACTTCCCAGAACTGCTTGTTTTAAGTCGTTATAGGCTATTTGCATAAAAAATTAACAATACGAATCGTGGGGAAATCTCACTTTATTTGTTTGCTTGAAACGATTCGAGTCTATCGAAAAAGTATCAGGAGAGTGTAAATCGTCAAGTCACAATGATTCGAGCTGGTATTGTATTTTCAAGTCTTGCCGTCATCCCGGCCCTATTTGGATGGTATCAAATTTGGCTCGGTCTCTCTGGCCCCCAAGAGATTAATTTGGCCATTGCTCTCGTTGTATCCTTTCTTTGGGTGACAGAACTTTTTCCACTCTATGTTACGGGTTTTTTAGTTCTATTTTTAGAATTAGTTTGGTTACTTCCCACATGGGGTCCAGGGGCACCAAAAACGATTACTTTCCTATCTTGTTATTTTTCAGAGACCATTTTACTCTTCTTAGGTGGATTTGTGATTTCTTCGGCCATCACATCTTACGGTTTGGATTCTGCCATTGCAAGATTTGTGATCCAAAAAACAAAAGGTTCTGCATTTTTACTCGTTCTCTCCTTAGGTTTTGCCACTGCTTCTTTATCTTGCTTTATGAACAATACCGCGACAGCGGCCATGATGCTTGGACTTGTTTCTTCTATGATGAAATCATTGGATGAAAACAATCCTTTACGAAAATCTCTCCTTTTCATTGTTCCTTTTTCCGCAAACTTGGGAGGGATTGGAACACCTGTGGGAACACTTCCGAATGTAATTGGAATTGGGTATTTACAGGAAAGAGGATTGGAAATTGGATTTTTGAACTGGATGGGATTTGCTTTTCCTGTATTCATTCTTTCTGTATTGGCCTTAACAATTCTTTTGTACATTGTGTACCTAAAAAAAGACAATTTGGGAAGTTCTGTTTTTTCCATTCAAGTTTCCGATCCAGATCACTCCCTTTCCAAACGAGATCGATCCATTGCTTTGGGAATCATTTCGATTACCATTTTGGGTTGGGTTACTTCTGACTGGCACGGAATTTCTAACGGAACAGTGGCCTTATTTCCTGTGATTATCTTTTTTGGATTTCGACTTTTGGATTTAAAAGAATTCCGTAACCTTTCTTGGGACGTTTTAATTTTGATGGGAGGTGGAATTGCTCTTGGGAAAGCATTCGAAGAAACAGGCCTCGCAAAACATTTTGTCGAATTGTTTATGTTAGGTGACTCAAATCAGTTGGGGTTATTCTTGATTTTTTCTCTCCTTTCCCTTGGTCTTTCTTGTTTTTTAAGTAACACCAGTGTTGCCAATCTCATCCTACCCATTACGATGGGATTACCCACAGACCTCATTTTGCCAGCGGCCATTGGTGCTACCATCGGAGCTTCTCTTGCCATGCCACTTCCAGTTTCGACTCCTCCCAATGCCCTGGCTTTTAGTTATGGTGGAATCAGAAGTTTAGAGATGTTAAAGGTGGGGGGAATCATATCTGTGATAGCCTGGACCTTATTTGTCACAGTTGGTGGGTTTATTTTACATTCACTTGGGATTGTCGATTTTTCTAAGTTTTAAAAAAAAGACTTTTCCTCTCCCCAACTTCCATTACTCTACTTTCGAATTATGCGAAAGTTTAGGTTCCAGATTCTAATTTCTCTTTTTGTCACATTTTTTCTAACCTCTTGCTACAATTATATGAGCGAAGACGTTCCCATCATCGTTAGGCCAGATTTCAAACAACAAATTGCGATCCTTACCATCAAAGTTTCTACCCCTGAAAACGATAAAACCAAACGAGAAATTACGTCTATATATACTAAGTATTTGATGGAAACTGGATACTTTGGACGTGTTATATCTGACGGCGTTAGGGCAAACCATCATATTGATTTGTACACTAGTGAAGTGAATGAATATGAACATTTTTGGGTTTCATCTATCTCCACCTTGTTTATGTTAGGTACTGTTGGGCTTTTACCTTCCATTTATTCAAAGGAAAGAGTTCTTCATGCAGATTTTTATCTAAATGATAAACTCATAGGTCGTGAGAAATACCGACAAAAACATTCTACGTTGTTTGGAATTCCTTTTGTATTTATATGGGAAACTGGAATCAAAGAAGCGAAAACAATTCATTTTAGCAAAGAAAAGAATCTGATCCATAATGTGGTGCAAGATTATAATCGTTACTTATAGGAGATTTTATGAACTTTATTACAAACTCAAACCTTCCAACAACGCGCATTAAAACCTTAACCATTTTGGTGATACTCAGCACATTTGTTTTTGTTTGCAAAACTCCAGAAGTCAAAAAAGCTCCAGTTGTTGAAGTGAAAAAGCCAGAACCAGTGGAAAAAGTTGTAGAAGCGCAAGATCCCAATTTAGCTTTTTTAGAGAGTATCGAAGATGGTAGAGAATTGCCAGATTCGGACAAATGGAAAGTAGAACAGTATGATGTTTTTACAGAAGACACTTTTCCTTCCTATGCACCTGCAAATGCTAATATCGATTTTGCGAAAATCGATTATCCATTGTTAAATGCTGCTATCTTTTATGTAAGTTCTAAAGAAAGGAAATCTCTGGGCTTACGTCCTTTTAAATATTCGGAAAAATGTGAACAAGCTGCTTTTGGACACGCGCAAGATATGGTTACCTATGATTTTTATTCTCATACAAGCACAGTAAACGGAAAGGAAACTCTTCGCGATCGTTTGGATTTGGTGGGAATTACAGATACTTATTCTGCTGAAAACATTATCAACGCATTTGGAATCCAATACCAAGGGGGAAGAGCGGTGTTTACTCCAGCTCAAAATGGAGGTCCATTCTTTAGTTATACAAAAGCTGGATCACCAATTCCCAACCATACGTATTTGAGTTTGGCAAAAGCAGTGGTTGAAATTTGGTTTAACTCGCCTGGACATAGAAAAAACATCCTTAATCCAGAATTTACTTATATGGGTGCGGGAACTTCCTTTTACAAAGACAAAAAGTTCTATGATATAGATAAGGTAAAGGCTGTCCAAGTGTTTACGGCAAAACCTTAGAATACACTTTATTCATTTATATTAAAAACTTAACTTACAAAAAAAAGACATCCAATAGATTACAGAAAATGAACCTACAATTCCGTGGGTTCAAAATAAGGAAGAAGTCTTTTTGGATCTAAGCGAAATTGATTTTTTGGCCAAACTCCTGGCCCAACAATTTGAATCTAAAATTTCGCTGATTGTCTCTTTTGACAAAAATGAGATTCATATCAACACAAGTTTTGGAGTTTCACCAGACCAATCACGCGACTTAATTACCTTTTCTTCCGAAATTTTGAGATCTTCAAAAGACATTCTTGTGATTGAAGATTACCAACAAAAACAAAATCCAATTCCGCTTCGCAACTTAGAGTTCAACTTAGTTTTTTTTGTTGGGATTCCCTTATTTCATGAAGATGGGTATCTATTTGGTTTTATTTCCCTATTTGATGATCGTGTAAAACAAATAGATACCAAACAAATTGAGTTTTTTCGAGAAGTATCCAAAAGAGTGGAAAAAATACTCAAAGAAAAAATTGAATCAGAATCTTTACAATCAAATGAATTAATATTGTTCGGACATAGTTCAGATGAAAGTCCAATATCATTGTTTGGAACAGAACAAGCGATTAATGAAGTTAAAAAAATAGAAAAAGCACTTCGTGTGAGTGAGGATGCATTTCGAGAAAATTTTGACAACGCAGCCATTGGAATGGCGTTACTTGATGAAACAGGAAGATGGCTGAAAGTGAATAAGAGGGTTTGTGATATCTTGGGATATTCTGAGTTAGAATTTATGAACCTTACATTTCAAGACATCACTCATCCCGAAGATTTAAACGCAGATTTAAAATATCTAGAAGAACTCATCGCTGACAAAAGAAAGTTTTATCAAATGGAGAAACGATACTTTCAGAAAAGTGGTAACATAGTGTATGCTATTTTGGCTGTTTCCATGGTGAAAAATGAAGAAGGAAAAGTTCTTTATTTTATTTCTCAAATCATAGATATCACTGAGCAAAAGTTAGTCGAAAAGGAATTGAAGTTGGCTTTAGCAAAAAATCAAGCCATTTTAGATTCAAGTACCTTGGTTGCAATTATTAGCACTGATACAAAAGGAACAATCACAGAATTTAATCACGGTGCTGAAAAAATGTTGGGTTACACCTCGGAAGAATTAATTGGAAAGTTTACTCCAAAAATTTTTCATATTGAAAGCGAAATCGAAGAAAGAGCCAAACAACTTTCCAAGGAATACAATCGAACCTTTGATGGATTTGAGATACTTACTTATAATGCAAAAATTGGAAAACCAAATACATTAGAATGGACGCATAAAAGAAAAGATGGATCCACATTTACTGTACTTTTATCAATTACCGCTGTAAAACAAAATGAGAGAATATCCGGTTATCTTGGTGTCGCTGTTGATATTTCCGAACTCAAAAAAGCCGAAGCAGAAATTCAATCATTACTCGATATCACAAATGAACAGAACCATCGATTGAAAAATTTTACGAGCATCGTTTCTCATAACTTGCGATCTCATAGTTTTGGAATTAGTGGTATGATGGAGATTCTACAAAATTCCTTTCCTGACTACTTTCAAAATGAAATGATGCAGTTATTATTTGGAGCCACCGAAAATTTAAAACGTACCATAGAAGATCTTACAGCTGTGATCAAGGTAAACTTAGCCCAAGAAAATTATGAGTTTGTCGATATCGGTATCATGGTCCAAAAAAATATCGAAAGTTTGGCCTTACAAATTTTAGAATCAAAGTTAAAAATTGAAATCAATTTTCCGAATCAATTGTTGGTTCGAGGAATTCCTGCTTATTTAGATAGCATTGTGCTAAATTTGATTACCAATGCGATCAAGTACAAATCGAACGATCGAAATAGTTATTTGAAAATATCAAGTTTCATCAAAGAAAAAATGATAGCGATTCAGTTTGAGGACAATGGCCAAGGGATCGATCTAAAGAGACATGGTGATAAATTATTTGGAATGTACAAAACATTCCATGAAAACAAAGAGGCAAGGGGAGTTGGATTATTTATTTCAAAAAATCAAATAGAGACCATGGGAGGAAAAATAGAGGTTGAAAGTACTGTAGGACTTGGTACAAAATTCACTGTATTTTTACCCTATGAATGAAATCAATTTAGCCTGCGTTGTGGAGGATGATCCTGTTCATCTTTTTTTGACAAAACAAGTCATCACACTTTCCGGTATGGTCAAACAGACTGTAGTTTGCCAAAATGGGAAAGATGCATATGACATGCTTGTCTCTCGAATTTCTGGTTCAGAATCTTTGCCTGATTTGATTTTATTAGATTTGAATATGCCGATTTGGGATGGCTGGCAGTTTTTAGATGAAATCTCTGCTCTTTCGCTGGATCAAAAAATAACCATATATATCGTCACAAGTTCTTCAGATGAGGAGGACTTAAGAAGAGCAGAAAAATACAATCTCAGCAATAATTATATCGTTAAACCCATTACCTTAGAGAAACTTAAAGAAATCATTTACGCGATGAACTGATTCTTACTTCGAAGACATTTTGACAATAATATCAAATTCTTTCTTTGTCACAGGTTGGATCGATAACCTTGATCCTTTTTGAGTCACCACCATTTTTTCAAGTCCCTTCATGTTACGAAGTGTATCCAAAGGAATTAACTCTTTAAATTTGGTATGAGGTTTTAAGTGCACTCCGTACCATCTTGGTTCTGTTCCTTTTAATTTTGGATCAAAGTATTTATGGTTTGGATCAAATTGGTAGGGGTCAGGGCTTGCTTCTTTCGCAACTTCTGCGATTCCTACAATCCCTGGTGGATCGAGTCTACTATGATAAAATAAAACTAAGTCACCTAACTTCACTTCATCGCGTAGGTAATTGCGTGCTTGGTAGTTTCTGACACCTTCCCAATACGAGAGTTTTTCTCGTATCAGGTCATCGATAGAAAATACATCTGGTTCTGTTTTAAAGAGCCAATACTTCATTAATGCTTTTATGCAGAGTAAGCTGGTTTTGTTGCCGAACTACCTTTTCCTTTTTTTGATCCTATTCCCGATTTGGAATCAGCGAATTTATCAAAGGAAGGTTGGACAATATTTGTCAGTTCTTCTGCATCAATGGTTTCTTTGGCAAGAAGTGCTTTGGCAATCGCATCCAATTTTTTTTGGTTCTTTTTCACCAAGTCGCGACCTTTGTCGAGACAAGTTTGGATGATGCGTTTGACTTCTTGGTCAATCATGGCTGCAAATTCTTCGGAGTAAGGTTTGCTTGTATGCCCGTAATCTCTTCCCATAAAAGGAGAAGTTTCTCCAGAACCGTAGTGGATGGTTCCGAGTTTTTCAGACATACCCCATTCACAAACCATACGACGAGCAATGTTTGTTGCTTGTTGGATGTCGTTAGAAGATCCATTGGAAGGATCACCAAAGATCAGTTCTTCGGCAATGTATCCGCCCATAGACATCACAATTCGATCCAAACAATAGTTTTTACGATAGGAATGTCTGTCTTCCACAGGAAGAGATTGAGTAAGGCCAAGGGCTCTTCCACGCGGAATGATAGTGACTTTGTGAACCGGTTCGGTATACGGCAGTAAGGTGCCAAGAAGGGCATGTCCTGCTTCATGATAAGCCGTCATCTCTTTCTCTTTGTCAGAGATAAACATAGACTTACGTTCTGGTCCCATCATCACTTTATCACGAGCTTCTTCTAATTCTTCTTGAGTCACACGTTTTTTGTTACGACGTGCCGCAAGTAGGGCTGCTTCGTTGATGAGGTTAGCAAGATCCGCTCCTGTAAATCCAGGTGTTCCACGTGCAATTGAGTTCAAAGAAATATCAGATACTAAAGGAACTTTTTTAGCATGGACTGCTAAAATTTCTTCACGGCCTTTGAGATCAGGAAGGTCTACAATCACTTGTCTGTCAAAACGACCTGGACGAAGGAGGGCTGGGTCAAGGACATCTGCGCGGTTTGTTGCCGCCATCACGATGACACCTTCGTTCATTTCAAATCCGTCCATCTCGACTAACATCTGATTGAGGGTTTGTTCTCTTTCATCATGTCCACCACCGAGACCGGCACCACGAAGGCGACCGACAGCATCAATCTCATCGATAAAGATGATGCAAGGGGCATTCTTTTTTCCTTGGTCAAATAGATCGCGGACACGAGAAGCTCCCACACCCACAAACATTTCGACAAAGTCAGATCCAGAAATAGAGAAGAAAGGAACACCCGCTTCACCAGCAACCGCTTTCGCAAGTAAAGTTTTACCAGTTCCCGGAGGACCTACAAGAAGAACTCCTTTAGGAATTCTTGCACCAATGGCTTGGAATTTTTTTGGGTCTTTTAAGAATTCAATGATTTCAAGTAACTCAACTTTTGCTTCTTCACATCCAGCCACATCGTTAAATGTAACTTTGACTTTTGGATCCACATTCATTTTGGCACGAGACTTACCAAAGGTAAATGCTTTGTTGCCTGATGCTTGGAGTTGGCGCATCATAATGAACCAAATGATACCGAGAGCAAATAACCAAGGAATGATGCCAGAAACAACACTCCAAAACTTATTTTCTTCAGTGGATTTCGCAGTAAAACTAAGGCGTGACTTACGAAGTTTTGTCACCAAATCATCGTTTACTTGTGCTACATTGGTTTTGAAAAGTTTTGGTTTGTTGTCCTTACTATTTTCAGGAATGTACCAACCTTCAATGAGCTCTTTATCAATGATGATTTGTTGTTTTGCGGAAGTTTCCTTTCCGTCTTTGGAGGTAATTTTTCCAATTGGTTTTTTCCCTTCGATGGGTTCCACCATATTCAAAAAATCGGAATAACTGATTTCGTCGGGTTTACCGGCGAAGTCCTGACCTTTATAAACCGTTGCCAAAATGACAAGGAATACGAGCAAAAATAGAAATACGGTTTTGATGTTTTTATTCATGTAAAGACTTCTCGATGATTAGACTGAAATCAAAGGTGATATTTCTGAATCACTTCGTCAATATCCCCCATGGATATGGAACGAATCGCCGCTTCGGCGTCATTGATGATCTGTATCAAGCTCAGGTTCTCTAATGGCTCAAAATCTTCACGTAAAAATTCTTCTCTTTTTTTAGGATTGAAGCTCGAATTAAGAACGCCGATCCGAATTCGTATAAAATTCGGGGATCGTAATGAGACAGAAACCGAGTTGACCCCAGGGTTTCCATCGTTTTCTCCACCTTTGGTGACTACGATTTGGCCGAGTTCAAGGCCTACGTCTTCGTGGATGACAACAATGTCTTTTACCTGGATTTTTAAAAAGGAGGCAATGTAGAGAACCGACTCACCGGAAAGGTCACTGAAGGTTTGTGGTTTGAGTAAAACCACTTCATCCCCTTCAAAGTCACCACGACCGATGAGAGATTTCTTTTTCTTTGTTTTGATTTCGATGCCAATGTTGTTGGCAATGACATCGAGAATCTTAAAACCAATGTTAGATCGATTGTTGTTATATTTATCGCCAGGATTTCCTAGCCCTACAATTAACTTCATTGGTTCTTAAAAGAGGATCTTATTTCTTTCCAGCTTTTTTCGCTGCTGGTTTGCCTTTGCTATCTGCTTCCGCTTTTTCAGCACGTTCAGCAGCAAGGATCGCTTTTGTTTTGCTACAAGAAGCAACAATCGGATCACCATTTACGAGGATTTCCCAAGATGCTGGGTGAGGAAGTTCGGAAACTTTGATCATGCCTCCGATATCCAAACCACTTACATCAATTGTGATTACGTCAGTTAAATCTTCTGGAGTAGACTTCACTTTGATTTCGTGAACTAGGTGTTCGAACTGACCACCAGCCTTAGAACCTTTTGCCACACCAGATGTTTTGATTGCAACTGTTGTAAGAATCTTTTTGCCAGGAGTTACTTTAAAGAAGTCGATATGACGGATTTGACCTGTGTGTGGAAATCTTTGAATTTCTTTTACGAAAACTCTTTCAGTTTTACCATCGAGTTCGAGGTCGATGAGAGTTGCCTTACGGATTCCAGAGTCGATGAGTCTTTGAATTTCTTTTTCGACAACACTTGCCGATCTTGCTTCACCGTTTCCGATGATGTTCGCCGGTACTAAACCTTCCACACGCATTCTTCTTGCAGGACCTTTTCCTTTAGAAGTTCTTGTTTGTGCTTTGATACTGATTTTTTCCATGATTATGTTCCTTAAAGTTATGAAAACAGACTAGAGATTGATTCTTCGTTATGAATCCGCTCGATGGCTTTAGCAAAGAGTGGGGCGATGGAGAGCGTTTTCAAGTGATTTATTTTTTTGGTCTCCGGAATGCTGATAGAATTTGAGAGCACAATTTGTGTGAAGTTTCCTTCATTCAATTTTGCTGGTGCTTCACCGGAAAGAACTCCATGAGATGCACAACATAATACCGATTTTGCTCCATTTTGATACAATGCGGTTGCTGCTTTGGCAATGGTTCCACCAGTATCAATCATATCATCGAGTAATAAACAGTTTTTATCTTTGATTTCACCAATGACATGCATCACCACAGACTCGTTAGCTTTTGGTCTACGTTTGTCAATGATGGCAAGTGATCCGTTTACTTTTTTACCAAAGTTACGTGCTCGTTCGGCACCACCAGAGTCTGGCGAAACAATCACAAGGTCTTCCATACCAAGTGAGTTAATATACTCAGCAAGAACTGGTGAAAAATACAAATGATCAACAGGAATACGAAAGAATCCTTGGATTTGGTCAGCATGTAAGTCCATTGTGAGAACACGATCTGGACCAACAGTTTCGATTAAATCGGCAACCATACGTGCAGAAATCGGAACCCTTGGTTCTACCTTTCTGTCTTGGCGTCCATAACCATAATAAGGAATGACTGCTGTGATGCGACGTGCAGATGCTCTTCTTGCTGCATCAATTATGAGTAAAAGTTCCATTAAACTGTCGTTAGCTGGATAGCTGATGGATTGAACCACAAACACATCTCGGCCACGAACGTTTTCTTCAATTTTTACAGAACTTTCTCCGTCAGAAAATCTTTTGACCGAAATTTGGCCGTTCGGAATTCCCAAGTGTTTACAGATTTCCTCTGCAAGAGGTCTATTTGCATTTCCAGAAAATACAACTACTTCGCTGGGATTCATACTCCAACCAACCCTTTGTCTATATATTGTTTTGCGAGAGCCAAATCATCAGGAGAATTAATTCCATGGCTTTCTAAAGCATTCGCCAAGGTTTTTGCTCCGACTTTTTTTCCCAACGATCTAAAAATTTTGATCACGTCTGTGAGGTAATACTCTTTCTGAGCATTGTCATTGCCGATTTGTTTTAAGGCACCAAACAATTCCTCAGTATTGAAACAATAAGTTCCTGTATTCACTTCGTTTACCGCTTTTTCTTCGGGACTTGCGTCTTTTTCTTCTACAATGCGTAGAAGACTACCGTCATCAGAAGACCGAATGATACGACCGTAACCTGTTGGGTTTTCCATCTTTGCAGAAAGAACAGTCGCCGAATATCCATTGGCTTTATGAAGTTCTATGAGTTCGGAAAATGATTTTGCAGAAATAAGTGGGGCGTCTCCGCATGCGACTATCGTATATCCAGCATAAGGTGCTAGTTTTGTCTCAGCAGAAATTACAGCATGACCTGTTCCTAATTGTTCGGTCTGTTCAGCAAATTCTACACCGGGAAATGATTTTGCAATATCGGTAACGATATCTTTGCGGTAACCAACAACGACGACTTTTCGTTCGATGCCGGCGGATTCGATATTACGAAGAACGTGAAGTAAAAGTGGTGATTCGTTCAGTACAACCGCAACCTTGGGAAGTTCACTCTTCATTCGAGTTCCTTTCCCCGCCGCCAAAATAACAGCAGTTACAGTATTATGTAGGTTCATCGTTCGTTCTATCGGATCTTTTAAAACTGGCTGGCCTGCTAGGATTCGAACCTAGGGAATGGCGATACCAAAAACCGCTGCCTTACCGCTTGGCTACAGGCCAGTTTCTAAAAAGAGAACGTTCGAAATTCCATATCGGGAAATCGATTGGAGACAATGCGAAGGGCTTCGTCTCTTTCTCTATCTGAAGGATAAATGCCGTAAAAGCAAGAACCCGAACCCGATAAAGAAGCATAGACTGCTCCCGACTCAAAAAACCCTAATCTCAATTCCTTTAGTAAGGGTTGGGTCTGAAAAGCGATTTTTTCAAACTCGTTCTCAAGCCTGTTTTGCAGGTATGCCCAATCCCCGACTTGAAGACTTCGAATTAAATCCTCTGCCAGAGATTTCCATACTTGGGAACCATAGGGTTTTTGTAAACTTTTTTGAAGGCCTGCGTACATAGATGCAGTAGAAAGTCCGAAGGGAGGGATGGCCAAAATCCCTGTTCCTTTGGCTACAGAAATAGGTTCGAGCACCTCGCCGATCCCACTCACAAAACAAGCAGAGGATTGTAGGAAAAAAGGGACATCGGCCCCTATGGACTTTGCCAGAGAAATCTGCTCTTCCTTGGAAAGTTTTGTAAAAGGGTAGAGTTCCTTTAAGAAAAACCCGGCATTGCTACTCCCCCCGCCAATTCCCCCTTCTGGAGGGAGATATTTTTGTAAGTGGATGGAGACGGAAACTGGGTGAGAAAGGTAAGTGACTAACTTTTGAAAGGCCTTGTAGAGGATGTTTTTTGTAAAATCTCCTCTTTCGGAAACTTCTTCGAATTTCGAATGACGATAACCCTTTAGGTGATTTTCGGAAACGAGATGAAGCACAGAGTTTGAACCATCAGGTAGAGGGTTTATCTCTACTTCCATTGGATCTCCTAAACTGATGGGAACAAAAACACTTCGAATTTCGTGGAGCCCATCCTCTCTTTTGTAAGGAACAAACAAACCAATGTTAATCTTTCCTGGTGAGATAGATTTCAAGAAAAGTTTCCTATGTTTGCGGATGGAGATTTTGTCTGGATGGTGCTAACGACTGCAAATGTAGTAGAATGGAGGTTTTGATTTCATTCGGTTCCGAGACAAGAATTGAATTGCCGTAACCAAGAATCGTTTGGATAAACCAGTTTTGGTCTCGGATTGGTGTTTGGAATTCTCGATATACAGAATCACCAATTTGTTTTTGATTTCCAGTTGGTGTTAGGTTCAATTTCATTCCCAAGTGATAGGACGCTCCATCGGTGATCCAAAGTTTTGCAATTTCTTTGTTTTCCGTCTCGGCACCAAACAATTGTTTGAACCCTTCGAGAAACTCACCTGCTGTATCTGGTAAGTTTGGATATTTTGATTCAGAAATGTTAAGGTCTAAAATATAATCCAATCGAAAGGATCTGAATCCTTCTTTTTTTAAATCATATGCCAAAAGATAAGAATCATTTTCTTCCCAGAGAATCCAGGGAGCCAAAGTCCTTGTTTCTTTTTCCTTTGTATCTCTTTTCCAATAAACAATTGTTAGTGTTTTTTTTGCGTCAATGGCTTCAATGATGGTTTCTTTGGTTTTTTGGTAAGGAGACCAGTCACCAGCAGGAATGACTGCATCAATTTTAGATAAAATTGATTTTTTAACTTTAGAATCTTCGGATTTTAAATCGTTGGTTAAAAGAGAACGAAGGAGAGACCATTCTTTAGGCGAAAGTGGAAGTGCAGAATCAACGGCAATGGGGAGTCGGATTTTTACTTTCTCCCCATCAAAATCTAATTCCACAGCATCGGTTGGTGAATACGGATACATTTCAATCATATACAACTCACCTAAATCTTTTTTGAGAGTCGCGATTGATTTGTGACCCGTTACGCTTTGGATTTCTTCTAACCCAAGACCTTCTGGATGTGAAGCCAGAAGGCGGATTAAATTTAATTTTGAAGCGGCTCGAGCAGTGGATGGATTCATTATGCTTCTAGAATTACTTTTAATTCCTTTGCATTAGATGCACATAATGATTGTTTTTCGATGTTTTTTGCCTTTAAGTGTCCACCAGTTAATCTTTGGCTTACAACACTTGGCCCAAAGTCAATGATTGTGTTAATGGCACTGTCATTAAAAATAGGAGCAATCGCCAAATCCCAGTAAAGTGGCTCAATGAGGACCATCTTAAAAAGGATGTCACGTAGGTTTCCATCTTTTTGTAAGTTGTGACCATCATAGATACTATATACAGGAACTTTTAAATCAGCGCCAGTATATGGGAATGGAACCACAGATGCATCTTCTGCATTGAATTTATCAAGTGATGTTTCCATAAATGGGCAATGGAAAGGTGCAGTTGTTTTCAAATAAACAAACTTAAATTTCTTTTCGTCCATTTCTGCTTTCCATTGTTTACGGAATGCAAGAAGTGAAGAAGGAAGTGCAGAAAGAATCATAGAATCTGGAGTGTTGTAAAGAGAAATGAAAACTGTGTCTTGTCCTTTGAGTCCAAGAGAGTCATTTGTTTTTTTCACTCTTTCTTCTAATTCATCTTTTGAATAACCAATCACTGCAACCATAGGCGCTGGATTTTTATCTCCGTTGGCTTCGTTTTCTTTCACAACTTCTTCCGGAACAACAAAGTTAGGATAAACTTTTTGACCGTTGAATCCAAGATAAAACACAAACTTTAAGAAGTCAGAATATGCCTTTAAAAAATCGGCTCCATCTTTTCCAAGACCAACAAGTGCAGAAGCAATGACCCCTTGGCTATGTCCGCTGACAGCACCAGTTGCTTTGATGAGTTCAGCTGTTGGGTAACCACGTTTTGAAACCAAAACGTAATTGGCAATTTGGGTCATAAAGATTCCCGGAACAGAAATCGGTGCGCGAGCTAGATAATCTTCAGAAGGAGCAGCATCTGGATTTTCGATCCAAGATTTGAAATCAAATCCTTCATTGAGGAGTGGACTTTTGCCATCACGAGCGGCAATTTCAGCAATGGTTTTGAAACTTGTTTCGAAAAATTCTTTGAGTTCTGGTTCTGCGTATAATTTTACGAGTTCTTTTAGATAAGGTGAACCCTGTCCCCCAAATTGAAGGAAAAATTTTTGTGAATTTTGGAGGGTACCCGTAAGGAGTTTGGCCGATGTCATTTTATCTTCCTGAGATATGATTTTTCTGTTACCGTACAGATCGGACTTCCTAGAACAAGGAGAAAATTCAAGGGAGGAACCTAAGAAAGGGACAGGAATTTTACACTCACAGGCTTAGGTGAGTGGATTGAGAGGGAAAGCGAGTTACTTTGGAGCGTCAGTATTAAAAAATACTGAGTGAAAAGAGTGAGTGGGTTTCATTTTCGATCGGGTGGACTTGTAAACTGAGTGGAAAACGAAAGTCAGTTACCGTTTTCAGTGACTTTCAAAGGAAACCCGGTGAAAAAGGTAAGTGACTTTACTTTTCCTTTCCCACCAGTTGTCGAATTATGCCGCTTTACTTTGTTCGAGATTGGATTTAATGCGTTCGTGGTCCAAGGCGAGAAGAACGATATTTTCAAAATAGGTAGAAAAGTCGATCCTTCCTGACGAATAGTCTTCATGGAGAAGGGCTAAAAGAAGATAGAACATAGATCCTCCTGGTGGTTCCGAATCTAGCAATGTGACATAATTCGGAAAGTCTTTTTCATTCAAAGAGTTACCTTGAGTGTCGGCCAGTCTGGAAATTTTTGTAGGAAAATAATCTCTAAGCACTGTCATTCGGGATTTCCTCTTTACAAAGTTTAATTTTCGCATCACTTACGAGCGTATGTTCGTTTCCCTTGGACCCATTGACTATTTAATCCTTTTGGTTTTTGTGGGGTTCATGATTGTGATTGGGGTTCTCTTGAAGAAATCCATGAACCAATCGAGTGATTTTCTCCTGGCGGGGCGAAAGATCCCCAGTTGGATCACGGGGATCGCTTTTATTTCTGCTAATATTTCCGCATTGGAATTACTCGGGATGAGTGCCAGTGGTGCGGAATATGGCTTTTTGACCTTCCATTTCTACTACTTAGGTGCCATTCCAGGGATGATTTTTCTTGGGATCTTTATGATGCCATTTTATTATTCTTCCAAAATACGAAGTGTACCTGAATACCTACGTTACAGGTTCAACCGACCTGCACATCTTTTAAACGCATCCATCACATTGTTATCGTTAGCTCTTGGTTCAGGGATTTATCTTTATTCTTTGTCTTTGGTCTTTGAAACAATGTTTGGTTGGAATCCTCATCTATCCATTTTATTTAGTGCCTTTATTGTTTTGATTTATACATACTTTGGTGGACTCAGTTCCTCTATTTATACAGAGGTGATGCAATTTTTTTTAACGGTTCTCGGTTTGTTTCCCCTTGTGATTATCGGATTGATTCGGTTAGGCGGTTGGGATGGACTTATGCAAAAAATTCCAAATTCACATAAACATATGTGGTTGGGGCTCGCCAATGGAAAAAATGAACTGGGTTGGGACTTGTTAAGTGTCACTGTTGGTTTAGGTTTTGTATTGTCTTTTTCATATTGGACTTGTGGGTTTACGGAAGTGCAAAGGGCAATGGCTGCAAAAGATTACAGAGCAGCAAGAAGAACTCCACTCATTGGTGCTGTGTTTAAATTGTTTTTGCCATTTTTAACAGTCATCCCTGGGTTAATTGCATTAACTGAATTTTCAAAAGAGATGAATGGAGAGTATAATAAAAGTTTTTTAATATTACTAAAAAACTTTTATCCAGCAGGAATGTTAGGTCTTGGTACCACTGCTTTACTTGCAGCATTTATGGCAGGTATGTCTAGCTCCATTACGGCAATGAATACTATTTTTACTTATGATATTTACCAAACATATATCGATCAAAACAAAGAAGATAAAGATTATTTAAAAATTGGAAAACTTTGTACAATGTTTGCAGTCTTTTTTGCAATTTTCGCATCGTATATTGCAATGCAATTTGAAAACATTATGAACTACATACAGCTGTTATTCTCCTTTTTTAATGCACCACTCATTTCTATATTTTTGTTAGGGATGTTTTGGAAACGAGCGTCTGGATGGAGTGCCTTTTATGGAATGTTATTCGGAACAGGAAGTGGATTGGTTCATTTTATACTATATTCACTAGAGATTATATATTACAAATCGGATATGGTTTCTAATTTTTATGGTGCTATCTATTCCGGATTGGTTTGTTTTCTAACTATGGTTATCGTAAGTTTGATTGAAACGGAAGTTCCAGGAAAGGATCTTCATGGGTTAATTTATTCGGATAGGGACAAAACAAATCCATTTTGGGATCCAAGAATTTTAGCTTGGGGCGTTGGACTGATTGTCTTTCTTGCCGGGTTTAATATCATTTTTGCATAAAGATTTATACGTACGTAATAAAATAGTAATTGAATGAGGGTATTAATCATTCTATGTTTGTTGCAGTATATACCAAGACCATGAAACCAAATCATTATACAGAAATTCCAGCCACATTCGAAGTTCAATTGGAACAGCTAAAGGATTATGATTCTAAAAAACACATTAGTGCTAGAGGGATTATGTTTCTCCATCCTTATGACATAGAAGTACCATCTATTTTAAAAGTGTCTTTAAAAATGATTTCTATGACAGGTTCTGTTGACTTTCTTGTAAAAACTTTGAAATGTGAAAAACTTGGAAACGAACCTTTATACGAAATCCATTGTAATTTTTATGACACAAATGCTGAAAAAGAAGACGAAGTGTTGGGTTTTATTAGTAGTTACTGATTTCGTATATTACAAAATTGCATTAAAGGGTCCCACCCTTTTCCATCAGAAACTGAAAACTTTCTTCTGAAAAAGATTTTTCCTTTGGTCCATATTGCATGAGCCACCTTGTTGGTGGCAAAAAACCTTCTGTTTTTAGTGCATAACCCCCACCTAACGGTCCACCGATGATTGAACGAAGTTCGAAATGTAGATGCGCGGGATAGTTTCCATTAGCATCTCCAATCGTTCCAATCCATTCTGTTTTTTTCACCAATTGTCCAGGTTCTACATCAATGGTATGAAGGTGGGCATAAACTGTTTCTAAAAACCAAAAATCTCCATTCCCCACATTATGGTAATGAACAATCCTAACCACTTTACCCCAACCACCACCATAATCGGCAATTTCAGAAACCACTCCATTCCCGAACGCATAGACTGGGGCTGCATAATCACTATCACCACCGGTGATTGCATTCCAATCTTCGCCTAAATGTTTTCTCCCTCCAAACTTTCCATTTTCGGCTCCAAACTTTTGAGCCAAATAATATCCTTCCGCATATTTTCCACCAACAGGAAATTCAAAGTCAGTGGCTTGGAAAGAGGGATATCGTTTTAGAATGGGATACGGGTCTGTGGTGCGAACTTCCCCCGATGATTCCATCCATCCAAAGAGAGGGTTTCCTTGGTATGAATATCCTTTGGAGGCACAACCTGTCCCGAGGAGCGCAAGACAGATTGTGAAAAAGAAAGGAAAAAAATGGTTATCTGCTACGAACCAATTTCTTTTTAGAAGTTCTCGAAGATTTAGAAGAATCATGACGTCCTTCCGAAAGGAATTCCGCTCGTGCTTCGATTGGCAAATGGTTTCCGAGTTTTGCCGATCTTTTTTTACCTGTTGCCATCTCTTCTTTCATCTCATATAGAAAAGAATCGTAATCCACTTGGATGGTGTGGCGTGTACTACTCACATACCTTTTTTGCATTTTGACTTGGTCATGTTCGATGGCTTTTTCCATATCCTCTTTAGAAGGTAATACATAATTTCCAGTAAGATATTGAGAGATCCATTTTCCTTGGCATTCTGCGAGTGGCATAATGGCACCTAACGGTTGCATAAGCCCCACAAAAAACAAATCATTGATTCCTGGTTTGATCATTTTGTAAAAAAGAGGGAGGTAATTATTGGGAGCGGAAATAAAATCCTCATCAAAGAATGGAAACTTGATATTGTAACCTGTACAGTAAATGAGAACATCCGCTTCTTCTTCTGTTCCATCTGCAAAAGCAATTTTTTTCCCTTTGAGTTCTGTAATGACAGGTTTTGGTTTGATATCCCCTCGTCCTAGCCTAACAAGTAAATCTTGAGAGATGGTGGGGTGTGCTGAACCAAACTTATGATCTGGTTTTGGTAAACCAAAGTCTTCCATCTTTCCGACACCAAAACGAATGAGAAGGTGAGCGAGTGTTTGTTGGATAAAAAAAGGAACCCAATGCGGAGTGTATTCTGTTAATTTATCTAATGGTTTTCCAAATAGATAGTTGGGAATGACGTAGGCACCACGTCTTGCTGATAAAAATACTTTTTTTGCAACACCAGGCCTAGAAAGTTCCACGGAGATATCCATCGCACTATTTCCCATACCAAGAACGACTACGTTTTTTCCTTCACATTTAACGGGCGTTTTTGGATCTACATAGGAATGGGAATGCATGATTTGGCCCGAAAATTTTCCAGGAAAGGCGGGGTCGGGCCAACGTTCACTCCAATGGTGTCCATTAGCAACAACTAACACGTCATAGTATTTGACTGGACCTTTTTCGGGAGTGATTTTCCAAATTCCATCTTCGGTGCGTTCTGCTTTTTTGACTCCGTTTTTAAATTGGATGTGTTTGCGAAGTCCAAAGTGATCCACATAGGATAAAAAGTATTTTTGAATGGGCTCATGGTTTGGATAATCCGCATAATTTGTGGGCATCGGGTAGTCACGGTATTCCATTCGATCCCTGTGAGTATTGATATGAAGGGATTTGTAAATATTGCTGAGGCCATTGTCGTTTTTGTAACGCCAGTTACCTCCCACATCACTTCCTTTTTCGTAACAATCAAAAGGAATTCCATTTTCCTTTAGAGATTTAATGACTGTTATACCGGAGGAACCGGCCCCGATCACACAAACTTTAGGAAGTGGCATAGTAATTCTCTCGCAACTAAAGATAGACTTAGGGAGAGATTTTCAGAATACAGAATGTCGTTATCAAGAAGATTTTACTTTTCTAAGTAAAAAAAGAGTTATTTTGACATATATTCAATGTTTAACGATCAGATTTAGAAGGTTTTTCTTGGGTTTCCAAAAAAGAACGAATCTCTGTTTCTCCATTGGAAATCTGGATCTTCGTAATCTTTCCCGCTTTTAGTTGGATGAGAGTGAGAGAACCTTTTGTTCTTGGAAAAGGATCTGCAATTTTTTCCTCTCTCACCAAACGAAGAGTATATGGATAGGATTTCATTTTTGGAAGTGCTACAAACTTTGAAATAAGGGACGGCATTTTATGAATATCGGAAATAAGCACTGCATGCCTTCCTTCCAAATATCCTTTTCCTTCTTTTTCTAAAATGGGATGGATGATTTTACTGGCATCCATATCAGCAATAAAAATTACCTTTGTCGTATCTATAGGGATCGGACTTGGTTCTTCCCACTGGTTTGTATAATTGATTTCAGGAAGGGAGTTGCCAAGAGCAAGTGTCGGGGCAGTTGGTTCTTCTGCAGATAGAGAAAAAGTCAAAAGCAAAATAAGATATAAACTTGAGTTTTTTAAGAATTGAATCGTTGATTTGAATTTGTATGAAAACAAATTTTTTGTGAATTGGTTTTTGGTTCGGTTCATAAAATTGAACAGTTTGTTTAAAACAAACTTCTCCTAAAGATGATATAAAAATTCTAAAACTTGTTCTTTTGTCATCTTACTTGCGTTAGAGAATTCACCACCTTTTGTTGAGGTGAGAATGTTTCCTTCTGGGCTTATGATGACAAGAGCAGGGATTCCATTTTGAATGGGGTTTCCTAGTTTTTCATTTAGACTTAAATTTTTGTCGAAGCGGCCGACATCTACTTTGAAGAGGACAAAATTTTCTTTGAGGACAGCCTTTGGTTCTGGTTCCCCAAAAATCCCATCTAATGCTCTACAGTCGGGACACCAATCGGCTCCGAAAAGTACGATGAGCTTACGGTTGGAGTTTTTTGCCAAAGCCAAACTTTCTTCATACTGGGAAAATATTATGTCACTTTGTTTGGAACAATAAAAAAGATCGGAGAGAGAGGATCCAAAAATTAGAAGAGAGAGAAGAATTTGAAACTTACGTTCCATAAAAAAAAGCGGAAGGATTCTTCCGCATGTTTTATTTCTTAGCGATTTCTTTAAGGATTTCTTGTCTTTTTTTATCTTTATCGATATGGGAAAGAGACAACCAATCGCGTTTCAATTGTTTTTCTGAAACACCTTTGAAGGTTGCATATTTGCCGAGGATTTTTGCTGTTTTTGCGTTCATGCCAACCAGATTCTTTTGCCTCTCCTTTCTGTCAATGCGAACCTTGGTTGCTGTTTCATCCTTGACCCCTAAACTCTTTACGAAACATAGTAAAGTGCAAGAAATCCAAAGACCCTATGAAATCACAGCTACCTGACCGTTACGATCCCGAATCTGTAGAGCCCAAATGGATAAAAACCTGGGAAGAAAAAAAAACCTTCGCGCCTGACACTTCTCGCAAAGAAACATTTTCGATCGTCATCCCTCCACCAAACGTTACAGGGAATTTACACATTGGTCATGCACTCAATCATACCATCCAAGACATCATCATTCGTATCGAACGTAAAAAAGGTAAAAATGTAGTTTGGGTTCCCGGAATGGACCACGCTGGCATTGCCACACAAGTGGTTGTGGAACGTGAGTTAGGAAAAGAAGGAAAGTCTAGAACCGATTTTACTCGCGAAGGATTTATCGAAAAAGTTTGGGAATGGAAGGCACACTCTGGTGGAATGATAGCCAAGCAACAACGGTTACTCGGTGAATCAGTCGATTGGTCGCGCGAACGGTTTACCTTTGATGAAGGACTTTCCAAAGCAGTCATTAAAGTATTTCGTAGTTTGTATGATGAAGGATTGATTTACCGTGGCGAACGAATCATCAACTGGTGTCCGGTTACAAAAACTGCTATCTCAGACATTGAAGTAGAGTATAAAGAAAAACAGGGCAAACTCTATCATATCAAATATCCAAAAGCAGAGTTTCAATCCAAAGATCCAAAAACTCTTAACAAGGGCGAATACATCGTTGTCGCAACCACAAGACCCGAAACCATGTTTGGTGACGTGGCTGTTTGTGCCCATCCAGATGACGCACGTTATACGGATTTAAAGGGTAAGTTTGTATTTTTACCAATTGCGGGAAAAGAGATTCCCGTTTTGTTCGATTCCTTTGTAGATAAAGAATTTGGATCGGGGCTTGTGAAGATCACTCCGGCCCATGACATCAATGACTATGAAGCGGGACTTCGTTTGAAACTCACTCCACTCAACATTATGAACTTGGATGGGACTTTAAACGAACATACAGGTAAATACAATGGACTCGACCGGTTCGAAGCTCGCAAACGAGTTGTGGAAGAACTCGAAACGAATGGTTATATTGAAAAAATAGAAACTCATATCCATAGTGTAGGTCACAACCAAAGAGGGGGAGCGGTCATCGAACCGTTGTTATCGACTCAGTGGTTTGTAAAAATTGAATCCCTTGCTAAACCTGCCATTGAAGTTGTGAAATCTGGAAAGGTTCAATTCCAACCAAAGATGTGGGAAAAAACATACTTTGAGTGGATGGAAAATATCCGTGATTGGTGTATTTCTCGCCAACTTTGGTGGGGTCATAGAATTCCTGCTTATTATGCACCAAATGGTGAGATGGTGGTTGCTGAATCCATCGAAGAAGCAGTATCTCTATTTTCTAAAAAAGGTGTGAATGTCACAAAAGAGACCATCAAACAAGATGAAGACGTTTTAGATACTTGGTTCTCTTCCGGACTTTGGCCTTTCACTGTATTTGGTTGGCCTGAAAATTCGGAAGAACTCAAACAATACTATCCTACCTCCGTTCTCGTGACGGGATTTGATATCATCTTCTTCTGGGTCGCTCGGATGATAATGAATGGTCTTAAATTTATGGGGGATGTTCCTTTCCAAAAGGTTCTCATCCATGGCCTTGTTCGTGATAAAGATGGTAAGAAGTTTAGTAAGTCCCTTGGAAACGTAGTAGATCCTTTGGATATGATGACTAAATACGGAACCGATTCGTTTCGATTTTTTCTCGCAGCCGTTTTGCCGGAAGGAAAGGACATTCTTTTCGACGAATCACGGTTAGACGGCTATAGGTCTTTCTGTAATAAAATTTGGAACTCAAGCCGGTTTATATTTATGAACCTACCGGAAGAGTTCACGACCAAAGAACCAGATATTAATTCTTTAGAAGATACTGACCTTTGGGTTTTGAATGAATTTGATCGGATGCTTAGTAAGTATGAAAAAGCCTATTCTGGTTATCTTTTTTTTGAAATGGCAAATGCTGTTTATGATTTTGTTTGGGGATCGTTCTGTGATTGGTATTTGGAATTAACCAAAGCTCGTGTGTATGGGAATGTAACCCCCGAATCACAAGAAAAAGCGCGGTTTGTGCTTGTGAGTGTTTTGAAAAAATCGCTCGGGCTTTTACATCCGTTTATGCCATTCATCACGGAAGAAATTCATTCCTTGCTTGATCCAACAGAACTTGCAAAAACAGAATTTCCAAAACCATATGGAGTTTCTGATTCCGCACCGGCTGTAGTTCGTATGGAACTTGTGCGAGAGATCATCACAAAGATTCGTAACATGCGCGCAGAACTCGGAGTCAAACCTGAGAAAAAATGTAAGGTCATCATCAAGTGTAGCCATAAAGAATTAAAAGAAATGATGGAAAGAGAAATCAAATCCATCCTCCAACTTTCCAAAGCAGAAAGTTTGGAATTTTTAGATTCTTATGAAGCAAAAAATACAGATTCCGTAGGTGCTTTTTCCATCGGAGAAATTTTTCTTCCTTTGGAAGGTATTTTTGATTTTGAAAAAGAAAAACAACGATTGGAAAAAGAGAAAAAACAAATCCAATTGGAAATGGAAAAGTTGGAAAACAAAATCAACAATCCATCTTTCTTAGAAAAAGCAAAACCGGATGTGGTCGAAAAAGAAAGAGAAAAGTATAATACTTGGAAAGAAAAACTAGATAGTACGGTAAGGGCTTTAGAAAAAATTGGAACATAAATTTAAAGTTTTACTCATTGGGAGTGGCGGAAGAGAACATGCGTTAGCGGATGCCATCTCTAAATCAAAATCTTTGGAATCGCTTAAAGTGTTTCCAGGGAACGGTGGTTTTTCAAAAGAAATCTTATTGGATCCAAAGGACATATCCATCACGGATAAATCCAAATTTTTTGATTATATAAAATCTTCGGGAACAAATCTTGTTGTGGTTGGCCCAGAAGATCCTCTTGTGAACGGACTTTCTGATTGGTGTGCTGAAATAGGTATCCCTTGTTTTGGACCTTCTGCTTATTGTGCGCAAGTGGAAGGAAGTAAACATTTTGCCAAAGAAATGATGAAACGGGCCAAAGTTCCTACGGCTTCTTTTGCTGTGTTTACAGATCATGAGTCTGCTTGGAGTTATGCCCAAAAAGAAATTTTACCTTTGGTTGTCAAAGCGGATGGCCTTGCAGCTGGAAAGGGTGTCACTGTTGCTTTCGAAATGAAGGAAGTGAAACAGGCGTTAGATGAAATCTTTTTAGAATCAAAGTTTGGGGAAAGTGGTAATAAAGTAGTTTTGGAATCCTTTTTAGAAGGAGAAGAAGCATCTCTTTTTGTCATTACCGATGGGGAAAGGTATATGTGCCTTCCTGCGGCCCAAGACCACAAACGAGCTTATGATGGCGACATTGGTCCAAACACAGGTGGGATGGGTGCTTATGCCCCGGCACCGATTGTCACAGATTCTGTTCTTACAAAAGTAAAGGAACTCGTCATCGAACCGATGTTAGCTGATTTTAGATCGGCAGGCCATCCTTATAAAGGACTTCTTTATGTTGGTCTTATGATTACCAAAGAAGGAAATCCCAATGTAGTGGAATTTAACTGTCGTTTTGGAGATCCAGAAACTCAGTGTGTACTTCGTTTGTTGGATGAAGATATTTTACCTATTTTTTATGCCTCTGCCATGGGCAACCTCCCGGAGAGAAATCTAAAACTAAAAGAGGGATCCTCTGCCATTGTGGTGCTTGCAGCGAAAGGATATCCGGACGCCCCACAGAAAGGAATGCCTTTAGAGATTCCGCCAAACGAGGGGAATGTGGTGGTTTACCATGCAGGAACGAAAAGCCAAGAAAACCAAATTTTGGCAAATGGTGGACGAATTCTCGGAATCACTTCTTTTGGAAATTCTCTAAAAGATGCAATTAATGATTGTTATGCGTTTCTAGGAAAAATCAAAGCTCCAGATACATTTTATAGAAAAGACATAGGAAGGCGTGCTCTCTAATGCCATTTAGTATCTCTGGAAATTTTAAAAATTGTGAACGTGTTAGCCTTCGCAATTTTGAAAAACATCTAGGGATCATTTTGTCTGAAAACCAAACCCAACTCCAACAACATCTTATGATTCGCCGTGCCCTTCAAAACTTAAGTGGATCGGTAAGTGTGCTTTCGGGTCTTAGTCGTCAAGAGTTGTTATCGTTTATTTTTATCCTCACGCAGTTTGGTGATATCATTCGTTCGGAAACTCCACCTGAGTACCTTCAATTAGAATCCATCCCTTATGTGATTGAATGGGCCAAAGGCCATTATATGATCCCGATGGAAATTTTAGAACATCTTGCTCATGAAAGGATATTCAAAGACCAAGGTTATTTGTTTGCACTGATTCCAGCTTTATCCATCAAAGAAAAAAAATCTTGGATTCGTTGGATTGGTGTGGATTTTGAAAAGGGTGGAGACCGGGATTTAAACTTTGAAATTTATTCTCAGTGTCGTGTTTTGCAAAAACCTTTCCTTGGTAAGTCGCTAGTCCAAGAATCGGAAATTCGTTTGGAACAAATTTGGCCACGCGGCAAAAACGAATACATCGATTGGTTTTATAAAGGTCTTTCTACTTTTTATTATTCTATGGAAGAAATGAGCAGAAAAGAAAAAGATCCTTTTTTACTCCATGTCATTGAACTCATTAAGTCAGGTAAATTCATACTCAAACGTTTGCCTGATACATACGGAAAAGAATCAAGTTATTCTCTTGTGGGAACTGTAGAGGGAAATACTCCGCAGCTCAGAGAAACAACATTCCAATGGGAAGTGGAACGTCTCCGCAAAGATTCTTTGTTTTAAAACTTCCACTTCGGATTTACGCATTATGGATAGATCACTAAAAGACTTAAAAAAACAAACATCAGAAATGATTGAGACTTTCCAATCCTATTGGACTGCACAAAATTTCCAAGAAGACTACGACCGTTTATCTTCACTCATTGAAAAAGCAAACGATCCCAAATTATGGGACTCACCAGACCAAGCAAAAACAGTCACTCAAAAACGAAACGAGTTACAACTAAAGTTAGATCCTTGGTTGGATTTAAAAAAGGAACTGATTGATTTTCCTGATTTGATTGAACTTACATCCGAAGAAATGGGTGAGGCGGGATTAAAATCATTAAACGATGACTTTGATCGAATGTTTGAAACATTTGAAAACTTGCAAATGTTAGATGCCCTTGCTGGTAAAGATGATGGTAAAGCTGCTTTTATCAATATCCATCCTGGTGCTGGTGGAACGGAATCTCAAGACTGGGCTGATATGTTACTGCGAATGTACACAAGGTTTTGTGAACAAAAAGGGTATCGTGCGGAACTTGTAGACTACCAACCGGGTGAAACTGCGGGAATCAAAAACGCTACGCTTTACATCCAAGGGGATCATCCCTTTGGTTATCTAAAATGTGAATCCGGAGTCCATAGACTTGTTCGGATCTCTCCTTTTGATTCTAATAAAAGAAGACATACTTCTTTTGCTTCTGTCTATGTAACGCCGGAAGTGGATGACGACATCCAAGTAAACATCGAAGAAAAAGACCTACGTGTGGATGTGTATCGTTCTTCTGGTGCTGGGGGACAGCACGTCAACACAACAGACTCTGCTGTGCGAATCACACATATTCCTACTGGTGTTGTGGTCTCTTGCCAAATGGAAAGATCACAAATCAAAAACCGTGATACAGCGATGAAGATGCTTCGTGCTCGTTTGTATGAAATGGAAAAACAAAAAGCTGAAGAAGAAAACGCTAAAAAAGCGGGTGAAAAACGTGATATCTCTTGGGGTTCGCAAATTCGAAGTTATGTGTTCCATCCATACAATTTGGTAAAAGACCATAGAACCGATTTTGAAACTGGGAACGTCCACGCAGTGATGGACGGAGACTTGGAAGATTTTATCATTGCTTACTTAAAATACCTGACAAACCAAAAGGCAAACGCAAAAGTATAACCAAATGTCTGTAAAACAGGATATTTCCGGTGCTCTAAGGAAAATCCAAAAAGAAATTCAACAACTTCCGAATATTACGGATCGATTGAATTTCATTTTGGATATGACTCTGACTTTGTTTGGAGCCTCTACCGGTAGTATTTCCATTATGGACCAGGAAGAAAAAGTCCTTACCATTGTGGCCGCAAAAGGGATGGATTGGGAGAAAAAAATTGCTGCCAAACTTCCATTCAACTTGGGTGTGACTGGGCGCGCGGCCTCCACCAGAGAAATTATCTATGTTCCCGATGTAACTTTAGATAAAGATTATGTAAAACTTATTGAAACGGTTCGTTCGGAACTTGCTATCCCTCTGTTAACAAGAGATTCGACAGTTGGAGTTTTAAACTTAGAATCGGATAAGGTTAATTTTTTCTCATCCGATATCATCAACCAAGCTACATTATTTGCCTCTCAATTAACAATTGTTATTTTGGAAGAACGAATAGCAAAAGAAGCATTTGAAAAATCGAAAAGAGAAGAGGATCCTGTTGAAGAAATTCTTGGTTATGACCCGAGTATTTTATTTTTAAAACATAGAATTCGCCAAGTGGGTCCCTCCGATACTTCGGTGATGATCATTGGAGAAGAAGGGGCTGGTAAAAAACTTGTCGCCAAAGCCTTACATTATATCTCTCAAAGAAAAAATGGTCCTTTCCTTACTGTAGATTGTTCGGGACTTAGTTATGAATTATTGGAAGCTGAGTTATTTGGTTCCCAAAGTGGAAAAATTTTTAATCCAGGAAAATTAGAACAAGCCAATGGGGGTTCGTTGTACATTGAATCCATTGGTGATTTACCAACCAATCTACAAACAAAACTCTTTCATACAATTAGAGACAAAACGATTCCGATTCCTTCGACCAAAAAGAAGGATGAGGTTTTAAACATTCGAATTTTTACAGGTAGTAAAAGGGATTTATTAGAAGATATCCAGAAAGAAACTTTTTCGATGGATTTGTATTACCGCCTAGCGGAGGTTCCATTACGGATGCCCCCATTACGAGAAAGAAGAGGGGATGTTCCTCTACTTGCACATCATTTTTTATACCAATACAACAAACAATATGGAAGGAACAAAACCTTCTCCACTGATGCGCTCAAAGCACTCACAGGAATGCCTTGGAGTGGGAATGTGAGACAATTACAAAGTGTGATTCAATATGCAGTTCTTGTCCCACCGGAATCGGTTTTGGAACCTCATTCATTTCTGCAAGATGGGAAACGAGAAACTGAGGTTCCGGCGAAGGTCCAGAGTTTTAGTCTGGGAACAGAAATTTTATCTCCTTCGGAAAATTTATCTCTCAACATTGCCATTGAAAGGTTGGAGGCAATTTGGATCAAAGAGGCCTTCCAACGAGTCTCCACACAGGAAGAAGCAGCCAAACTTTTGGGAATTAGCCGAGGTTCTTTGCAGTATAAGATCAAAAATAACCAATTTCTGGACGGATTCAACACCTAAAGTCCAGAAAAGAATGGATAGATTGGCCTTACCTGTCGATATGATTACTAAGGAGCTTTCACGTGGCAGATAGTTATTACCGTACCATCAGTGGTAAACATTATGATAATGAATTGTTAGAAATTGCTGAAAAAGCCACCAAACGTAGCAAAGCTCCCATTGGCAAAAATATTGCAAAAACCTTATTTGATGCCATCAAAGATGGTGGTGATTATACAGATGTTGAAAAACGTACTGTAAAATACATTCGAGATAATTTTAAATTTTCACCGGAAGCAGATGAATACCTTCGTTCCGAAATTCGTAAATGGGCCGCTAAAATCTCAGTTCCTGCTGCTAAGAAAAAATCTTCTACTAAAGCATCTGCGAAAAAAGAAAACACAACAAAACGAAGCTCTGCTCGTGCTCTTAAGGCTTCCGATGAAGGATTCACTCCTTACACTGAAAGTTATGAATTTGGGGAAACTTCTCATGACGAAGTAGCGCCAACACCGGAATACAATGAACTAGTTGCTTTGAATAAATTTCAAATCACACCAAGACAAAATCGTATCGGAAGATTGATCTTACTGGGACTGGTTCTCGTATTTTTTATTGTTCTAATTATTTTTGGAATCCGTAGTTGCAATCGTAGTTCGAAATCGCAAACCACAACCTCAGGTCAAAGTTTGAATGGTTCCTCCGATCTGGGCACTCGTTCTTTGGAACGCGTGGAGTTATCACAAGGAAAAGTTTCGGATCAGTTTGAATCCAGAGCTTCTGCCATTCGTTATATCAATGACTTACAAATTCGTTTCATCAAACAAAGTATGCAAACAGAAGACAGTGCGAGTGATAAAATCGCAACCCTAGCGGAAGCATTAAAGTCATATCCAGGGATTCGTGTTCGAGTGAAAGGACATACTTGTTTTATTGGTGAGATGGATGAAAACAAAATCCTATCTGATGAACGTGCTAAGTTTATTTTTGATGAACTAGTAAAAAATGGCGTCAGTGCGACTCAACTCGACTATCGCGGGTTTGGTGAAACAGCAGAAATTGAATCCAATTCTACAGAAGCCGGTCGAATCAAAAATAGACGGGTTGATTTTACTGTTCTATCGGTAACAGAATAACCGAACTAGTTACAACATTCGATAGAGTGATTTTGTTAGCATCCGTTTGGTAGACTGAACGGATGTATATAGTCCTTCATACAATAACAAAGATTTTTTTGCCACAGCTAGCCTTGCATTTTCTTTTTCTTCCAAAGTCAATTGGTCGTCATAACCTTCGGTGATGGTTAAAATCACTCTTTGGATTCCTAAACTTAAAATTTCATTTAAACCTTTTTTTCCAGATACTTGTTCATCGATTAGGTCCATTTGTTTGATGTCTTCTGTAAAAGTTTTCGGATTGATTTGGTTTAATTTGATTTGGTTGTAAATTCTTTGTGAAACATTAAGTCCTCGTTTCACAGTGGATGCAAATTCTAATAAGGCTTCCGTTGTGGACTTTATTTCTGAAACCAATTGGTTCTTTTGAAAAAAAGAAGAATCTTCTTTTAGTTTGGATTGGATTTTTTGACGAACCGCATCGACCAAAATTTTTTCTTTTTCTACTTCTTCCTTACCATCAGGAAATACTTTAGAAAATTCGGAATGGAGGATTCCTTCTAGTTTGGCACCAAACTTAGTGAGATTGGTCCAAGGATTTTCTTTTGAATGGTCTTCGAACCATTTTTTAAAGATTAACATTTTTTCATTGGTGATATACGTCTCACCTAAGTTTCCTGTTACTTTTTTTTGAGGTAAGGCAAACAGCTGTTTGTAGTTATGTTTTTCCCGACGGAACTTTCTGGATTCTAAATAGTTCAACCGTTCTTCGAGGACTGCTCCTTTGGAATGAGCAAGACCTTTGGTAAAACTCAAATCTTGGCCCACCAAAAAAACAGATCGTGCCCCCATAAGAGTGGCGAGACTTGCAGCATTGGTGGAAACAGAACCACCAAAAGGTACAGAACCAATTTCACCATCGCCCGTTCTTTCCAGTAGTCCAATCAGAGGAAAGGGAGAAGAGGTCACAAAACCTTTGTTTGGTCCTTTGTCTAACCTCAAACTCAAATAAGTGGATGTGGGATCAAAAATGAGAATCCCATCTCCAGAATAATCTTCCAGGTATTGACTATTTAAGGCCTGCGGGTCGACTGAAAAAATCAAATCAGGATCAACACCAAAAGAGGTGAGGATGGGAAGAGCAGTGTCTACTGCAAGGAGAAGAAACTGGTTTCTATACTTAGTTAAATCATGTATGGATTCGGAAAGGCTTGGACCTGCACCACAAACAACAATAGAGATTCCTTCTGCAATTCCAAACAGATCGGAAACCGGACGGAACTTCGACAATTCAGGCAGGTTGTAACAAATATTTTTGGCCCAAATTTTTTCAAATCTGGTGAGGGTAGCAAGGTTCACATCTTTTTTGTGAAACATCTGTTCGGCGGTATGTCGGAGTTTTAAATAATCGGATTCTCTCCATTGCCAAGAGCCACGGTGAGGAACAAAACTAATAGGATGTGTTCCTTTTCCTTTGACAGCATCGGAGAGTTGGTCTTCTAATCCTTCTCCTGTGATGAGGATTAGTTTTCCTTCTAACAATGGTTTGGAAAAATCAAAAATTTGAAATGCTTCTTTAATAAAGAAATGATGTGGTTCCATCCAAATGATGGTTACTTTTTCTCTTTCTATGAGGTAAGGAAGAATATATCCAAGGCCAGCACCAAACAATAAATAAATGCGTTCACTTCCATCATGAGGAAGTTCTGTGGCAAATCGTTCCGCCTCTTTTTTGGGATCAAACCGGCTATGGATCCAAACTCCTTCTAATTCTAAAGTGGGATCTCCGGTTTTGGACTTTGTTAGTTGATAAGATAAATTGGATTCTGAATCTAAAGATTTGCTCACATCAGATTTTGTATCTGAATTTTGAATGAGTTCCGCTAACTGGGAAGGTAAAGCAGCAAGATTTTTATCCAGATAAATTTTGTTCACTTAAGGTTCCAAAATTATTTTGATGGAAGAATCAGGTTTTAAAGAAGTCCCAGCTTTCGGTTCTTGTGTTTTCACAAATCCAGAACCTTCCATTTTATATTCTACTTGCAGTTGTTTTACAATTTGAATGGTTTCAGAAGCTGTGAATCCAGTAAGGTCAGGCATTACTTTAGGATCAAGTTTATAGATTTTATTTTTTTCGCCCTTCAACCGATACACAAGTGCTTTCTCACTTTTTTCAACAATAGGAATGATACTTTCCACCACCTCACGAAAGACAGGTGCTGCGATCCCTCCACCCGTATGGGTTTCTCCACCGGGTTCATCAAAAACAATGAGACCCACATACTTAGGTTTCTCTGCGGGAAAAAAACCAAGGAAACTCGCAGTAAAAAGTCCGGCTTGGTATCCCGCACCTGCTTTTGCTTTTTGTGAAGTTCCTGTCTTTCCTGCGATAAAGTAGTTTTCTAAATAAGCTTTTTTCCCTGTTCCTTGCGAAACTGCTTTCCCCATTGCGTTTAAAGTTTTTTTGGCAGCCCCTTCTTTGATACCGAGTAGTTCATTTTTAATTGAAAATTCATGTACCAGTTCCCCATAAGAATTGGTAATTTGAGACACAACAGATGGTTCATATAAAATCCCACCATTCACAACGGCTGCGGCTGCCGTGATGAGTTGGATGGGTGTCACAGAAAGTCCTTGGCCTATGGATAAAAAGTAAGGTGTACTTTTGTTCCATTTGTTTAGGGGAGGTAAATATCCTTTGGCTTCGTGGATGGAAAAGTTAGTTCGTTTTCCAAACTTAAATTTTTCCATATAATTGTAGTAAGTTGCTTCATCAATTTTTTGCGCAGCTTTGATGATACCTACGTTACAAGAGTATTGTAGAATTTCATCCAAATTGACATGACCATGATTGTCAGTGCAACGGATGGTGGTTTTTCCAATTTCAATATAACCGGGACAATGAAATCTTTCATTGGTGAGGATTTTTCCTTCATTGAGTAACATAAGGGCAATGAAAATTTTCATCGTCGATCCAGGTTCATACACATGGCGGATGGACCAATTGGTATGAGATTCCAAAGGAAAATCTTGGAAGTGGTTGGGATCAAAATTAGGATAAGAGGCCATCGCAAGAATTTTTCCCGTTTCCGTATCCATAATCATACCAATTCCACGTTTGGATGCAGTTTGGAGAAAAGCTTTTTGTAATGATTTTTCTAATCGATATTGAATGATACTATCGATTGTTAGATGGACATTGTTTCCCTTACTCGATTCTGCATCGGGGGTGGATAATAATTCCAAATTGAATAACATCTCAAGGCCTGAAAGTGCTTTGTCATCATCATAACCAGTGAAGCCAAGTAAACTTGCGGCTAAACTTCCTTGTGGATAAATGCGTTTGTATTCTTTTTCGACTCGAACACCGGGAAGAGACAAGGCTTTGATTTTTTCTGCTTTTGAGAGTTCAATTTCTCTTTTTAATAAAAAATAATTTTGTTTTTCCCTTATGGTTTCGATGAGTTTGTTTGGAGGAATTCCAAGAATAGGACCTAACTCTTGTGCGGTGAGGTCAGGATCATAAATGTTGGTTGGATCAATTCCAACAGTTGCCGACTCGCGAGAAATTGCAAGTTCAATCCCTCGTCTGTCGTAAATGGTTCCTCGTTGGACATACTTACTCGATTTTAAATTGATGATATTATCGTTAAAATAAGTAAGATAAATTACCCGAAAGAGTAAAATCACAAAAAGGGAGAGGATAAAAAGAATAATATACTTAAAACGTTGTTTGTATTCTGTCATCGTTAGAAATAAAAAATTACTTTGCCTTTGATTTTTTCGACAGGGACAAGCCCAAACGAACGGGAGTCTGTTGAATATTGTCTGTTGTCACCCAAAAGTAGATAATAACCAGGAGGAATCCTTCCTTGTTTTTCCATAGCAAGAAAAGGTGAGTTGTGACGATTGAGAAATATAGATGTACTCGGTTCGCTTGTGTAGGTCCCTTGCGGAAGATAATTTTCCAATAACTCCGTTGAGTCGATGAGAACTCGTCCAGATTCGATGGAATAAAATTCTCCAGGCAAACCTATCACTCGTTTGACGACAAGTTCATCCTCTTGGCTTACAAATAATACCAAATCCAACTTTTCAATTTTTGGATCTGTATAAAGGAGTGGTGTTCCAAAAAATTTGGCAGAAATGGCAAATCCACCTTTCCAAACAAAAACCACGGACCCATGTTCTAAGGTTGGATACATGGAATTTCCTTGGATGGAATAAATTTGGAATAAAAAGATGCGCACAAATAAGAGGAAACAGAGGAAGAAAAAGATGAGAATGCTGCGACGGGCGTAACGTTTGAATTTGACCCACCAGCGGGGAGAATGTGTTTCTGTTTCCATATCCATCAAAAAACGATAAAAATCATTCGTGCATTTTTCCCCTTTCTCCAGAATGGAAAAGGAACTTTCCGTAAATCTGAAGCCTAGAGAAGTCTATGTCACTTACAAAATATCAATTCCGAGCACAGTTTCGATGCACCAACGAATCTTGTCGCAAAACCTATCCTCTCCACCAAGTGATTTATTCCTGCGAGTCTTGCGGGGAACTTTTGAATGTCGAACATGATATAGACAGCCTCAAACAAGTTTCGGCAAAAGAATGGAAGTCGAAATTTGAAACTCGGTTCCGTTCTAGCCAATTCCCGAATGCTTCGGGAGTTTGGGGGAAAAAGGAATGGGTCCTTCCAGGAATTCAGGACGAAAACATCATCACATCGGGAGAAGGAACCACTCATTTGTATGACGCATCCCGGTTTGCCAAAGATTTGGGACTAAAAAGCCTTCACGTCAAACAATGCGGAGTTTCGCATACCGGCTCTTTTAAAGATTTAGGAATGACGGTTCTTGTAAGCCAGGTCAAACAAATGATTGCGGACGGAGTTCCCATCCAAGCGGTCGCCTGCGCATCCACAGGAGATACCTCAGCAGCCCTTGCATCTTATGCGGCCAAAGCAGGAATTCCTTCTATTATTTTACTTCCAGCTAACAAAGTATCAACGGCACAGCTCATCCAACCCGTTTCGAATGGGGCTCTTGTATTGGCACTCGAAACTGACTTTGATGGTTGTATGGCGGTAGTGAAAGAACTCACCAAAGAAAAATCTATTTATCTTGCAAACTCAATGAATTCACTGCGAATCGAAGGGCAAAAAACCATTTCGATTGAGATCACACAACAGTTAGGTTGGACGGTTCCGGATTGGATTGTGATCCCCGGTGGAAATTTAGGAAATGTTTCGGCTCTTGGAATGGGATTTGAGATGATGTTGGAACTTGGACTCATCAATAAATTACCGAGAATCATTTTAGCCCAAGCAAAAAATGCGAGTCCACTGTATGAATCGTTTAAGAAAGGTTTTGCGGACTTTTCTCCGGTAACAGCTGAAAAAACCTTAGCCTCTGCAATCCAAATCGGAGATCCTGTTTCAGTGAAAAAAGCCATTCGTATTTTAAAGAAATTCAATGGAGTTGTGGAAGTTGCTACGGAAGAAGAATTAGCCAATGCAGCCGCGCGTGGTGATTTGTACGGATTGTATAATGATCCACACACAGGTGTGGCACTTGCAGCACTTTTGAAATCGGTAGAATCAGGTGTGGTGGGGAAAGGTGAGTCGGTGGTTGTGATCTCCACAGCGAATGGACTCAAGTTCACTGAATTCAAACTTGCATTTCATGAAGGGAAAATCCCTAACATAGATGAGAGGCTCAAAAACAGAATCCAAACATGCAAACCGAATCTAAATGGAGTGATGGAAATCTTAGGTAAACAACTGAAGAAATGATAATTCGCTAGACAAATCCCCTACATGTTGGCAAATTTTTTCAGTTTACCGGTATGTCCCAAGAGATCCAACTAACTTCCCAGTTTTGCACCTCTGTGGATCGTGCCGTGGAACTTGGAAAAAAAATCTCCATGATTACTTATGTGATGGGGGATGTCGGTGAGACCAAACTGAAGTACATTCTGTTTCGTATTTTGGGTTCTGTTGGTCGTGAAGACTTGATGGAACTCTTTTATACTGCTGCAAAGGAACTCATTGTCAATTCAACCAAAGCAGCAATCAAACGAATCATCTTCGAAGAACTCAAACTCAACATTCAAAACTTACAAGACTATGAAGAAGGAATGAAACTCTTTAAATCTAGTCTGAATGAAAGAAAGTTTCCCACTTATAAAAAGAAAATGAGGGAATCTGGACTCTTTGTAAAGATCACTTGTATCTACCGAAAGGATAAAATTGATTTAGAAATTAGAAATAATTTCCCATTATTGCCCATTGAGGCCGAACGCGTAAAAGAAAAGTTTATTAATGCGAAAAAGTATGATAATCTATTCGAGTTCTTTATGGAACACGGTGATAGTACGGAAGGAGCGGGAATGGGAATCACGATGGTAGAAATACTGTTGTCTCAGTCTGGTTTTGATCGTCGATTGCTCTCTATATATTCATCAGAAAGGAAAAAGGAAACAGTAGCGCGTGTGGAAGTACATTTAAGTGGATTGCCAAAATCTGCCGATACACATGAACAATTGTTTGTAGAATAATGTCCGAATTAAACTCAAAAGCAGACCAACTCAAACGACAAGCAGACCTTATTGGCCTGACCAGAGAAGCCGTGTTTACGGATGAACAAGCCAAAGAAGTTTTACAAGGTAAAATTACAGATGGTTATCTTGTAAAAGTAAAAATCGACTTGGACAGTTTGAACGGAATGGTTCTCATTCTAGTGTCCTCCATTCGAAAACATATCATGGAACTATATGCCGTTGTAGGAACCTCTCCAACGTTTCGAAGGATTCGAACTTTTGCCGATCACGTACAAATTTCAACCGACTTGGGTGATATTGGAAAAACGGGTGGTTACGATCCTGCAATTTCTGAAAACATTGGTCGTGCCGTTCACCGAGCGTTCACCAAAGAGAAGTTAGAAGAACTGCTACCACTTTGGCAAAAAAAAGATCCTTCTCATATTTCTGAAATTTTGGAAAATCCAATTCTTATGGCAACCAAAGGGAGAAATATAAAACTCCAGGCAGAAGTGGACAAACTATCCACCGCAAAGTTTCGATATGAAAACCCAATGAAGGGTGTGATTTTACCAATTCCAAAACCTGATGATGAAGCCGCAGCTGCTAAAGATGCTTCTATTCCTGGTGTCTCCACCGAACCAGCGAAAGGTGAACTTTCTTCCCTTGAACGCCAGATTGCACAATACAGATCATCTTTTCCTAAAGAATTGAATATGAAGACGGTGATATCTCCTATCAACGGTGTGGAGTTTGATAACTTGGTTGAAGGTATGGAAATTTTATTTCGAGTTCCCACAGAAACACCAGAAGGATTAACCAATGCCCAAATCCTTGGACTCATTGATGAAGAAGGAAAAATTTCGAAGGAACCAGTGGTTGGAAGGTTTTTAGGAATTGCAGGGAGTAAAACAGAATACCATATATTTGCGGAAGGTCCAAACCAATATTTGCTTCATTCTGTGGAGGAACATCCTGTAAAAGTTGCCATTCCAAAACCAGCCGGTATGACCAGTGGAGCTAACAAAGGATCGGCGGCACAAGGTGCTAAGAAAAAAACAGGAAATGCCCCAGCCCAAGATTCAAAGTCTTCTGGGGCCAACTTGTTTATGTTAATGGGGGCTTTTGTAACGATTGTTCTTTTTGGAGTGTTGATTTTTGTGATGGTGATCTTGTAAAAGATCACCCAGCCACAACGATATTGACGAGTTTTCCTTTTACATAGATTTCTTTTTTGATTTCTTTGCCTTCCCAGAATGGTTTTGCTTTTTCCACGGCTTTGGCAAGAGTCAAAACTTCTTTTTCCTCTATGTCACGAGGGGCAAGAAACTCTCCTCGCATCTTTCCATTCACCTGCACTACAATCGTAATATTGGCATCCACCAAATACTTATCATCCCATTTTGGATATGGATGGTAAGCTAGGGATTCTTTATAACCAAGTTTGGCCCAAAGTTCCTCTGCTAAATGAGGTGCAAAAGGGGAGAGTGCGAGAACAAAAGGTTCCAATACTTTTTTTGGTTTTCTTGGATTACTTGTGAACTCATTGATGAAGATCATCATTTGCGATACAGCTGTGTTGAATGAGAAGTGATCGATATCGTCTTTTACTTTTTTGATTGTACGATGAAGGGTTTTGAGTTCTGCTTCGTTTGGTTCGATATCTTCTACAAAGAAGGATTCGTTTTCACCAGAATGAAAGAGTCTCCAAACTCGATTTAAGAATCGAAAGACCCCATCCACTCCGTTTTTACTCCAAGGTTTGGACATCTCAAACGGACCCATAAACATTTCAAAAAGGCGAAGTGTGTCGGCACCAAATTCAGAAACCACATCATCCGGATTGACTACGTTTCCACGCGACTTGGACATTTTCCCTTTGTCTTCTCCAAGAATGAGGCCTTGGTGGACCAATTTTTGGAAAGGTTCTGGAGAAGAAACGTGACCCAAATCAAAAAGAATTTTATGCCAGAATCTAGAGTATAACAAGTGTAGTACGGCATGTTCTGCCCCACCCACATACACTTCGACTGGCATCCAAGCTTTTTCGAGTTCTGGATCAATGAGTTTCTCGTTGTTTCTTGGATCGATATAACGAAGATAATAATAACAAGAGCCTGCCCACTGCGGCATGGTATTGGTTTCTCTTTTTCCCACTTCGCCTGTGACTGGATCAGTATACACAAGCCAATCTTTTGCTAAGGCAAGAGGAGATTCACCAGTTCCCGAAGGTTTGAATTCTTCTAGGTCTGGCAAAACTAAAGGAAGTTCAGAATCAGAAAGAGCTTTCGGAGTTCCATCGGCAAAGTGAACAAGAGGAATGGGTTCACCCCAATACCTTTGTCTGGCAAATAACCAATCTCTGAGTTTGAATTGGATTTTTTTGCGACCAATTCCTTTTCCTTCGGCCCAAGTCGTCATTGTTTGGAAGGCATCTTTGTAAGATTTACCATCTAACTTAACTTCTGCGGAAGAAGAGTTGATACAAACAGAGTCTTTCGAATCAAAAGCAAGGTTTGGTTCCATTTTTCCATCGATGACTTGTTTGATCGGAAGTTGGAACTTCACGGCAAAGTCATAGTCTCTTTGGTCGTGAGCAGGAACGGCCATAATGGCACCAGTTCCATAAGAGATTAAAACATAATCGGAAATATAAATAGGAACTTTTATAGATGGATCCGTAGGCAAACTTGCATAAGATCCTGTAAAAACTCCGGTTTTATCTTTATTCAGTTCAGTTCTTTCCAAATCACTTTTTAAAGAACAATCTTTTTGGTATTTTTCGACTGCTGATTTTTGCTCTGCCGTGGTGAGTTCTTTTACCAAAGGATGTTCTGGAGCAAGGACAAGGTAAGTAGCACCAAAAATGGTATCAGGTCTTGTTGTATAAACGGTGATGTCTTTGGATAAGTGAGGAACAGGGAAACTCAGTTCCAATCCTTCGGATTTTCCAATCCAGTTTCTTTGCATTTCCAAAGTAGAAGTCGGCCATTCACAAAGAGAAAGATCGTTTAATAGGCGTTCGGCGTAAGCTGTGATGCGCATCATGTATTGGCGCATGGGTTTTCTTTCCACAGAATACCCTTTGGAGGTCCATTCTTCCACTTCTTCATTGGCAAGAACGGTTCCAAGTGCCTCACACCAGTTGACAGGGATATTGGCTTCATACACCAATCGGAAGTGAGATAGAATGTCTTCTTTTTCTTTGCGGGACTTTGATTTCCAATCAGAAGCAGAAAACTGCACTCCTTTCGGGAGTTCTTTTCCTTCAAAAAAACTAGATCCTTCTCTTTCGAAGGTTTGGATCAGTTCAACAATGGGGACGGCTTTGTTTAACTTTCTGTCAAAGTAGGAATTGTAGATTTGCAAGAAAATCCACTGGGTCCAACGGTAATAGTCGGGATGAGTGGTGGAGATTTCTCTTTCCCAGTCATACGAAAGCCCAAGGCTTTTGATTTGGCGGCGGAAAGTATCAATATTGTTCTTTGTAGTGGTGCGAGGGTGGACACCAGTCGTCATCGCATATCGTTCTGCGGGTAGACCAAAGGCGTCCCAACCCATCGGATGGAGGACTTCAAATCCTTCCATTCGTTTGAGTCTAGAAATGATGTCGGTGGCTGTGTATCCCTCAGGGTGGCCTACGTGAAGGCCAGCACCACTTGGGTAGGGAAACATGTCTAAACAATAGTATTTAGGTTTGGTTGAGTGTGCGTTTGTGCGAAAGGTCTGGTGGTCGTCCCAGTGTTTTTGCCATTTTTGTTCAATATCTTGGAATGGATAATTCATCGACTAACGTAGAGAAAGTGTAGTAATTCTACTTTCTCACGGAGTCGATGATTTTTACAAGCTTTTTGAAACTCTTGGACAGACAAACTTTACAGAGATTGTATTGATAAAGGTTCGTGACGGATCCACATTCCGCACAAGGTTTAAGATTGTTGATTTTCACATTCATAAAGTCTGCAGTATTTATCTTTGTATTGCATTCGAGCATTCTATATTTACCTGTATGAGTCCGCTTATCGACAGTGCTGTTCATAACTTCCCAAAATTCCTAAAAATAGGGGTCGGGGAAACACTACGATGAAGTTACTTTATATGAAACCCGCCCTTTGGGGTCAAAAAAAATTAGGATGTACGCTCAAAAAGATAAGTAAAAATTTGTCAGAATTTTTTCGAATCGGTGCAATATAGTTGGAACGAAAATGAAAATTAAAAAAATTATAACTGTTACGGAAAAAATTAAAAAATCGTTGTTAGGCGGTATTTTTTCTGATAAATGCCCGTTATTAGTCATGTCTTATGTGTTAGGCGATAAAATCTTTGGGGGAAAAACCTAGTGTTGGAATTTAAAAATGTGTTCAAATCATTTCACAATGAATCGGAAACGATTGATGTGTTGAAAAATATTTCATTTCGCATTGAAACGGGTGAATTTGTAGCGATTATAGGCCCATCAGGATCTGGTAAATCAACTCTTCTTGGTGTAGCGGCCGGTCTAGATAAACCAGATACAGGGGTTGTGGCACTAGATGGAACCGATCTCACAAAGGAAAATGAATCAAATCTTGCTGATTTACGTGCAGACAAAATTGGTTTTATCTTTCAAAACTTCCAATTACTCCCTGGTCTCAATGCCATTGAGAATGTAGGGATTCCGTTGTACTTAAAATCTTCACTGACTGAAGCAGAGATTTTAAAAAAATCAGAAAAAATTTTAGAATCAGTTGCTATGTCTCACAGAGCGACACATTTCCCAAAACAGTTGTCAGGTGGTGAAGAACAAAGAATTGCCATTGCAAGAAGTTTTGTAAACGATCCAAAAGTAATTTTTGCAGATGAACCAACTGCCAATTTAGATTTTAAAAATAGTAAAACTGTTTTAGATCTTTTGCTATATAGAAACAAAGAACAAGGAACCACTCTTGTTGTGGTCACTCATGATCCCGATGTGGCAAAGCTGGCAGACCGTGTTTTGGAGATGAAAGATGGGGAAATTATTTCGGATTCTCGCAATAAAAATAATTCAAAGAAGAGTTCTTCCCAAAAATTGATCGCAAAAAAGACCACCAAACAAAAGAAAACGACAGGCCTTGTTAAGAAGGTTAGTAGATGAAAGTTTCCCTTTTTCGTTTTTACTTAAAACGTGAGCTTTTCTCTCGGTTTCGGTATTCTTTACTCATTGTTGTGTCTATCACCCTTGGTGTGGGTTCTGTAATTGGAATCCATTCCTACAAAGACAATACGGCAAATGCCATTAAAAAAGAGGCAAAATCGATAATGGGGGCCGATATCGCCCTGCAATCCCCCCAAGAAATCACAAAAACAGCAGAAAAATTGGTCGAAACAAGCCTACCCAAGGGCTCAGAAACCAGTGCTTCCATCCAGTTTTTATCCATGATTTCCAATGAATCGGGGGAAGAAAACTCCCTTAGTTTCATCAAAGCGGTCGAAACCAATTACCCTTTCTATGGGGAAATGAAAACCGAACCGGAATCAGCGTATCGCAATTTAAAACCAAACCAAGTTCTACTCGATAAATCTCTCGTGGAAAATCTCAAGCTGAAACTGGGGGACCGTGTTCGTTTGGGTGATAGTTTACTCGTGTTAGCTGGTGTTGTGGTAAAAGAACCGGGTGCTGTGGGTTCCTTTGTGGGATCGGCTCCAGGTTCTATCATTTTGAGAGATACGGCAAACAGGACAGGGCTTGTCCAACGAGGAAGTCGCATTCGTTATACCATTTATGCAAAATTTCCGGAAACTGTTGATAGTTTGGGTTGGAAGGACAAAGAGTTTGAAGCTCTCATCAAAGAAGATTTAACCATCTATCACAATACAGAAGTCAATTCGGGATCCCAACAGTTTATCAAAAACACTTTTGATTATATGGCACTCCTAGCTCTTGCGGGCTTTTTTTTAGGAGCCATTTCTGTTTATACAGCCGTTCGCACTCGGTTACTCGAAAAACGAAATGAAATTGCGATCTTAATGTGTCTTGGTGCCAAACCGAATGTAATTTTACTTTTGGTTTTTGCTGAAATATTCATTTTATCAATACTAGGAACCACTCTTGGTCTTGTCCTTGGGTATGGGATCCAATCGGTATTACCTGATATCAGTGGTCTGATGTCAGTAGAAACTGGCATTGCCTTTGGCCTTTCTTTTTCTTCTCTTTTATGGAGTATGGTGCTTGGTGTGGTGTTACCACTTCTTATCTCTATTCCCCTTGTATTAGAAACAAGATCTGTCAAACCTTTGGCAGCATTAAAAGAAGTGGAATCACAAACCAGTGGAAAACTTTCCACATCCAAATGGCAATTTGGATCTTTCCTTTTGATTTATCTTTTGTTTACCAGTCTTGCCGTGCTCGAAACAGAAAGTATCTTTAAAGGAATTTTGTTTACATTGGTTTTATTAACCTTACCTATTCTTGTGTACGGATTGTACATTTTGTTTGGGCTACTCATCACAAAAATTTCTAAATTGGGATGGTTATCCAAAGAATGGAGCCTTGTGACAAAAAAAGTCACTCGTAAATCGGGAGCTTTACGGCTTTCCATCATTGGACTTGGATCGGCACTCTTCATCCTCACCTTATCACTCATCTTACAAGAGAGTTTACTCGAACTGAGTGGGGCCCGCGAGATCGAACGTAGACCCAATATGTTTCTATTGGACATCCGAGAAACTCAGAAAGATGATCTTCTAACGGCCATTAAAATCTTTCCTGTAGAAAAACAATATTTGGCTCCTGTGATTGGAGCAAGACTTTCCAAAGTGAATGGGGAACCCATCAAAAAAGAAGATACCATCAAAAACGCAATGGATCGCAACTGGCGGGCTACTGCAAGAACCCGGGAATATTTTTTATCTTACCGGGATGATTTGTATGATACCGAAGAGGTGACCAAAGGATCGTGGTGGGACGAATCGGGGCGCAATGAAATCTCCGTAGAACGAGATTTTGCTGGGTATTTGCAGGCGGGAGTGGGGGATGAACTTACTTTCAATGTCCAAGGCCGTGAAGTTTCGGGAAAAATTTCTAACCTTCGTTCAGTGAACTGGGCCGATATGAAACCAAACTTTGTGGTTCTATTTTCCAAAGGGATTTTGGAGAAGGCTCCTCGGTTTTATATCGTTTCCTTACTCATTGATTCTAGTGAAAACAGATACCAATTGCAGAAGGTCATAGTGAACCGATTTCCCAATATCACCGTGATTGATACGGAAAAAACAATCCAAGCCTTTATGGGAATTTTGGAAAAGGTGACACAGATGATGGCTCTTATGACTGCTTTTATCTTAGCAGCATCCTTTGTTCTCGTATTTACAACCTTATATGCGAGCCAATCGGAAAGAAAACGGGAATTTGCTTTGTTACGAGTGATTGGTGCGAACAGCCGCTTTATGGTAAAACATTTTCTACGAGAAGCATTGCTGGTTTCTATAATTTCCTTTCTACTGGGACTTGTTTATTCCATTGTTTCCAACGAGGTTTTAAACCGTTCGGTATTACAACTAAGAAGTGTCTATCCTTACGGACAATTGGTGTTTGTGTTTTTAGGAATTTGTTTTGTTACGGTGAGTTTGTATACGTTAGGACTATTTAGTTTCTTTCGCATGCCAACGAAGACGGTTCTTAAGGAAATTAAATAAAGAGAAGATTCGGTGTATGAATCAGATCTTATTTGTATGAGTTCTTTTGTAATACAAAGATGAGAATTTAAATTAAGAAAGTTATTTCTATCTCGTTAAAAACAAAAAAGCCCGGTTTGTTTGCCGGGCTTTCTCATTGAAAGAGATGTTTTCGGGATTATTGTGCTACCGAAATAACCTCATCTCGGTTGATTACGTTAACAATATGTTTGTATTCAGGAGAATCTTTTCCATATTTTAACTCAGTGGCACGTAATAAGTGAACGTTCTTTTTGTAACGATACTTGAAGAGCATATCATCTGGACCTTTTGTCTTTTTGATCATGTTTTCTTCGAAGCTATATGCGCTAGCAAGATACTTGTGAGCAGGATATTCTTTCTCGTTATCATCAATTTCGATGTAAAGTTCAAGAATTGGGATGGTTTGAGGAAGATTTTGTAGGTCATACTCAGCCATTACCCAAGAACGATAAACATCAGAAAGAAGTCTTTTGAACTCAGGTCTTTCTCTTAAATCAGGGTTTTTAATTTCGTCAAGGTGATTGATCGCTTTAGAGAAGTAGTTGAGCGCATCTTGTTTCGCTTTCATTTTTTCACGGTAAACAATACGTTCTTCTCTAGATTTACGATCTACTTTTTGCCAGTACCATTTTTCATCTAAGCGTTTCTTTTCCGCTTCTTCTTTGCGGAATTGTTCTACCCAATCTCTATTTTTCATAATGGTGTTAACACCGGATTGGTAGTTGGAAAGAGCCAATCGGAATTGGTTGTTTGCGAAAGTTTTAGAAAGTTGGTGTAACTCTTGGAAAGTTTTGTTATACCCTTTAAAATCAGGATTCTTCCAAAGAGATTCCTGTTCCATAATTTCTTTCTTTCTCTTTTTTTGGTCTTCGGTAAGTTCCGCATCGTCATTCTCAGGAACGAGTTCGCCTTTGAGAAGTTCGTCGACTTGGTCTTTAGCCGCTTGGCTATCTTGAGCGTTCGCAGGCTGAGTTTGTGCGAAAAGCACACTGAAGCCGGACACCAGTTGGAGAATAAGGAGATACTTAATAATCTTCATAGTCGTGTGACCCTTTTGTCTCTTTCAATATTTTGAAGGAATAGGTTTATCTATTTCTTCAATGAAAGTATCGGAATGGCAAGAGTCAATAATAACGAATTAATGAGGAAAAAAACCTAATCATGAACTTTTTCTTCCGATTCTCTTTGATTTAAAGGGACATAAGTCCTGAAACACCTAAAAAATCTCATTCCTTGACAGCTTAGAGAATTCGAGAAGATTGCTCCTTGGAGATGAATTTATCCGAAATTACTGCCATCCGGGACGGAAATCCACAGTGCAAAACCTGTGGTGGGGTCGGAATTACCTTAGCCGAACATGTTCGCGGCTCTCGTTCTGGTGCCCTAGTCCTTTGCCATTGTATCGGTAGCGACTGTAACACTTGTGAGTCGAAGGGGCAGGCCCCTTTTATGACTTTTGACAGGAAGTTGGACAAAATGCTCCCTTGTGTTTGCCATAATGCAAGGTTTTCCCTTCGCAACCTAGAGAATTTAGTCGAAAAGGCCAACGTTCCCGCGAGGTATCGTTTCCAATTTTTGTCCAACATCGACATTGGAGATACCGCAAACGACCCTGATATGTCCTTTATCATTGCTCATGACTGGGCCAATGAACTTGTTCATAAGTTTAAGAACCCTGATTTTTCCCCACAAGGATTTTACCTTTGGGGTGGGACTGGATCTGGGAAAACCTTACTCGCCTGCGTCATTTTGAATGAACTGATCTTTCGTTATGGGATTACATGTAAGTATGCTAAGGTGAATAAAGACTTTTTATCTGCCATTCGCGATACTTACCAATCCGATAGCGAAACTCATGGGCAAGAACGTTCCATTGAAAAGGAATTTGCAAACGTGGATGTCCTCGTGATTGATGATTTTGGAGTCCAAAAAGAATCAGAATTCAACAATCGAAAGTTATACGATCTCATTGATAGTCGTTATGAACAAGAAAAACTGACCCTTCTTACTTCGAACCATTCACTCATCGAATGGAGAGACCGAGGCCAAGGCCGCATTTATTCCCGTCTTATGGAAATGACAAAGGAGATTGAACTTAAGTGTCCGGATTACCGCACTAAGTTTGTAAAGAGGTAAGATTATGAAATATTCCAATATTGCCTTTTTGTCTCTGGGTTCCAACATCGGTGACAGACACCATTTTATGGACCAGGCAATTTGGGAAATTTCAACCTTACCAGAAGTTCAAATTTTAAAACAATCCGAACGATTGGAAACTGCCCCACTCGAAAACACAAACCAACCTTACTTTCTCAATCAAATTTTGAAGGTGATGGTTTCTTCTGCTTTTACTCTACCATGTTTGTTGGATTCTCTCCAAGCCATTGAAGATAAATTGGGGAGGAAACGTAGGTCTTGGAAAGGCCCAAGAGAAATTGATATCGATATCCTAACTTACGAAGCAGTCGTGATGAAAACAGATTTTTTACACCTGCCTCACCATTCGCTTTATTCAAGACCATTCATAAAACAACTGTTAACCGATATGGGAGAAATCGGAGTGTATGCACTCTTTTTGGAACTAAACCATGAAAAACATTATTCTACAGTATAAAAAAAAATACGATGCGGGAGAACCAATCTCTGTCATCACCTGCTACGATTATACCTTTGCGACTCTATTCAACCGAACGGAAGTAGATTGTATCCTTGTCGGAGATTCTCTGGGAATGGTGATCCAAGGAAACCAGTCTACACTTCCTGTGACTTTAGATGAAATCATCTATCATACAAAGGCAGTTTGTAAAGGCGCTCCCGACAAAACCATTGTTGCCGACTTACCATTTTTATCTTACCAAACATCGATCGAAGAAGGAATTCGTTCTGCAGGACGTGTCTTAAAAGAGACAAATGCATCTTGTGTGAAACTAGAAGGGGATTCTGAATTTATCATCGAACTGACAAAAAGAATGACGGAATCAGGAATTCCTGTTTTTGCCCATTTAGGTCTCACACCACAATCGGTCCATACCCTCGGAGGACACCGTGTCCAAGGAAAAACCGAAGCTGCCCGCTCCAAAATGGTTCGTAAAGCTAGAGAACTAGCCGAAGCAGGCGCCTTTGCTTTGTTACTCGAGATGGTTCCTGAATCTCTCGGAAAAGAAATCACGGAATCCATTCGCATTCCTACCATTGGGATTGGAGCCGGTAAATACACATCAGGCCAAGTACTTGTGATGCAGGATTTACTCGGCCTCAATGAAGACTTTCATCCTAAGTTTTTAAAGAAGTTTGGGAATCTTGCGGGGTCTGTAAAGGATGCGGTGAATTTATACCACCGCGAAGTTTCGAAACGTGAGTATCCTTCGGAAGCCCACGCGTTTTTAGATACGTAAACTTTATTTTCTCTTTCTAGCGGCTTCTGCCAATCTTTCTAACATCGGAACTGTTGTTTCCCAAGAGACACAAGCATCTGTGATGGACTGGCCATAGGTCAGAGGTTTCGCATCAATGGACTGGTTTCCTTCTTTGAGATGGCTTTCAATCATCACACCTAAGATATGTTTGCTGCCTTTGGCAAATTGTTCTGCTACAACATCAATCACTGCTGGTTGTTTGCGAAAATCCTTTTGGCTATTGCCATGAGAACAATCGACCATGACTTTCGGAGGAAGGCCGGCTTTTTCAATTTGTGCACCCACTTCATTGACTGACGCCTCATCAAAGTTAGGTCCTTTGTTTCCACCGCGTAAAATCACGTGAGTGTCTTTGTTCCCGGCTGTGCGAAAGATGGCACTACTTCCTTGGTTAGTGACTGATAAAAAATGATGGCTGGAACTTGCGGAACGAATGGCATCCACTGCGATTTGTACATTGCCATCAGTACCATTTTTGAAACCAATCGGTGCCGAAAGACCAGATGCTAGTTCCCGGTGGACTTGGCTTTCTGTGGTTCTTGCACCAATGGCACCCCATGCCACTAAGTCAGCAATGTACTGGGGAGAGATGACATCTAAAAATTCGGTTCCGCAGGGGATTCCCATGTTATTAAGATCTAACAGAAGTTTACGAGCTAGTTGGAGTCCTTTGTTGATATGAAACGATCCATCTAAATCGGGATCATTGATGAGTCCTTTCCAACCGACAGTGGTTCTCGGTTTTTCAAAATACACTCTCATTACAATGAGGAGTTCATTTTTGAACTCTTCAATTTTTGGTTTGAGTTTGGATGCATATTCCATTACGGCACCAATGTCGTGGACAGAACATGGACCAACGACAACTAACATACGCTTGTTGTCTTTTCCGTGGATGATATCGGAAATTTCACTTCTAGTACGGAGAACTACATCGGAAGCTGCATCCGTTAATGGAAGTTCTTCCATGATGACCGAAGGTGGGATAAGACTATGTTGTTCTAAAATTCTTAAATTGGCTGTAGGTTTCATAATTAATACTTTTGCATAGAAGGATCGACTAAATCGGAATAGGCTAAGGTTCCTCCGGCTACGTTTTTATAGGACTTAAATCCTGCTTGGGCTAAAATTCCACATGCCATTCCAGACCTTCCACCAGAACGACAGTACACTAAAATTTCTTTATCGATTTGGTTTTTGATTTCCTCAATTCTCGCAGCGAGTTCGCTCACGGGGATGAGTTTGTCTGTGCCAGGAACCAGAGCAATTTGTTGTTCATTTGGGTTTCTTACATCCAATACAAAAAAATCATCTTTTCCTTCTGCACGTGCATCCAGACGTTTTTTAAAACTAACTACATCGATTTCCGGTACCATTATGTGACTCCGCCCATTTCCTCTAGTTCTATCGTTACATCCTCCCAACGTTTCGTGAGGAGGCTTATCTCTCTTTTAATATCGTTATAAGTGTCCATTTCCAACTGAAAACTTCTGTTTTTAAAGAACTCTGGATCCTGTAAAAGTTCCTCTTTGTCCTTTTTATTTTTTTCCAGTCTCTCTATTTGGACTTCCAAATCTGAAATTTCTTTCTCTAATTTTTTTCGTTTGTTTTTACTGGCTTGCGGATTGGCCTTTTTTTCTTCAAATTTAGATTTGCCAGAAGTATTTTGGGCCGGAGATTCCGTTTCATCTTCCTTATGGAACTTGAGGTAATCATCAAAACTACAATTTAGATTTTGTAAGACACCTCCGGAAAGTTGGAAGGTGCGGTTACAGAGTCCCTTCATAAAGTCGGGATCGTGGCTGATGATAAGGAGGCTTCCTGGAAAATCAATGAGGGCCCTTTTGACCGCTTCCCGGATCACAATGTCCAAGTGGTTTGTGGGTTCATCCAAAAATAGGCAATTGGTCGGATGGTTCACAAGAAGGGCCAACCGAAGTCTACTCTGTTCTCCACCTGATAAGTGTTTTACGGATTTAAAAACTCCATCCCCTGGAAAGGCAAAATGTCCGAGTAGGGTTCTTGCTCTTTCTTCACTGAGTTCTGGGTATTTTTTGATTACGGTTTCAACGAGGTTCAGGCTTTCGTCCAAGTCTTCCCCGTGAGTTTGGGAAAAGTATCCAAGTTTGGTTTTAGGTCCATAATAGAGAGATCCAGAATCCAACTTATGCCTTTCTAAAAGACAACGCATGAGTGTTGATTTTCCGGCCCCATTCGGGCCAACGAGTGCTACTTTATCGCCTGCGGAAATTTCGATTTCGGCATTTTCAAAAATCGTTTTTTTCACACCTGTGTTTTTATCAGGATAAGAAAAAGAAGCATGTTCCAATCGAAGGATGATATTACTCGAAGGAACAAATTGGAATTGGTAGTCTGGTTTTTGGTTCCAAAAAGATTCTTCTGGATTTTCTAGTTTGTCTCTTTTTTCCAATCGTTTGATGACCGATTGGACTTGCCTAGCTTTCGTCGCTTGGGCACGAAATCGTTCCACCCATTCCATTCGGCTCTTTAGATAGGTTTCTTCTTTTTCGAATTGGGCTCTTAGTTGTTCTTGGATTTCATTTTTGGCTTCAAAAAATTCTTCCAAACTTCCTTGGAATTCAAAAGTTCCATGAGGATTGATTTCAATGATGGTATCAACCGTTTGGTTTAAAAATTCAGGATCGTGAGTCACGAGAACAAAGGCCTGGTTCTGTGAGACAAGAAAGTCAGCTAACCAAGATTTGGTTTTGTCATCCAAATGGTTTGTCGGCTCATCGAGAAGTAATAAATTATGTGGGTTGAGTAGAGCTATGGCTAGACCAATGCGGTGGTGGTAACCCGGAGAAAATTCTTTGGTTTTTCGAATGAAGTCGGCCGTTGAAAATCCAAGGCCAGAAAGAATTTTTTTTGCGCGAGCTTCGAGACCGTGTAAGTCGTGTAAGTGGGCAAATTCTTCTAAATCACTTTGTTCATGAAGGAGTTCCTCAAAAGCCGGGTCTTCATGATCAATCGTTTCGAATTTGGATTCTATGATTTTTCGTTTTCCATCATACTCGGCATAGAGTTTGTTTTCATCAAGGACAGTGTCGATGACAGAAGTCTCGGGACTAAATTCGGGAATCTGTTGGAAAAGGGAAAGGACGGTATTTTTGGAGCGAATGACTTCCCCAGATTCGGGTTTCATCTTTCCGGCCGCCATTTGGAAAAGAGTGGTTTTGCCCGAACCGTTGGGCCCGACGATGGCAACCCGGCAACCAGGTTTGATATGCCAGCTAAAACCCTCAAAGAGAACCTTGGGGCCGAAGTGTTGGTGGATTTGGATGAATTGGATCAAAGCGCTTTGGGAAAACCCGCCGATGAGGCGGGGGATTTAGGAGGGACTAACCTTATTTTTTGGCTAGAAGTTCCTCTTTTCTTTCGCGAAGGTGTTTCACATAAAGGCTAGATTCGCCATTCATGGTTTCGACAGACTTTTTGATGGCCGCATCAATTTCGGCTACAGTCATTTTCGCGATTTTTTTGTTCTTCTTTTCTTTTTCTTCTGACATGGAAGTTTTCCCCTTTTAGGTACGTCACTGAGATTCTTCCAGGGTTTCCTCACGAATCGAGACTGCAAGAAAAATAAGACAAAAATACTGACAAGTTGCAAACTGGCCGGATGAAACGACTCCGACGATTTTTCAGTGAAGTGTACTTGTACGATGTCCATGGTCTGGCTTCGGAACTTTCGTTTACTTTCCTCCTCACTCTCTTTCCCCTTTTGGTAGTTTTTGTGACTCTTCTTGGGCTTTTGCAAGATCCAAGGACTATCAATTTGATGACAGACCAAATGGGAAAATTTTTACCAGCCCCTATTTTCCAACCCATAGACAAAAGTGTGGAAAACCTAACGAGAGTTAAAAGCTATAATGTAATCGCACTTAGCATTGCGATTTCCTTTTTTTCGAGTTTAACGATTTTTGGAACTATATCCAAAGCCCTTCGGTTTATCTCTCGGGATGAGACTAAGGTTGGTTTTATCGCCTCTCAGTGGATCAACTTTCGTTTGCTTGTGATCTCTCTTGTTCTACTAGTTTTGTATTTTTATTTAACTTATGGAATGGTGCAAACAGAACGGTTTATATTTCAAAAGTTTCGATTTGGATTTTTTCGAACAAATCCTTATCTTTCGGTCTCTCTGATCATTTTGCCATATTGCATTGGGCTTTTTACATTCTATTATGCTTATATTACCAAAGCAAAAACCACTTTAAAAGAGAATTTACCGGGTGCCATTTTTGCTTCCTTACTCGTTTTAACAATGAGTTTTGGATTTCAGTTTTATTTAAAAATGAAAAACGTAGGTGTAAATTATTCCTTAGCTTATGATTTGATTTCTAAAATGGTAGTTTTGATGTTGTATACATATATCAACTCAACGTTTTTTATTTGGGGATTTTTATGGAACCAAGTCCTTGCGGATGATCGTAACAAGAAGTCTCAATCCAAAAGATAATCTGGTTCTAAAATCCTTGGGCAAAAAGAAATGATGATTCCGAAGTAGTGGCGCGCGAGAGAAAAAAAGAGCCACTCCCCACCAGAAGAAAGGATATCATCCGCATCTAGATCGGTGTATCCTTTTTTGTGAAACAATTGGTCCAAACTCCAATTCTCTTCTCCAGGAATCACTTGGACTTTGAGATGGGCATAAAATTTATTTTCTAGACTATGATAACGAAATACCAATGCTCTTCCACCTAACGGATTTCTGATGGTGAAGGTAAGCCATGTGGGGAAATCATTTTCTGGTTCTGAACTCAAGTGGTAGAGTTCCCAACCTTCATCTTTGGCATTTCCAAAAAACTCTTGAAAGCTGGATGTAAAAGCAGATTGGTATTCGGCAGTGATCCCCATTTCTTTTTTGATAGAAATAGAACCCTGGTTTTAAGGCAAATTTTATCTCGTTTTTTCTACGAAAGATTTAAAATGTTTTTTTGAAAAAGAAAAACAAATTCCGGTTTCCCTATGAAGGAGTTCCATTAGGATGGGGACCTGAGGTTTTCAACATGATCGAAACCATCAATATCAATTGGCCAAGCGGTGCCATCGATCCCGTCATCCATTGCCCTGCTTGCGGAAGTCTTGTTCTTAGTCCATTGGAAGAAGAAGGGCCCGGTTGCCACCACATTCAGTTTATCATCGATAGCGAATCTGGCGAATTCAACTACATCACAGAACCTTTTGATGAAATTTTAAAAGAATTTCGTAAACCCGATGTAGAAGAATTTGATGAGTGGGATGCTACAGAATTGTTTTTAGAAGAAGCAGAATCCAATACATTTTATGTAATGAATTTAATTTTACCAAGTAATGTTTCCATAGAAGATGATCCTGTTTGTTTGCGCATTGGATTTGAATTATTTTTTAGTGAAGACCAAGAAGAATTGTACGAAGAATTAGAAAGAAGACACGATGAGGAAGGGTTACATGACCACAGCCAGAACTAAAATTTTTAAATTTGGATTTTTTATCTCAATATTTTTTATATTCACCAATTGTTTGATCAGCTATAAAGATCATCCCAAAATTCTTCCTTTGCCTGCAGAAGAAAAATCGAACGATGCCAACTTTGTTTATGCTCTGCCAACATTTCCCCAAATGAATTTAGGGGGAAGAGAAGCTTTAAAAAACTATTTTCAAAACAAAACTCGTTTTAAAAACACAGTGGAAGGAGTGGATGTTCCTAAATCTGGTTTTTTAGTGAATGTAAAGGTTAACTACCGTTCACCGTCTCCAGAAGCCACAGTATTTCTTGGAATTTCCACTTTGACTGCAACACTCCTTCCTGCTTGGTCCACACAAGATGGATATGATGTACAATACCTTCTTTACAAAGATGGAAAAAAAGTGGGAACCTATGAGTATCATATCTTTCGAAATTATGCGCAGTGGCTTCTCTTCATCCCGATTTCATGGTACAATTTTGAAACGGCAACAGAACGAGAAGTGTTCGAAAGAACCACTCTGAAATTTTTTGAGGATGCAAAGGAACATTTCTAATACCATTGGATTTTAACTTTCAAATATACAATGATTTTGTCTGGGGTTTTTGGCCCGGAATCATTGTTGTTTTTGGAGTTGGGTTCTTTGTTGGATACTTAGCTTCCTTTTTAGGACTTGGGGGTGGATTTATTTACACTCCCTTCTTCCATAGTTTTTTTCACCTCACTGCCGTTCAGGCAGTTGCCGTTTCTCTCGCACAGATGCCTGTATCCTCTCTTTCTGGGCTATTCGTATACTACCAAAACAATAAAATTCGTTGGAAACAGGGCCTACTTTTACTTTGTACATCGATTCCTTCGGCTCAGTATACTGCCTATAAATTTGGAAGGTTTGAAGATACAGAACTCGGCAAACAGTTGTACTATGGGGTTCCATTGTCAGAGTTTATTTATCTCATTGTATTTACATTTTTTTTAGGAATCTTAGCAATTTACAATTTGATCACGGCTCTGAAGAGGAGAAAAAAATACTATCAGTCTCTAGAGGTTCAGTCACAAACATTCAATCCTGTGCCATCTTCTAGTTCTTTTTCTTCTGGTACAAAATCAAATCTAGATACAAATCTTACCAAAAATAATTCGACTAACAAAAGTGATGCTGATTCTTTTTTCTATTCACCAAAATCGATTTTGATTGTTCTATTTACTGGGATTTTTTTTGGTTTGTTTTCCTCTTTATTTGGGATTGGAGGTGGTTTTCTTGCAGTTCCTTTATTTGTGTATTACTTTCGTATGAGTCCTGTAGAAGCCGTGGCCACTTCTTTTCTCGGAATTTTTCTCACATCTTTTGGAACAAGTCTTATGTTCTTTTTCCAAGGGAAATTACATTTGGAACTTGCTCTCATTGGAAGTTTCGGTGGGATTTTTGGGGCAAGGATTGGTTCTTTAAAAGCTGTGAATGCAAAACCATATAGCATTCTTCTTGTTACTGCTATCTTTCAATTTTTGGTAGTGGTATGGTATGTGCTGGGAAAACTTCCCAAATTCTAATTGCCATTTTTTGTTTCCAAATTTAGAATTCGTCTAAGTCATATAACGGCGTTATGAAATTAGAATTTCCCGAAGACCAACTAGTGACAACGAAGGAAGGAAAAGTTCCCAAATTATACAGTTGTGCAGAGTGCCGCAACGGTGCTGGATTGGATTTTTCATTTACAATGGCGTTCCAACCCATTGTTGATTGGAACAAAAAAACCATCTATTCCCATGAAGCTCTTGTCCGTGGAACCAAAGGGGAGTCTGCCTATTCCATTCTTTCCAAAGTAAATTCCAACAACAGGTACCAGTTTGATCAATCGTGCCGGATCAAGGCGATCCAACTTGCAAGTCAGATTCGTATTCCTTCTTATTTGAATATTAACTTTTTGCCAAATGCGGTTTACCAACCGGAGACTTGTATTCGTGCAACTCTTGAAGCTAGTAAAGAGTATCGGTTTCCTTTGGATCGATTGGTATTTGAGTTAACGGAAGGAGAAGAAGTTCAGGATCATGATCATATCATTAATATTTTTAAAACTTACCAACAATATGGATTTTTGACTGCGATTGATGATTTCGGTTCGGGATACTCTGGACTCAATTTACTCGCCAAATTCCAACCTGATTTGATTAAGTTAGATATGGAACTCATCCGAAACATTCATCTGAATTCTGTGGCTCAAAAATTAACAAAAGCCATTGCGAATGTTTGTCAGGAAATAGGAATTGCAGTGATTGCTGAAGGTGTAGAGACAAATGAGGAATTAAAAGTTTTGGTGGATATGGGAATCTCTTTCTACCAAGGATATTTGTTTTCCAAACCAGCATTTGAATCTGCTGGTGAAGTGATCTTTCCCACTCTTTAAATTAGAAAACTACTCAATTCTCTTCTTGGAGAATCAAATTCATAAGAACTCCTTCCCATCCTTGCGATTAGTTGGATTTGTTCTTTTGGTTTTAAGCCAAGGATCGTTTTCAGTTGTTTGGTGAACTCGCGACTTTCTGGGTAATCTTCGACTGCTTGGTTCATGGTGTGAAAGGCAATTCCTCTGACTGCACAAGCCAAGGTGAAACGCATAAAATCCCTACCTGTTTCCAACCAACTTCGTTCCTCATCAGAACTTTCTGTGACGAATAAAACAAGAGCCTTAGAAGAATACACTTGTTTTTGGAACATTTGGATTCCTGCTTCTTTGGATGATGTGGAATGCCATGTTTCTTTTGATAAATCCACAAAGAAGGTTTTGGCAAACCAAAGTTTGATTCCTGAAAGTCCATTCCCTTCTAAAGTGAGCCCATCTCGTTTTGTATAAATATCTTCTTTCGAAACACGAAACCATTTCCGATTCAGTTCGTTGGATTCCGTACGATTGGTTTCCATAGTAAAAGCTGCATCTAGAATGGGTAAGATAGATTCTAATTGTTTTGGGTCATTCACAAAGAGGAGTTTATGTTTAGTCGGGCCCATTAACATTTGTAAGTCATTCATTTCTTCTTTTGTAATGATATCTCCAGAATAAACGGAACGGTTCATTCTTCGATTGGGGACACCAGCAAATAAAAAATCATGAACACATTTTGTTTTTGGGAAAATTTCGAATTTTGCAACTGGCAAATTAGAAAAGGTTTTTGGTCCAGGTTTTCCTTTGGGGAAGTATGAGATTTTTGTATCAAACATTAGTTTATCGGCTGTTAAATGAGCAAGTTCCAGAAAACAACCATGTGTATGGAAAAATTGCCGATTGAGGGAATCGATTTCTGGAAGTTGTTTTTCTTTGTCACCAAAAAGTAAAAATTCAGAATCGGACACCCTCCTAATTTTCCAAGGTTGGGAATTGTGGGAATTCGGGGCTAGGAGAGCTGTTATAAGGATTTGGTCCAGTGGTTTGGTAAACCCTAAAGATTCTGCAAATCCTAAGGGATCCTTTCTGTGAAAATTCGAATCGTTTCCACTGTATGCATATAAGTTTTTTTGCAGTGTAGAGAGCGAAACCAAGGCACCGGTGGCAAAACTATTCATTAGAAAACTTTTTCTTGTGAGCTTCATTATTTTTCCGTTTATGGTTCTAGACCTTAATTGAATAGGAGTCTAACATAAAATGTCAACCAACTCTGAACCTTTTTCTATTGATATCGTGTCCGATGTAGCTTGTCCCTGGTGTTATGTAGGAAAAAAGAAACTGGAGTTGGCACTCCAAACAGTCGGCGATCAAATTCTCCCCCAGGTTCGATGGAGACCATTCCAACTTTCTCCAGAAATTCCAGAAGAAGGAATCGATTACAAAGAGCACCTAACACAAAAATTTGGTAGTTTGGATCGATTGGATGGAGCTTGGCAACGGTTGACAGATATCGGAAAATCGGTTGGAATACCTTTTCGATTTGAAGACATACCCAAAGCTACGAACACATTGGTCTTACATGCTCTTGTAGCTGGACTTTCTACTTTAGAAGAACAAGCAAAACTTGTGGATCTGTTTTTTTCTGCTAACTTTACCGAGGGAAAAGATCTCACCGACAAAGAAACCATTTGGAAAGTAGCAGAACCTTTGTACAAAGATCGTGATAAGTTTGATGCCATTTTTTCAGATCCAGAACTCAAAGAAAACATACGACAAGAAATTTTATATTACCATCAAAATGGAATTAGCGGTGTTCCTTATTTTATAATTGGTGGAAAGTATGCAGTGAGTGGGGCACAAGATCCCTCTGTATTTGTGGAAGTGATTGAGACTGTTTTAAAAGAACGCAAATCAGAAAAACAAAGTCAATAAATTTCGTTTCACCTTGACCCAACATTCAATATTTTTAGATTGATTCTAAACGTACTATATTTATGAAAAAAATCATACATTTCTTCGTCTATAAACCATTAGTTGCCAATTTGGTTTTTATCTTTTTGTTCCTTGCGGGAATGATCTCTGTCCTTTCTATGAAACGAGAAGCATTCCCTCGGGTGAATTTTCGCCAGGTGCGAGTTCTGACTGTCTATCCTGGTGCAAGCCCAGTGGATGTGGAAAAAAAAGTAACCATTCCCATTGAAGAAAAGTTACGTGAAGTAGAAGGTTTGGATTCTGTTCGTTCTATTTCTCGTAACTCCGAATCAGATATCAGTATCAAAATTGATTTAGAACATGCAAATCCAGATGGTGTTGTGAATGACATCAGGCGCGCAGTAGATCGTGTCACCAATTTACCAACACAGGTAAAAGATCGTCCCATCGTCACTGAACAAAAAAGTTCCAACTTCCCCGTATTAGAGTTAGCCATTCATGGCGCTATGGATGAAATGGAACTTCAAGAAATGGGTCGATTCATCGAAGATGAAATGCGAAAAGTTTCTGGTGTTTCTCGTGTGGATGCATTTGGTAAACGAAAAGAAGAATGGCGCATTCGTGTTGATCCAGAATTAAAGAAAAGGTATACACTTGGTTTTTCCGATATCATCAATGCAATTTCGAAACGTAATATCAGTGTTCCAGCTGGATCTTTTTTACGACCCATCACCCAAGACATCCGAGTAACCGGTGAAATTAACGAAATCAACGATATAAAAAATATTCCGGTTCGTTCCAATGAAACAGGAAATACAATTCTTTTATCACAAGTTGCGAATGTAAAAGATACTTATGAAAGACCACGTGTGATCGCCGTTGTCAATGGAGAACCAGCTTACGTTCTTCAGATCATTAAAAAAGACAGCGCGGATATCATTCGTACGGTGCAAGCGGTTCAAGAACGAATTGATGAATTAAAGAAACAACTTCCAGCTAACATTCAGTTTACGGAATTGAATAATGAAGGGGCGCGTGCCATCAAACGTTTGGATGTGGTGATTACCAATTCATTGCAAGGTTTGTTTTTGGTTGTGGTGGTTCTCATTCTCTTTTTTAGTTTTAAAGATTCACTGCTCACAAGTCTTTCTTTGCCACTAACCTTATTTGCAACAACCATAGCATTCCCTATTTTTGATGTATCCTTCAACTTAGTTTCTATGCTCGGGATCATCATTTCTTTGGGGATGCTTGTAGATAATAGTATCATCATTTCCGAAAATATTTACAAACATAGATCTAGAAAAATCGATTCGAGAGAAGCTGCGGTTCTTGGTGCGAGTGAATTGTTTGTTCCTATCATTGGTTCTTATCTCACCACTGTTGCTGCATTTTTGCCAATGGCTTTTATGTCCGGAATTATGGGTAAATTCATTTGGCAGATTCCATTTATGGTGATTGTTGCTTTGACTTTATCCTTGTTTGAATCCTTTTTGTTACTTCCCGTTCGGTATGCTCAGTTCACATCTCATGAAATAAAAAAACGTTCGAAACATAGAGAAAAATTTCGTTCTGTTCTAGAAAACGGATTTGAGTCTTTAAAATCTGGATTTACAAATTTTATTACCAAGGTGGTGAACCGCCCTTTCCTAGCACTTGGATCCATTCTCATTGTTTTTTTATCTTCCTGTGGACTTGTCGGACTCATGAACTTCAATTTATTTCCTAAGGAAGGAATTGATTATGTTATGGTTCGTGCAGAATTTCCACCTGACTTCTCTGCTCAAGAAACCACCAAACAGTTGCAATATTTCCAACCAATTTTGAACAAAATTCCAAAAGAAGAAGTTCAAAGTATCATTTTAAAAATTGGAATCCAACAAACAGATCCAACCGATCCACTCACTCGGATTGGGGAACAACTTGGAATGGCACAGATCATTCTTGTTCCAGAAACAGAACGAAAACGAACAGCACAAGAAATCTTTGGTGAACTAGAACCTGATCTAAAAAAACTTCCAGGTGCAGTTTCTGTGATGGTGGATTTAGTAGTTAATGGTCCTCCTATCGGTGCTGCGGTCACGGTTGCGATTGAAGGTCGTGACTATAAAATTTTAAAACAAATTTCAAATGAAATGCAAAGTTTTTTAAAGAAACAAGAAGGTGTCATCAATATCAATGATGATTACAAACCTGGTAGAGAAGAAATTCAGATTCGAATGAAAGATACTGCTTCTGCCATTACCGGAATTGATACGGAAATTACTGCTTATTATGTTCGAACTGCGATGGAAGGATTAGAAGCATCTAACTTACGTAAAGGTAAAGATGAAGTAAAAATTGTCATTCAAAACGATGATAAATTCCGGGATGGAATGGAAGATTTGGATTCCATTCAAATTTCGAATAAATTTGGTCTCCTAACGCCCATTACTGCGGTCACTACAAAAACCACCGTTCAAGGGATCGAGGCTTTGTACCATAACGATTATGAAAAAGCAATTACTGTCCTTGCAGATGTAAACGAAGCGATCACTAGTTCTTCGATAGTAAATGGTAAAATCGTGGATGAGTTTGGAAATATTGGTAAAAAGTATCCCGGTTATAAAATTAAGTTTAGAGGAGAACAAGAAGAAACTGCCAAGTCGATGGTGTCACTTCTCACCGCTGGTGTTCTTGCCTTCTTTGGAATTTTCGCTATCCTTGCGATCATCTTCAATAGCATTAAAAAACCAATTCTCATCTTACTTTCCATTCCATTAGGTTTTGTGGGAGTGGTGTTTGGATTTTTAATTTCAGGAAAGGCTTTAAGTTTTCTTGCAATGATAGGTATCATTGGTCTTGCAGGGGTGATTGTGAACGCATCCATCGTTCTTGTGGATACCATCCAAGAATTCCAAGCAAAAGGTCATGGGTTGTATGAATCTCTCATCACTGCATCTTCTGAAAGATTTCGTCCGATTTTGGTGACAACACTCACAACGATGGCCGGAATGATTCCCACAGCGTATGCCATTGGTGGTTCGGATCCACTTCTCATACCAATGACACTTTCATTGGCCTGGGGACTTGGATTTGGAACTTTTGGATCCCTTATCTTTATCCCCGCTAGTTTTTCCGCTTATTACAAATTAAAAAAACGAAAATAAGAATTCGTTTTAATAATGATTTAGAACGTCTTCGGCAAAACCGAGGATGTTCTGAAGTTTTAGAGTTTTTCCGTCATCCAAAACTACTGTCCCATTGAACATTCCAAATACTTGGTGTTGCACAGTTTTGATGACTAAAAAATTCATATAAGAATTTCTATCTACAATCGGTGTAAAATCCAAATCCAAACGGTTGTTATTTGAAGTAAACTTCCAAGGCGCCATATAATTTTTGGTATCGATGATGAAATTCACTTCATCCAGTTTATGAATTTTTCCATCATAAAAAATAACATTTTCAGATGCGGGAGTTCTATCGGTAAATCCGTATCCTAAATTGAGACCAAATGGTTTTCCACCTATCCATGATGAGACGGAACCCCAATACCATCTATTTTTGTAAGTCCAAACTCCGCGTCCCCAATCCAAAGCACCAAAATCTTTTTGAGAATCGAATTGATAACTAGTATTCCCTACTTGCACTTGGCCTGCTGCCGGCATACAATTGATTTTGGTATTATAGTAGAATGCTTTTCTATTTTCTTTCCAAGAGGTTGCGATATTCATCGAATCCATTTTTGGTTCGGAAAGTTCGATTTTTCCTTGGACCCCTTTGCCTCCATCGGGGGCTTCAAATGATTTTGATTCAAATTCTAAAATTCGTTTTCCGCTTTTGACTTCAAATCGGATTTTTAGTTTTTTATCCTCAAACTGAACGACTCCACTGTTATTCACTCTTGGAAATCCAGTTTTACCTAAAGGCAAAACGGAAAGTGTATCAATTTGTTTGAATATTCCTCGTTTGAAGTCCAAAAAACAAATCGCAAATAGTCCCGCATAACCTAAATCAGATGCCGTGATAGTAATTCCAAAATCTTTTGTCGGGGATAAAATGGAGTAATAATCCCATTCTTTAATTTTCAATGCAGAGGCAGCGATACTTTCTCTGTTGTAAGTCCAAAAAGGTGACCTGGCCCAACCTTCTTCTGTCAGGGTTCCGTCATTTTTGAGTAGAGGAATTTGTTTTTTAATCTCAGGCATGAACCGATTTAAAAGGATTTATAACTTTAGGCGAGAAGTTTTTGTTAGATTCGATAAGAGCGAATTGACAGGAATCGAATTCCTTTGCAGACTCGGTTTCGCTCACGCACCACAAACAAGGAAAAACGAACCATGAGTCAATCCATTCCAAAAGAACAAAATTATGATTATGACTTTATTATTGTAGGATCTGGTTTTGGAGGTTCCGTTTCTGCTTACCGATTATCCCAAAAAGGTTATAAAGTTTTAGTGATTGAATCAGGTAAAAGATGGAAATCAACCGACTTTCCAAAAACAAATTGGAGCCTTCGTAAATACTTATGGATGCCAAAGTTAGGTTTTTATGGAATCCAAAGAATCAACTTACTCAATGATTTTTTATTAGTGAGTGGGGCCGGTGTGGGAGGGGGATCTTTAGTGTATGCTTGTACATTATATGTCCCTTCTTCTAAAGTATTAAATTCTCCTTTGTATTCCAAAATGGGTGGGGAAAAAAGTTTATTACCATATTATGATGTTGCTAAACATATGCTTGGAGTTACAGAGAACCCACAACTCTGGGAACCAGATCAAATTTTATTAGAAACTGCTAAAACCTTTGGTAAAGAAGATACATTCCGAAGAACTCCTGTGGGAATTTATTTTGGAAACAAAAAAGATCCCAAGGATCCTTTTTTTGGCGGAGATGGTCCCGATCGAGACCCTTGTAATTTTTGTGGTGGTTGTATGGTCGGTTGTCGTCATAACGCAAAAAACACTCTCGATAAAAACTATTTATATTTAGCAGAGAAACTCGGAGCTGAAATTCTTCCTGAAACCAAAGTCACTTCCCTTGTTCCACTGAATGAAAAAGGAATACCTGATCCAGAAGCCAGTGGAGAATTTGGATATGAATTAGAATCCAATAGTACAACAGGTTGGTTTGGTTATCCGAAAAGAAAATTTCGTTCGAAACAAGTTGTTCTTTCTGCTGGAGTGATGGGCACTGTCGGCCTTTTACTCAAAATGCAATTTGAAAACAAAATGATTCGTTTGTCAGAAAAGTTAGGTGATACTGTTCGAACCAATAGTGAAACCGTACTACCTGTAACAGTTCCTGCCAGTAAAAATGTGGATTATTCTCGTGGGATTGCGATTACTTCCTCAGTTCACCCTGATGAAAACACACATATTGAACCGGTTCGGTACTCCAAAGGTTCTGATTTTTTTGCTCTCCTTGCCAGTGTGATGACTGATGGAGGTGGAAAGTTTCCAAGACCACTCAAATTCTTTTGGACAATGTTACGCCATCCCATCTATTTTTTAAAAGCTCACAATCCAGTTGGGTTTGCAAAAAATTCTATCATCTTACTTGTGATGCAAACTGTTGATAATAGCGTACGACTTGTACGAAAAAGACGAATCATTTGGCCTTTCCAAAGAACCATCACCTCAGCTCTGTCAACAGGTGAACCCACTCCAACTTATATTCCAATTGCCAATGCCTTCACAAGAAAATTGGCTGAGATCGTGGGCGGAATTCCTCGCAGTTCCTTCAATGACACTCTCCTCAGCGCTCCTTTGACAGGTCATATTATGGGTGGTTGTATTGTCGCTGACTCAGCAGAACGTGGTGTGATCGATATGGAAAACAAAGTATTTGGGTATGAGAATCTTCGTGTCTGTGATGCCTCCATGCTTACAGTAAACTTAGGTGTGAATCCGAGTTTGACCATCACTGCTCTTTCCGAAAGAGCCATGAGTTTTGTTCCCACCAAAGATAAAACTGCTACCCAATTTTTATCTTTTGAAATCAAAAAAGGTTTTGATAAAATCCTTAGTTCCCATCCGAAAAAATCGGCCGTTAAAAAATCGACTTCTGTGAGGACACGTGTATCATAACCTAAATGAGTTTGATAGACGTAGCCAAATCAGGAAGTATTGAAGACTGGGAAACAGAGGTCAGTGCCGGAGCTGATCCGAATGAATTAGATTCTTATGGAACCAATGCCCTCTCCTGGATGTTAAAGATGGAGAGTGCAGAACTCTTTCGCCATGCCATCCTTAAAGGAGCCGATCCTTTATCTCCTTATTCCATTCCAGGCAATGTCATCTTTGATGTGTTGAGCCAAAATAAAGAATCCTTTTTACAAATTTTAGTGGATACCGTTTCTGTTTGGAAACACTCAAACCATCTTCTCACTAGGGATAAAAATGGAAATACCCTCTTTCATTTGGCAGTCCTTGAGTCTGCTGAATCACTTTGGGAAGTTCTTTTTGATTCATTAACCGAAGAGATAGTTTCTCTACGAAATGAAGAAGGGAGATCGATTTTTTTAGAAGCAATAGTAGAAGACCGGATGGAGATTGTGGCAAAGCTTCTGTCAAAGTTTCCGGAAGTGATCCATCACAAGGACCGAGAAGGGAAAACAGCCCTCCATTTGGTTTCCGAGAGAAATTTACATGAGATAGGTTCTTATCTTTTAGAAGAAGGAAATGTTTCATTAGAAGCAAGAGACGAATTGGGAAACACTGCTTTGTTTTTATCTGCTTCCGCTGATGCCGTTGAATGTTTGACTGACCTTCTTCATGTTGGTGCCAATCCTTTTGTTTGGGGTGAAAATGAGGAATCGATCACAAGATTACTCGACCGCGAAAAATTTGGTCATTCATTCAAAACATGGAAAGATTTTGTAATCCAAAAAGCAATCCTCGGCGCAGGGTATGTACGCCGAGAGGAAATGATCGAATTTCTTCGAAAAGAAAAACCTTTCAAACCAGAAGAGTTAGCCAAAGCAAAGTTAGTTGATCTGATCTGATCTGATTAGGTTCAGTTGGATCGAATTACTTTTGCGGAGTAGAATCGTCTCCTAAAAATTTAGGCCCATAGTTTCCTTCCCTATCCGTATAAGACCTTTCTGACTTGGGACTTTCAAAAGTATAATGTTGTTCGATATTGGTTTTGAATGGAGCGTTCTCCGGAGATTCGCCGTATTGGTGTAACTCTCGAATCCTTAAATCAGATCTTGGATGTTTACCAAGTCTTCCTCGAAACTTGAAAAAGGATGATAACTTCGGATCTACTTTGTGATGGCCGTCGGGATCTTTGTCAGCTGTTTGATCCACCCAACCCGGTTCTTCCCAAGCGACTAATCTTTCGATTTTTTGTTTGATCATCTTACTCGCATCGATGTAACGAGTGGATTCGGGTAAGTTGTCAGATTCCGAATCTTCCTTCGTTTGGATAGATTTATCTTTGATCCCTGAACCAATTTTAACACTCGTTAAATCTTTTTCAGATAAATCTTTGGGAACGATGAGAATTGATTTTTCTGGATCGAAACTTGGGAACACATCCCAAGGATCAGAAATATAATTAAAGAGAGCATTTCCTGCATGTAGTTTGACCGTATAACCACCATACGCTGATGTTGGGTTTCCACCATCTGAACCCATATTCCCTTTCGCCACATAAAGAATCGGGTGGTTTTTTAAGGAATTGATATTTCGAAAATCGGTATCAAGTAGGATATGATCATGTCCCGTGAGTAAAATCCGTTTTGGTTTTCCATCTCTTGAAACGAGTAGGGCATAAGATTCTAAATCGCCTTGGTGGATATTCCCGAATTTGGTTGGACCTTCGTTCCAATCATACCAAATCCAATAAGAGACGACCATATCTCCATTCCCCACTTCATACCAATAGTTGCCATCGTCTCGAAATCCAGGGAGAGTCTCTTTTGTTGTTCCCGATACAGTCGTTTTGGCATAACGCACATGATAGTACAGATGAGTTTGTGTTTCTCTATCTCGTAGGTCTGGAAATTCCACATAGTTCCAAGTGGTTTGGCCGAGAGATTTGCGACGAATGTCTTTATTCGGAAGTGTGTATTCTTTCGGATGAAAGAAGTTTACATACTTTTCCATATTGGTTGGTAAATATTTTTTATCTTTGTGAAAGACAAGGATGGGTGCAAATTTTGCAGCCAACTCTTCTTGTTTGCGATTGGGGATCAGGTTCTCTTGGCTTACAAAAGTAAAATCATGAGTGATGTTTTGTTTTTTTAAAACTGAATCTGTATTTTGAATCCAAAAAGGATTGTGCCCTGGTGAATATTTCCCTTGGATTTTTTCGATTCCCTCTAAACGAATGGAAAGATGAGTCCATTGGTTTGGAATCACTTCCTGGAATGTGATTTGGTCTATGGATGATTGAAGTGGTTTTGCACTTTTTTGAGTTTTAGTGGAAACCGGAGTATAACAGTCTTTTGCTTTTGTATCAGGACAAAAATAAAATTGGAGAGTGTAAGAAATTCTTTCTCCTTTTAGTTCCTTGGGAATTGAATTGAGTTTGAATTGGAAACGAATGGGAATTGGATTTATATTTGTAATTTCCAGTTCTTTTCCATTCGAACTAGAACAGGAAGTAACAGAAAGTATAAATACAGCTAACGAGAGGTAGGTGGAGGTTTTATTAATAGGTTTCATTTGGTTTGTTGGGGCATAAAAAAACCCCTGAATCCAGGGGTTTTTCAAATCAAAAGGGCTAAGATTACTCAGCGTCTTTCTTTGCTTTTTTCTCTTTTTTGGCTTTCTTAGCTTTTTTAGCCTTTTTCTCGCCATTTTTATTATTCTTTTTCTCTTTCTTCTCACCGTCTTTGTTGTTCATTTTTTCTTTTTTAGGTTTAACGGTTTCGGAAGCTTCGTCAGCTTGCATAGTAGGTTCTTCGTCTGCTTCTGTTTGAGCAAAAACGCCGAAAGTACTGAAAGAGAAAATAGAGAGAATCACAAGAAATTTTTTCATTTTTTACCTCGTATGGAATGTGCACCAATTAGATACTATTTCGACGAATAGACAATCGTAAATTTTGGAATTTTTGTGAATTATTTACCCACACAAAATTTACTAAAAATCCTACCAAGGATCTCTTCGTTTTCCACATGACCATTGACTTCACCAATTTCTTTGAGTGAGGAATTGATTTCCTGGATATAAATTTCAGCAGGTGTTTCTTCTTCCATCAATCGAATCGCTTCTGATAAATTAGATTCAATTTTTTGAATATGATATCTTTGTCTGTCTTCTAATAAAACCACATCTTCTGAATTATCTTTTGAGGTGATTTTTGTTTTTAAAAGTTCTAATAAATGAGGAATTCCAATTTTTGTTTTACAAGAGATTTCAGTAATTTCCAATTCGAATTCATTTTGCATTTCATCCAATTGGTTTCGGTTCCAATCTTTATGTTTTTCATCAATTTTATTGGCAACAAGGATAGAGCCATGAAGTCTTTCTTTATGTTTTGATAAAAACGAACTTTTGTCGAATGGTACTGAGGTATCAATCAAAAGTAGTTTTACGTTGGCACTATCGGCCTCTCGTTTGCTTCTTTCAATCCCCATTTGTTCTATGTTATCAGAAGTTTCACGAATTCCAGCAGTGTCTACCAATCGAATTGGAATTCCATCCAAACTCAATTCCTCAGCGATATAATCTCTGGTGGTACCGGGAATGTCCGATATAATCGAGCGATCTTTTCCAATCAGTAAGTTCATTAGGCTCGACTTACCCGTGTTTGGCTCTCCAAATAAAACAACAGTGGATTGTAAAATTAATGTTTCTGCTCGTTCAGAATCTTTGATTAATTTGGAACAAAGATTTTTTAGAGAAATCATTCGATTTTTTCTTTCTTCTAAACTTTCGAAGGTTAAGTCTTCGGTTGAAAAATCAATTTCTGCTTCACATTCTGCTTTTAGTGAAATCAAATCACTTCTGATTTTCGAACTTAGTTTTGTGATCTCACCAAATACGTTTTTTTGAGCTAATTCTAGTTCATAGCGAGAGCGTGCTTCAATGAGTCGCCCGATGGCTTCCGCTCCCGATAAATTGATTTTTCCATTTAAGTAAGCTCGTTTTGTAAATTCACCCTTTTGTGCAGGCCTTGCCCCTTTATCAAAAAGAATTTGTAAGGCACGTTTGAGTAGAATTGGATTTCCATGTAAATGGAACTCGGCTAAATCTTCACCTGTGTATGAGTTAGGTGCGGGAAAATAAAAAAATACAATCTGGTCTAACGGTTTTTGTGCATCGACAAAATCACAAAAAATAGCAGTGCGTTTTTGGTTTAAAATGAATTCTTCAGCGAGGGGAGATCCGTTTTTATGTAAAACGGCAAGTGCAATGGGCAATACGGCAGTGCCCGATACCCGAAGGATGCCAATCGCTCCGGGTCCTTGGGCAGTGGACAATGCCGCAATGGTATCAATCAAGATCTTCTTGATCTACTCCATCAGCAAAATCTTCAACAGGAAGTCCTTTTTTAGATGGATCTTCCAAATCTTTGTATTTATGTTTTTCTTTTGCCGAGATGACACGAACTCTTTTAAAAGTTCCGTTTCCTTCTGATCTTGTGAAAACTCTTTCATCTTCTTGAATTGCCATATGAACAATTCTTCTTTCGAAAGGATTCATTGGATCGAGTAGTTTGGATCTTCCAGATTTAATTACGGATGCGGCAACGGATTTTGCCAATCGAATAAGAGATAACTCGCGTTTGTCGCGATAAGATTCGATATCCAAAACTATTTTTCGGTTGTGACGAATTTTTGGATCAACCATTAGGTTGAGAAGGAATTGAAGAGAATCTAAAGTTCCTCCTCTTTTACCAATAATGAGTCCTGATTCTTTACTTGTAAGTTCGACATAGATTTTTCCATCTACATCACCCATTCCTACCACTTCAGCAGGAATTCCCATTTTTTTCAAAATGGTGATGATCACTCCATGAATGATTTTTTCGGATGGGATGTCGTTGTTTGCAACAAACGCGCGTACAACGGCTGGTTTTTTTTGTGTGATTCCTAAAAATCCGGATTTTCCGGAATCAACTACTTCGAATCGTAAATCGCCTGGTTGGAGACGAAGTGTTTCGAGAGAGTATTCTTCTGCCTCACTTTTCGTTTTTCCTTCGGCTTCGAAAATGTAATTATTCATCTGTGATCTTCCTTGTTAAACAATGATTTCATTTTTTCTTTTTGTTTTGGTTTCTAAACCCAGGTCTTGCAACCGCAGAAGCTTTGTTTGCTGGCTCTGGCCCATTATTTGTTGGTTTTTTATCTTCTGATTTACCAAATTTGTTCGTATACACTTGTTGTGCGATCGATAGAATATTTTGCATTGTCCAATACATTGTCACACCAGCAGGCATTGACCAGAAAAAATATAACATGATGACTGGCATCATGTACATCATCATCTTTTGGTTTGGATCAGTGGAAACCGTTGTCATTCTAGACTGAACTACTTGCGTTGCTACCATGATGAGTGGAAGGATGTTGATCGCAAGGGCTCCAATAAACGCTAACTTTGGAGTAGTATAAACAGTATCTGGTTCACTTAAATCTTTGATCCATAAAAATGGAGAATTCCAAAGATCAACTGTATCGGAAAATGCAGTATACAATGCGATAAAGATAGGAATTTGGATGAGCATCGGAAGGCAACCTGCCATTGGATTGGTTCCGTTCTTTTTATATAACTCTACTGTCTTTTCTTGTTTGAGTTTTGGATCATCCGCATATTTTTCATTGATGAGTTTGATTTGTGGAGATAACTCCTGCATCTTTTTCATCGATTCCGCCTGTTTTTTGTTCAGCGGATAGAATGCTAATTTAAAGAGGATCGCAAAAATCACGATTGCCCAACCGTAGTTAGGAATGACGAGATAGATCTTTTTTAAGATCCAAACAATTCCATTGCGAAGAGGTGTTGTTATCCCTTGGTTAAAGGATTTGTCGAGAGATTCACTAAGGCCTGCAAACACGGAGTCTTTGTTGATTTTTGGATCAAGGTTGCTATCGCGGAAAGCAGTTCCGTCAAGTTCTCTAACACCGACATAAGCCGCATAATCTAAGTTTACTTCTTCACCTGGTCCAAGTTTCAAATTGTCATAAACTAAAAGAACACCTGTTTCGTTCCCTTTGCGGTTATCAAGGAGGACTCCAGCTGGTTTATCATCCAATGGGTCGATGACGCCGATGAAGTAACGGCTTCCTGTTCCCACGAAGTCTACTTTTTCGTTCGAACCTTTTTTGATTTCGTAACGTGTGTCTTTTCCATCATTTGAACCAAATAGGTTATCAAAAAAACCTTGTGTGCTGGTTCCATCTACGTGGTCTTTAAAACTTCCATCTAAGTAGTAATAACGAAAGTAGTGAGCGTTATCACGATCATTAAAGTCTTCTTTTTTCTTAAGTACTGGTCCAAGGGAACTAAAAGATCTAAAGTAAACATCAGATTTTGAAGGGGAGATATTGATGGTTTCTGTGGATCTGTTTTTAAGTGTTAAATGAAATTTGAAATAGTTTTCAGATGGGAAAAACTGAAATTTCTTTTGGATCGTATATTTTCCATCTAACGAAGGTGCTTCGAAGATTACTGTTTTTGTTTCGGCATTGTAACTGGAACTAAAGTTTACTAAGTTGTATGCAGAAAAAGGAATGGTGTCTTTGTCTTCAATGATGTTGAAGTCAAAACCTTGTCCTCTAGTGAGTTCTACAGCTTTTTCTTTTTTCCCATCAAATTCAATTTCGAATTTAGGATCTTTTGCAATCGCAAATTCAGAACCATCTGGTTCTTTATGATCTTTAATATAGTATTCTGTGATTCTTCCGCCTAAACTAGAAAAATGAACTAAAAATGAATCTGTCTTTAAAGAAAAGGTTTTTACGTCTTCTGGTTTTACTGGATTTAACTTAGTTGTTTCTGCTGTTGGCTTTTTAATTTCTGATTTTGAATCCGTTGCATTTCCGTTAGGTTTCTCTTTTTCAGAATCATTTTTTTTGGAAACTTCGTCCGCGGTTTTTGGTTTCGGTGGTTGTGGTGGAAAGAAGAAATAGTTAATCCCCATCCATACCGCTAAACTGAGGAATAGCGCGAGGAATAAACGACCTTGTCTGTTGGTGGAATCATTTTGCATAAGTTAACTCTTGTTAAAGGATTTCGGTAAAGGATCATGCCCGCCTTCGTGGTAAGGATGGCATTTTGAAATTCTAACTACACTAAGAACAAGCGCCTTATACCAAGGATAAGTTTCAAACGCTTGTTTGGCATATTCAGAACAACTGGGGGAAAACCGGCAAGCCGGTGGCAATAGAGGGGACAGCAGTTTTTTGTAGAGAAAAATGAGAACCAAAAACAGCCGATTCATGGGAATTGTTTTAGAACCGAAAGGAACAAAACCTCTCGGTCTTCCTTGGATAACTTCGCAAATTCTTTTTGAACGAGTAGGGCACAATCGTATCCAACAGGTAACAAAGAAATATGTTTCCTAACCAGTTCTCGGAGAATTCGTTTGGAACGGTTGCGTTCAACGGCTGTTTTGTGAGTTTTATCGGGGCAAAATAAAAAACTGGCAAACGGAAGGCCGTTTTTTCGAACAAGCCATCGCATCGGTGGCCTGCCCATTTTACGATTCTGACGAAAGAGTTCCTGGATCCTGGTTTGGTCGCGAAGGGTCTCCGAAGGAAGCTCCTAAATTAGAACTTTCTCCCGATTTTTTCGTCGGAAACAGTCAATTTAGCACGGCCTTTTCTTCTTCTGTTGGCTATCACATTTCGTCCGCCTGGGGTAGCCATTCTGGCTCGGAATCCGTGAGTTCTCACGCGTTTAATTTTACTCGGTTGGAATGTACGTTTCATGAAACACCTAATTAATCTATATATGATCGCAAAAATATGAGGTCTTTTGAAAGGTTTTTGGTACCCCCATGGAAGTCAAGGGGAATTGGGAAAAATGATTGGACAGTGCCTTTCTTATGAGACATAAGGTAAAATTTGAATCAGGATCAGGACTCTGCGAGGTGCGGGTGAGTGACTTTCCTTTTCTACTCCCTATCGTTGGTGATCGGCTGAATTTGTTTCAGAGAAGGACCAAGAAAACGAGTGGTTTTTGTGTATGGGTCACTTTGGAAAGTGAGTTTCTTTTTCGCATCGTTTACTTTAGAAAGTGGGTTACATTTTCGCATTGTTCACTTTAGAAAGTGGGTTACATTTTCGCATTGTTCACTTTAGAAAGTGAGTTTCTTTTTTGTATCTCTTTCCTTGGAAACTTAGCAACCTTTTCTCCTATGAATTCCTTCCCAGTTTTCAACTAGCTTCCAACCAACTGTTTTAATGGTTTTCAGAATTCCAATGCCAGATGAAACAAGATCATGATGGGAAATGGGAATCCGCTGGAAAAAGAAAGTCACTTTCCTTTTCGTCTCACGAACCAAATGATCTCAGTTTCTTTATTGATTGGTTTACTTTCGATTGTTGATTTATTTGCAGAGTCAAATAAGATCCACAACCGTCGACACAATCAAAATAGCAAAAACCAGTCCTCCGCATTTCATATCCCTGAAACAGTAAAACCATTCAATCAGATGGATTTTGTGCGAGATTCAAATTTGGAATCCGCGTTAAGAGAATCGATACAACACTATAAAAGATTGCCTAAAGATAATAAATTTCGTTTTGGGGAGGAAGAATTCACAAATGAAGAAATCCTTCGGTCATTTTCAAATCTTCAGTCAATCATCCACAATACACCCGATGATCAGATAAAAAGTGAAATCGAAAAATATTTTCAATATATTGAGTTGAGACCTTCCACTGATTTACCAACGATTACAGGATATTATGAAGTACGAATTCGTGGAAAAAACAAACAAGAAGGAGAATTTCAGTATCCTGCATTAACTCCTCCTATCTCTGACTCAAGTTTTTCGGAGAATCCTAAACACTTTCATCGAGATAAATGGATTCAAAAATCAATTTGGGAAAAATATTCGAAACCTATTGTTTTCTTAAGATTGACGGACTTACATTTAGCACAGTTAGAAGGGTCGGCCCTAGTTGAAATGGAAACCAATGAGAGATTTCGGATCAATTATGCTGAAGACAATGGGAAAGATTATATTAGTCCTTCTGTTCATCTACATGGTATTTGTCCAAGTCTTAAACCATATCATTTATCAAATTGTATCCAATCTAAACCTAAGGAAGTAACTGAAGCAATTTTAAAGAATCCTAGATATATATTCTTTCACAAAGAATCATTGTTAGATGGTGACATGAGCCAATATCATTTGGGTCCAAAAGGTAGCGGTGGCATTCGATTGGTAGCTTACCGATCGGTGGCAATGGATATAAAAATTCCTTTAGGACTTCCTGTCCTTCTTTCTTTTCAATCAAATAAAGAATTGGTGAATAACCGTTTGGTTTTTGTTCATGATAGGGGAAATGCTATCACCGGTCTTGGTAGGTTGGATTATTTTTTAGGGAGTGAGAACGGAGTGGAAGAGGAAGCAAACAATTTGTTAACAAAAGGAAAAGTAGTTTTGTTACTCCCAAGGAAAGAAAAAAAAATTAGATAAATATATGCTAATTTATATAAGTTTAAATTAGTTCGAGATTCGAAATTTCAATGTTCTTTGAAAGGTCCCTCACATTTACATTTCGTTTTTGATTCCTTGGTAAAAAATGATAAAAATAGTTTCCATTTCTTTTTCTGGATCAATTGGATATTTGGGTGCTAATACAAATTTTGTAATTAAAAAACTAGCGGCCAAACTAAAAGAAGCTCTTACAATTTGATTCGGATCTAAATCCTTTCTGATCTCACCTATTTGCTGAAAATACTTGATAGCTTCTACGGAAGTATCATACAAATTTATTTTCCAAAGATTCCCAAAGATCTCTGCAAATTCTTTTGAGAACAGTAGGGCACCGAGAAGTAGTTTTAGTTTTTGAGGTTCTTTTGCTACGGCAGTATATCTTGCCTTTAAAATAGTAACATACCATTCTTTGAAATTTGGTTTCAACGATTGTAATCTTTCTTTGAGGTCAGACATATGGCCGGGTAAAATCGTTGAAAGAAGTAAACCTGAAAGAACCCGTCTATATAAATCAATCTTAGAGGGAAAATATTTAAAGAGCGTACGTTCTGTTACACCAGCCCTTTTTGCTAATTCTGCAGTTGTTGCACCTGAAAATCCTAACTCAGCAAAAACATCCTCAGCAGCCTTTACGATGTCTTTTTCCTTTTCTGACTCGGGATTTTGGTAAGCATTAAATTCGTTTTGTAGTGACTTTAGGGTTAGTTTCATGAGTTTACCAGTCTCCGTTTTGTATCATTTTTTAATTGTACCAGAATTTTTCGATTGATTTTTTGTATAGTATTTACTTTACAATGAATTTGTGAGAGTATAGCGTTTACTATACTTTGGAGAATTGTAATGAAAAAGGTTCAATTAGGGTTGTTAGCAAAGTTGGATATACGTTGGAACAGGAAGTCTGTGAAATCGGCAGAATCCGGAAGAGAAGTGCTTGCCGATGGACGAGTTAAATATTGGATTCGGCATGATACAATCAAAGGAGTTTTTCCAAAAATGTTGGTTTGGTGGTTCCAACATTTAGAAGGTGATATCGAATATGAAGGAAAGATCTATAATCGTTATCATGTTTGGCATCCCGAAGACCATGTTCATGTTAGTTATGAAAAAAGAAAACCAGATGGTAGTGTTGGGCCTGGAGCAGTTTTAAGAATTGTAGAATACCTTGGTAGGAAAAAGAATTATTTAGTGAATGTTGTCAGTCCCATCGAAAAATTAGATGAGGAAGGTTTTATTCATAATCCAAAACTGTATGGATTTTTACCGATTGCAAGAATGGAATATAGTTTTAAGGAAAGTGCAGAGGGAACTCGTTATGAAAATTGTTTGATTGTCGGATGGAAAGGATTTAGTTTTAAGTTGTTACGACCCATCTTTGAGTTTTTGTTTTTTGACAATCAACATGGTTTTTATTGGATTAAACATAACATTGAAGAGGTGGGTCAGTTCGAAAGTTTTTTACCAGATCTTTATAGGAAGGAAAATGAAAATTTACGGTGACAGACAATCAGGAAATAGTTATAAACTATTACTCGTAACTTCCTTTCTAGAGATTCCATACGAATGGCAAGATATTGATATAAAAAAAGGAGAAACCAAAACAGATTCATTTCTGAAAATGAATCCGAATGGGAAAATTCCTATTTTAATTTTGGATGATGGCAGAATTTTATCAGAGTCCAATGCTATTTTGAATTTTTTGGCGGAGGGGAGTGATCTGATTCCAAAAGACCATTTTGAAAAAGCCAAGGTCTTACAGTGGCAGTTTTTTGAACAATACAGTCATGAACCTTATATTGCAGTAGCAAGATTTATTAAGCATTATTTGGGGATTCCCGAGGAGAGACGAGCAGAATACGAATCTAAACAAGAAGGTGGGCATAAAGCTTTACGAGTTATGGAAACCCAGCTAACAAAGAATAAATTTTTGGTTGGTGATTCTTTAACTACAGCAGATATATCTTTGTTTGCTTACACACATGTGGCACATGAAGGTGGATTTGATTTATCATCATATCCAAAAGTTCTAGAATGGATCAAACGAATTGAATCATTGGATAGATTTAAACCAATGAAATCAATCTGAGTGAAGTTTGCATTGTTCGGCGTCAGTTTCTAGTTCAATGGTTGTATGGATGATTTCAAATTCTAATGCAACCTTCCTAATTTTTTCTTTAATCTTTTGAAATTCATTTAGTTTAACAGTTTTGTCTATCAGCACATGTAAGGAAGCAACATGGTGGTTCCCGTCTAAACTCCAAATTTTGATATCATGGACCGAATGGATTCCTTTGATTTTTTCCCAATGTTCAATTAGTTCATGACGATCAACTGATTCAGGCACTGCCTGCAACATAACGATCATCACCTGTTTGATATTGCCATATGCATTCCATAAAATCCATAATGCAATCGCCAGTGATAGTAATGGATCAAACCAAGGAACTGAGAAATACATCATGACAACACTACCGATAAGGACTGCGATCCACCCAAGTATATCTTCTAAAAAATGGAGAAACACTGCTTTTTCGGTTAATGATTTACCATGGTTGAGTCGTATCATTGCTGCTCCATTGACTATGACTCCAATGATAGCAAGCGCAAACATAACATCAGCTTTAGTTTCTTCGGGAGTGATGAATCTTTTGATAGATTCAATGATCATAAAGATGGAACCAACTGATAAAATAACTGAAATGATAAGTGCTCCAAGTATGGAAAATCGTTTATAACCATAATCAAAATAATTGTCTTTTGGTTTTGTGGAAATTTTTTGTAAATACCAGACAAGGGCAAGAGACAAGGCATCTCCAAAGTCATGGAAAGCGTCAGAAATAATGGCAATGCTATTGGAAAAAATACCACCGATTAGCTCTAACAAAGAAAAACTTAAGTTAAGAACAAAGGCCCATGCCAAATTTTTTGTAGAAGTTGAGGTATGGTGGTGGCTATGATTGTGTGAGTGGTGGTCTTGTTTAGAATGATTATGACCTTGTCCCATAGAGGATAGAATTTCAGATTCGTTTTTTCTCTGCAACTAAAGAATGAGAGGAAAAATAATTAGAGATTCCTTTTGTTTATTCTTAACTAATCAAAAAGTATTTGAGGTCTTGAATAAAGGTAACCTTGGACTACATGGCAGGATGTTTGTTTTAAACGATGGAGTTGTTCTTCGTTTTCAATCCCTTCTGCAATGGTTTTAAGCCCTAAAGAATCGGCTAAATGACAAATAGATTCCAAAAGTAAAAAGTTTCGATCTGAGTTTGCAATATCCTCTAAAAATGATTTATCGATTTTTAATTCATCAAATTGAATTTTTTGCATATAATGAAGTGATGAATATCCTTTTCCAAAATCATCCAATGAAACTGAAATTCCATTGGATCTAAGATCTGAAACAATCTTTTGGATGGTTTCGATTTCATCTATAAAAACATCTTCTGTAATTTCAAATATTATGTTTTTTGGATTAATTTTATGGTAAGTTAAATATTGAATAATATAGTCGTTAAAATTCGGATATAAAAAGAAAATTGGAGAGATGTTGATAGAAATTTGTATCTCTTTTCCGTACAACTCCAGTAGTTTGGGAATATGGGAAATGGCTTTTTCAAATATGCATTTTCCGAATGGTACAATTAACTCTGATTTGGTGATAATCGGTATAAACTCTTCAGGAGAAATATTCCCGAATTCTGGCAAACTCCAACGTGCAAGTGCTTCCAAACCTACGGTTTGTTTAGAACTAATATCAACTTTTTCCTGGTATGCTATTTTGAAATTTTTTTGATTGATTGCTTTCTCTAAATAATTTTTTAGTTTTTGTTCCCTTTCTATTTTAGATTCCATACCAGTTTGGAACCATACTAACTTTGTTAGGACACCTTCTTTTGCTACATTCATGGCGATGGAAAGTTTCCGGATCGCTTCATCCAAATGATTTGTATCCTGAGGGTATTGAACGCCTGAAACTCGGTATTGAAGTCTATGTCCTAATTGGTCAGGAGAAAGTAACTCATTATTATTGAAGTCAAAGTTTACGATTGCTTCTTCGATTTTAGATTTTGTAGAATTTTCTATCCAAAATATAAATTCATCACCGCCTAAACTGGCAACAAGGACGTCGGGTCTTTCGTCTGTATATAATTTTAATACACATCCAGTTAAGGTTAAAATTTGGTCTCCAAATCCAATGCCGTGTAGCGCGTTAATTACTTTTAAACCTTTTAGATTGATTAAAAGTAGAAAAGATTCTGATACTCCTGAACTGATTCTATTTTGGATTAATTTTTCAAACAAATATCGATTCGGGAGGTGTGTTAGTGAATCATAAAATGCAAGTTTGTCGATGTGTTTTTGAGATTTTAATATTTTGCTTCTTGATTCCTTAAGATAAACAATATTTTTTATCAGTTTCCCTCTCAATCTTTGGATTAAAAATCCAGTTAAAACAGAAAATAAAATTAAACTTACAGAATTAAAAATCCATTCTCTTGGATTATTATTTCTGAGTCCTAAGGATTCAGGAAACCGAACCCAGGAAAAGTAAATTAAACCACCAAATAATGCTGGTAATAAAGATATGATGATTGAAGAAATTAAACTTATGATAGGTGGAAGGAAAACATAAAAAGAAACAATCATAAATGTTAATGATATTTCTGCACTACCCAACAAACCACTTCGGACATACGATAAGACAGAGATAAAAATGGTTGTACAAATTAAACTTAAAACACGAACTATTAAAGGTACTTTGTTCTTTAATAAAAATTCTAAAAATAGAATGATCGCAAAACTGAAATCAACCGTAAAAAATAAATAATCTACTTCACCTTGTTTTGTAAAAAAAGGAACAATGTGTAAGCCTGCAGCGATGAGAAACAAACCGGATGCGGCCAAAAGGAAACGACGAAGCAGCGGACTTGTATCCTTTTGAAATTTGGTCCAATAGACATATTTATTTTTATCTTTTAGCATATGATTCTCATTGGACGAATGAAACTGATTGGATGAATTCTTAAAAAAGCCTTTCCTTTGGGATTGGTCAAGAGGAAGTTATCCTCATTGTGACGAATCCTAACGATTTACCTGCCAAGTCACCCCAAGAATCTGCAGTAGAAACAAGGCATATTGTTCTACCAAATGATGCCAACCATTATGGAACTGCATTTGGTGGAGCCATTATGAGTTGGATCGATTTGATTGCTGCTATGTCTGCCCAAAGGCACTCCGGTCATGAGGCAGTAACTGTTAGTATCGACCGAATTAATTTTATAACTCCAATTCAAATTGGAGATCATGTAAATTTAAAGGCTATGGTGAATTATGTTGGAACTACTTCGATGGAAGTGGGGGTTCAAGTAAACCGTGAAAATCCCTATACGGGAGAGATGGTTCGAGCAACAACCGCCTATCTATCGTTTGTTGCTTTGGATGAGAACAAGAAGCCCTGTGCTGTTCCTCCCTTGCGTTTAGAAACAGATCTAGAAAAACGGCGTTTTGCTGAAGGAAAACTTCGAATTGAAATGGCAAAAGAGTTTTCTGCCAAAATTAAAGCTGGAAGAAAAACCATTTAACAAATAGTTGATTGGTTTTTATTATTTCAATTTATATACAACCCAAGTAGCTAAAAAAGTTTCTAAGATACTGAGTGGGATTGCGTATAAAAGAATTCCAATCGGTAGAATTGATAAGTTCCAAATTACGATCCACATCAATACAAAACCTATAAACCAACTAAAAAGAAACGTTTGTTTGAATTTTAAATGGTTAGATAAATAGAAAATTGCAAACGCTAATCCAAGAGACCATATTCCCCACACTGCGCCATTGATTGGTTCAGATGGAAATGTAATTCCTAATTGGTTGTAATGATTTAACCAAATTGATTTAAAAAGTATTTCGTTTCTAAAGAATTCCGACAAACTGATCACAATTGTAGCGGAAAATATGGGGAGAATTTTGTTTTTAAACATACAAATAATTATTTATAGTTAGGTGATGATTTGGCAATTATAATTCATAATTATGATTCGAAAAATCTTTCGTATTCTGCGATTTGGGTTGTGCTTTCGACAGAAGGGACAAAATATTTTTCTCTGACTTTTTTGTAATCTGGATCTGCGAAAAAGCTGAGTTTCCTTTCTTTGTTTTTAAAATAGATTAAAAACACACGATTGATTGGATTTTTTGTTTCCGACTTTAATGTTTCTTTAATTTTGAAATCATATCGAAATCCCCCTTCGTATTTTTCTAAGAGTTCTTTCATTTCTGCTCTATACTGTGTATACAGTTCATCATCTTTTACTTGGAGACCAACGATAGTTTCCCAATGAGATAGATTTTCCATTTGACTATACCTTCCTTCGTTGTGAATGAATATAATACATTGTGAAGATACTCACAAATAACAAAAATGGAATGCTGACTAAATTTAGGTTAAGCCAGCCAATTTTATTTTCGAGGTAACCAGCGCTATATGTAGATAGAATTGCAAAAGAGTATACAATTGTATCATTTGTAGCTTGAATCGAGTTTTTTTCTGAAGGATGGTATTGTTCGACAAGTAAGTTGGTGCCACCGACATACATAAAATTCCAACCAATGCCAAGTAGTATGAGTGCCACAGCAAATGGCAAAAATTCTGTACCTTGCAGAGCAGCAAAACTTTCAAGCCCCATCACAAAAATTCCTAAAAGTATCAGATACGGTGCTGTCATTTTCCGTACCAATTGTCCTGAGAAAAAAGAAGGAATGTACATTCCTAATACATGCCATTGTAGTACCAAAGTGGATGCATGCATTTCGTGTCCATGGGATTTCATTGCCACTGGCACTGCAGACATCAGCATTGCCATCAGTCCAAAACTAAATGCTGTTGCCAAAATCGAAACCCATAACCCTAAATTTTTTATATGATAAGAAAGTGGGCGAATCGTTGATCTTGGGGAAGGATCATTGGATTGTGAAGGAGTATTAGATAATTCTTTATTTGGTTTTGGTAAAAATAAAATAAAGAAAAATTGTAAACACAAACTGGAAATTAAAATTAAATAACATCCCAAATATAATGAGTTTGGAAAAAGTTCTTTCCCTTGGAGTCCAGCCAATGGGCCAAGAAAGGCTGCTGGAATTCCTGCGATTAAAATCCAAGAAAGGGCACTGGATCTATCATGTGTTGGTACTGATTCCATTGCAACAAATCGTAAATACTGTACAAATGATTGATGAAAACCATATAACAAGTGTGATATGGAAAATAAGATAAAATTCTTCTCATACATGGAATAAGATGCAAGGATCGCACCAACGATACCAATCACTGTTCCTGTGAGTAAACCCACTTTGCTACCTTTCCATTTCATAAACCTTGAGGCAGGAACCAAACCAAGAAGAGTTCCTAAAATCACAAATGAAATTGGAAGTGAAGCTGATTCAGGCGATGGAGCAATGCTTTGTCCAGCAAGTGCAGAAACTGCCATAATCATGACAGTCCCAATTTGAAATACAGTCTGTGTGATAGAAAAAATTCCCAGGATTTGCAGTTTATCTATAATTTTTTTCATAAAAGAGATATGGTTTAGACAGAAAGAATTCTTATTTTGTTGGTTAGATGCCTAACTTTCCAATGATTTCTTTTGCTTGGTTTACAAAATGTACTTCTTCTTCTTTTTGAAAAGGAACAAAGATGTTTTGTTGAAACCGAACAGAAAGATGGGCGTATTCAATACATCCCGCAACTGTCAGTTCTGGCTTAGCTTTTCCTGCAAATACTTTGATATCTGAACCGTCAGGTACGACAAGAGATCTAGGTGGAATTTTTTTTCCTCCTCGAATCATACAACCGGCAGCAATTTGAGAGCCATCACCAATTTCAGCATTATCCAGAACAATAGAACCGATACCAACAAGAACTCCTCTTCCAATTTTACAGCCGTGGATCATTACATTATGACCAACTAATGTCCATTCGCCGATACTAATGGGGCTTGTGCTGTCAGTATGTAAAGTGGAATTATCTTGGATGTTCACATAATTTCCTAATTTGATGGAGTTCATATCAGCTCGCACCACGGCACCGGGCCATAATGAAACGGAAGTTCCATATTCGATCATACCAAAGGCAGTTGCGGATGGGTGGATGAAGGGATTGGTAAAAACGGGAATTTCTGAATAGGACATGGATATCAAAATCAACTTAGACTTTGAATTTCGCAACCGATAAATGTAATATCGTCTTGTTTTACATCACCTTCAGTAAAAGAAGATAGTTCACTGAGTACCTTTGCCATCGTATGATCCAAACTCATCTTCATGTTCTCTTTTAAAATATCATACAAACGTTCTTCACCGAATAGTTCTTTTTCAGGATTGAACTGTTCAAAAATTCCATCGGTAAAGAGAAAAATACGATCGCCTTCTTCGATTTGGTGTTCGATGATTCGGTACTGGGTATGATCCATAAGTCCTATGATTTTCCCAGTTCTTGGTAAAAGTTTTATATCATCAATTCTTTGGTGAATTTGATCAGGGTGACCTGCTGAAGAATAGAAGAGTAATTTGTTTTTTAAGTCAATATCGCAAACAGAGCAGGTAAATATTGTTTGAATATTGCTATATTTGTTAATAAAGATTTGGTTCATATGAAATACCAAATCATCGGGATGATCGTAAATCATTTTGAGTGATTCGTATTCCGCTTTGATCGCCATTGTGATGAGTGCGGCTTGAATTCCATGGCCTGTAGCATCCGCTACAAAAATTCGATAGTAATCTGGTTTTACCTGTGTTAGGTCGTAAAAATCACCTCCTACTTCGGACATCGACTGATAGTAGGAGTGAAAGTGGATTCTTGGATCACTAGTTTTAATATCTGAGAACAAAGTTTTTTGAATTTTTTTAGCAACATTCAAATCCTTTTTGATTAAGTTTAACGATTCATCCAAAGTTTTTGTACGTTCTCTTACCTTTTCTTCAAGAGTGACAAGTGCTAAGGCTTGGGTGTTTGCTTTTTCTTCTTTTAGTTCGTTGATTTTATTGGCCAGAGCAAGTGATAAAATTCCCGCTTCTAAAGTGGAACCAATTTGGTTTCCATAAATAGTTAATAGATTTACAGGCAAAACTCCGTTTTGCATCAAAGTGTACATCAAAATCCCAAAAAGTAAGGTACTCCATCCAAATAGAAACAACCTTGCTTGTTTATTTCCGGTGCTATAATTAACCAAAGCAACAAGAAGAACAGAAACTACAAAAACTTGAGCAATTAGATTTCCCAATCGAACTGCAATGGCAATTGGTAGGTAAGAATATGGAATTAAAATATAAAATAGAACTACAAATTTTAAAGATTGGATGAGTCTGTGTGACCAAGGGTTTAATTCTCGCAAATTCAAAGTTTGTTGGGAAAATGTCCAACCGGAAACTGCGGAGCAGGTGACGATAATACTTCCGATTCGGTTGTGAATTTCTGGATGGTCAAGTGTAATGACTTGGTTTAATATTCCATTCAAATACATTTGAAGGGCTAGGTTAAAAAAAATGGATATGGAATAAGTAATATATGCTTTTTCTTTTAAGATAAAATATATAAATAAATTGTAAATTACCATGATCAATATGGTTCCGTAAAAGAAACCGAGAATGGTATTTTCTAAATTTTCTTTTAAATAAAATGTGTCTTTGGAGTAGAACCGAATCAGGTAACTGACGTTTGATGAAGATTTGGTTTCTAAAATTAAAGTTTTGGCTTCGTTTTCTTTCCAATCCAATTCAAAAGCAATGGATTTTGAAAATGCATCCCAATGAGAGTGTGCAATAAAATCTCCACCTTCTTTGATAGGTTCCGGATTTCCTTCTTCATAAACTCGAACAAAATCTAAATGTGGATTTCCTAAATCTAAAATTAGTTTGTTTGCAGAAGTTTGGTTGGTTGCTTTCAATCTAAGGAAAACATGATCCGATTGAAAACCCAAACTTAAGTTATTTTTAAAGATAGGAGTCCATCGAAGTTTTTGGAAATTGACATCGGAACCCGAAGAGATCGCATAATCGATTTTTTGCGGAACAAAACTATCATCTGTGATGGATTTTTGGATTTCCAATCGGGAACATGAGAATACTAAACCCGACAAAATGACTGTTAGGAGTGTCCGCATAAACTCGGATGATTTCCCGATAAAAATCGGGATTTGTCAAAGCAAATTTATCGTAAGTTATATCCGTTCTTCTTTGCGATATCTACAAGAGAATCAGAAAGTTCTTTGAACCTTTCCTGTGTAAACGTTTTATCATAGGACATAAGTCTAAATCGATACGTCACAGATTTTTTTCCTTCACCGACTGTTTCCCCTTTGAAGATGGTTTGAACAAACACAGATTCTAGTTCAGGAATTTTCATTTCTTGTACTAGACCTACAAAAGATTCTGTTGTATCTTTTTCGTTCATCAGCAAAGAAAGATCTAATTGGCCTTGAGGGAAATTGGATGGAGGAACAAAATGTGAGTTTCTTCCTTGTTTCTCCCAAACATCCACTAACTTTTCCATATTGATTTTAGAAAGAATGGCTCTTCGTTTTAAGTCATAATCATCCGCAAAACGTGTGTGGAGGATTCCCAATTCGGCAATCTCAATTCCATCATAAGAAAGAACAAGTCCAGCATTGGGATGGAAGTAGTTTCGATTTGTTTTTTCCCATTTGTAATTTGGTAGGTTCAAATATTGGAAAAGATCGGAGATTGTTTCTCTAACTTGTAAAAATTCTAATTCAACAGCCGTTAGGTCATTCGGTTTATTTTTCGAAAGAGAAAGGATGGCCATCCAACGTCTTTCTTCTGCTAGTTCCGATCCATTCCCTTCTTTATGATAGGTTCTTCCAAGTTCAAATAAATTTACAGATTCAAATCGGTCTTGGTTGAGTTTGGCTTGTTTGATGATACCAGGAAATAAACTATTCCGTAATAACGAATGTTCGTCGGGCATTTCGTTTGCAATTTTTAATGAAGAATGTTCTTCTTTTGCTTCTAATTTGGAATCTGCTTGTGATGCAAAGGAGTAATTATAAACTTCATTAAATCCGACTTCTAATGCGAGGAAGTTTTTGACTCTTCTTTCCAGTTCGCGTAATGGGTTACGAATTGGAGTTTCCACTGCCATAGAAAGTGCTTCTGTTTTGATGGAGGCATAACCAATGGTCCTTCCAATTTCTTCCACAAGGTCTTCGGGAATGGTAACATCGTAATTTTGTCTGAATTTAGGAACTAAAACAGATAATTCTTCCCCTTGGTTTGTAACTTTGAAACCAAGTCGGTTTAATATTTCTGTGACTTCATTTTGCGAAATATTTTTACCTAATTTATGGCGAAGGAAAGAAAGATTCGTTTGAATGGTCACAGACTTAGGTTCTGTATGATTGAATCCTTGCGGTTCATAAACTTTTATCTTTGGGTTTCCATTTTCTTTTAGTAATTGAACGGCTCTGCGAATTACCGGCAAACAAGTGTAACTATCTAAACCTTTTTCGTATCGAACTGCAGACTCGGTACGGATATTGGTTTTACGAATTGTATAACGAACATCCTCTCTTTTAAAAACTGCTGATTCCATCACAATATTTTTTGTGGAATCGATGACTGCTGAATCTTTTCCTCCCATCACACCTGCGAGGGCAACTGGATCTTTTCCATTTTGAATGAGAAGCAGATCTTTTTGTAATTTAGGACTTGTGTCATCTAACAAAGGGAAGGAGTCACCCTCTTTTGACTTTGAGACAGAGAAGGTTGTGGAATTTAATCTTTCTCTATCAAAAAAATGTGTAGGCTGACCAAGTTCTAACAAAAGATAGTTGGAAACATCTACAACATTGTTGATGGAACGAATTCCACATTTTTCAAGCCGAGATTTGATTTTGGTATTTGAAGGGGCTATGTTTACATCTTTGATGGAACAAACATAGTAAGCATGTGCATGTTCTGTTTTTTCCACAACCAGTCCCTCATTTCCTGATTCCCATTTTGTATCTGTTTGGAAAGGGAATTCATTCAAAGGCAACTGGAGTTGGCTTGCAAGTTCACGTGCAAATCCAAAATGATTCCAAAGGTCAGGTCTATGTGTGATGGATTTGTTATCAATTGTGAGAATCGTATCTTCCCATAAATAAAATTTACGAACCGAAATTCCAAGTGGAATGTCGTTTGGAAAAATCAATACTCCAGAAGATTCTAAAGCAAGTCCTAGTTCTTTTTCGGAACAATACATCCCTTGGGAACGAACACCCCGAAGTTCCGAATCTAAAATTTCTTTTCCATCCAGTTTGGTTCCAGGAAGGGCCAATGGAACAATATCACCTACCTTTACATTGGTGGCGGCAGTCACAATCTGGTAATCTTTGGAACCGTCTGTGGCGACAGTAGTGGATAGTTTTTCCGCGTTGGGATGTTTTTCAAGTGATTTGATTTTGACAGTGATAACCGATGATAGGTGAACTTTAAATTCCTCCACATCATCAATTTCGCAAATGGATGTATTAATTTTTTCCAAAACCTTTTCGAAAGGGATTTGGGAGAGAGGGGTAAATTCGTTTAACCAATCAACTGAAAGTTTCAAGTGAAATCCTTAATTGATAAAAACGGCGGGAAAGCGACCGGGTCAATCCGAAATTCCAAGTTCTGTCTTCAGAAAATGAAGGCATTCCTCAGAACTCAGCGGTTTGGCGAAATAAAAACCTTGGATGAGATCAACTCCACTTTCGGCAAGTAACCTGACTTGTTCCTCGGTTTCTGCTCCTTCTGCCACAACACTCAAACCAAGGTTATGTGCTAGATTGGAAACTGCATGGATGATAGTTTTGGAATCTTTGTCAGATGTGATTTCAGATACAAAAGAACGATCAATTTTTAAAGAGGAGATTGGAAGTTTTTTCAAATATCCCAAACTACTATATCCGGTTCCAAAATCATCAATGGCAATTTTTGCCCCTAGTTTTCGAATCTCTTGCATGGTACGGACGGCAGCATCTGCATTTTCCATAACTGAACTTTCCGTGAGTTCCACTTCCAAATCATGCGGATCCACTTTGAATAGTTTTAGGTTTTCGGCAATGGTAGAAATTAATCTTTCGTGTTTGAACTGTTTGGTGGAAATATTGACCGCCATCGAAACATCATTAATCCCTTGGTCTTTCCAATATCTCATGGTTTGGATTGCTGATTTAATGACCCATTCGCCAATCGCAAAAATCATTCCTGTTTCTTCAGAGATGGGAATGAATACATTGGGAGAAATAAGGCCACGTTCAGGATGACGCCAACGGATGAGGGCTTCAACACCCACAGGTTTTTTTGTATAAAGATCGATTTTGGGTTGGTACATCAAAGTGAATTGATTTTCGATGATGGCAATCCGCATCCTGTTTTCGATTTCCAATCTTTCTGCCACAACAGTTTGTAGTTCTTCTGTAAAAAATACATAACAGTTTTTCCCTTGGGATTTTGCTAGGTTGAGAGCACTGTCTGCATTTTTTAGAAGTGTGTTGGAATCTTTTCCATCTGTAGGATAAAGTGCGATCCCAATCGATATGTTTACAAAAATTCTTTCCCCATCGATGACAAAAGGATGAGTCATAGCATCTAAAATGGATTCGGAAATAACTGCTGCATCTCTTTCGTTAGATAAGTCGGGCAAGACAACTGTGAATTCATCGCCACCTTGTCTACTGATCAAATCATATACTCTGATACTTTCTCTGATTCGATACGCAACGAGTTTTATAATTTTATCACCAAATTCATGGCCACGAGAATCATTGATGATTTTAAAATTATCTAAATCAATGGCAAGGATACCTACAAGATTTCCATGCCTTCTTGCTTCTTCAAAGATTGGAAAAAGTTTATCAATCAAAGAGTTTCTGTTGGGAAGATTGGTGAGTTGGTCAAAAAAAGCTAAGTATGCAATTTTTTCTTCTGCATGTCTTCTTTGGGTGATGTCAAGAAATGCAACGGCAAGGCCAAAGTTTTCGAGAGGAATCGGTGTTGCTAAAATATCAAACCAAGTAATTTTTTCTTCTTTGATTAGACCAATCTCCATATTACGAATCACTTCTTTGTGTCGCAACGCACGCATCAAACTGGAATTTCTTGGATAAATTTTATTTCCATTCGGCTGAATGAGAGTGTATTTACGTATGTTTAAAGTACGATTTAAAAGTTCACCATCTTGGATATTGAAATAGGTTCTTGCTGTTTTATTTGTCTCAACAATTTTCCCTTTTTCATCGGTGATGGCAATTCCCATGGGAAGGTTGTCAAAAATAGATTTATACTTCTGTTGTTGGAGGAGGAATTCGAACGAAATGTCCTTTTGGATGGTAACGTCTCTATCGAATCCAAGAATAATTTTTGATTCACGTAAAGGAATGAGTAACCAAATGATCCACACTTCTTCGTTTGAGTGGGTGACTAAGCGGTTTTCGAAATTTACAATATTTGGATTTTCACCTAAACTATCAAAGGTGTACTTTGTGTTCTCTTTGTCGTCTTCGTGGGCAAAATCAACAATGGATTTACCAACAATCTCTTTCGGTTCAAATTCTAAAAACCTAGCAAATCGTTCGGTAACAGAAATAAAATTTCCTTCCCAATCTAAAACTTGAAAACTATTCGGATATTCCGCAAGGAGTGACTTAACGGTGAGACCAGAGAGAATTTTACTGCCTAATGGCTCATTTTGCATGTATTTCTTTGCCTAAAAAGTAAACTGCTTCGATGGATCCAGGAAATTGGAATCCCTCAAAGGGTGACCAGCCGGACTTACTTTTAACCATTGATTTTTTAAATTCAACTGGTTTTTTTAAATTTAAGACAGAAAAATTTGCCGCATAACCTTGATTAAGAATTCCAACCCCTTTTCCAAATGCTTCCGGTAAATAGGGTGCTACAAACTCTCCAGGGTTTTTAGAGCAGATTTTTGCAATGGTAGTCATTGGAATGTTTAGTTTGAGTATCATATAGGTGACAAATAACCCATAAGTATCCAGTTGTGAGATCCCACTTGTCCCTTTTTGTTTTTCTTCTATGGAGTGGGGTGCGTGGTCTGTCGCTAAATAATCGATATGTCCATCTAAAATCCCTTTGACCATCGCTTCGCGGTCTTCTTTGCCACGAAGAGGTGGGTTCATTTGAAACCATTTGTGATTGGTTTCTGTTAACATATCCGTATCAAACATCAAATGTGTCGGAGTGACTTCACAAGTCACGTTCACTCCTCTTTTTTTGGCTGCGATGATTTTTGAAAGACCATCTTTTGTGGAATAGTGACAGAGTTTTCCTTTGAGATTGTATTTTTCGATTAAATACAAAGCAAAATCCGTCGCGACTGTTTCTGCTTCCTTGGGACGTCTTTTTTCGTGTGTCGGTTGTGATTGGTTGGCTACTAGAATCTCTGGGTCTTCACAGTGAAAACTAATGTCTTGGCCTACGTAATGTTTGATCACTTCTTCTAATGAAGCATTGTCATGAAAAAACAATTCGCCAATGGATGGTCCCATAAACACTTTATAGGGAACTTTTTTTGTTAGAGGTTTGGTATGAGGTCCAATCCCTGCATACAATGTGATCTGAATGGGTGCTTTTTTGGTGAGCGCTTGTTTGGCGGTATAAGATTCATCGTCAATGGGAGGAACTGGATTGTTTGGCATATCTGCCACATGGATCACTCCACCATTGATGGCTGCATTCCCCGCAGAAATAAAATCTTCTTTGTAAGTATGTTTTCCACTAACATCTTCTCTCGCATGAATGTGGATATCTCCAAAACCAGGAAAAATCACTGTACCTTCGGGAAATTGGCGAGCTTCTGGATCAATTCCATCTTTCACTTTTGTGATGAGTCCGGTATTTGAATCGAATTCAATTGTACCTTCCCATTCTCTTTCGTGAGTTACGATCTTCCCTGCAATTTTTTCCATTTTGCCCCTATGAATCTGCAGATTCTAAGAGACATGGAAAGTTTCAAGGGAATTTACTTTGAATCGGAGAGTCTAGAACCCTGTTCCCAACTCCCAAACAGTTCCCAAATGAAAGGAAAAAAAAATTTGACTTAGTCCCATTTGGAAAGGATTTCAATGATATCATTTCCAAATCGTTCCACCTTGGCCGGGCCCACACCCTTTGTGGCTTCGAGCTCCGAAAGGTTTTTTGGTTTTCTTTCCGCAATTCGTTTGAGAACAGGATTTTGAAATACCATAAACTTTTTCCACTTGAGTTGTCTTGCTTTCCGATCGCGGTAATTCATCAGTTCTTTTAAAATTTGTGAATTGAGAGTGGGTGGTTTTTTTAGTTTTGACTGAGAAGAATTCGTATTGTCAGAGTTAGATGGTGAGGTTCTTGATTTTGTTTTAACAAAATTGGGTAAATAAAGTTTTGGGTATTTGGCCCCTGCTACTAAAACTTTTTTTTCTTCCACCCAGGTTTCGAGTTTTGCAACAACTGCTTCTTCCGGAATTCCATCCAATTTTCCATGGAAAGGATTGCGTTCCATTCGATACCGAAGCACATCTTTTGTGCGTTTGCCAACAAGAGTTTTGGCAATGATGGTTTTTCCAAATACAGCAGGATGTTCTTTTAAAAAATTTTGAATGGTTTCTTCTTCCCATTCCGAAAGTGGGTATTCCCTTTTTTCATTTTTCTTTTGGACTTTGGCGGCTTCTGTTTTTAAAAAATGGGATCGATGGAGGTTGGAGCCAACTTCAGTACAAATATCGCAATTTCCACAAGGAGAAATGGTTTCACCAAAATAAGAACAAAGTTGGACTTGCCTACATTCCTCTTTGCCTGCATACTCTTTAATGTATTTGAGAAGAGTGTCACCACCTTTGAAGTTGGTTTCTTTCGATAACATAAAAGCTTGTGTTGCCACATCACCTGCTTTAAAAAACAAAACACATTCCGAACCATGCCCATCTCGTCCCGCACGGCCTGCTTCTTGGTAATAAGCTTCGAGAGAAGCTGGCACTTGGTAATGCACCACCAAACGAACATCAGGTTGGTCCATGCCCATTCCAAAAGCATTGGTAGCCACAAGAATAGGAACTTTTCCGGAAGTATAAGCATTCTGAGTTCGTTCGCGGATTCCATCGGTTCTGCCGGCATGGTATTTTCCCACAGAGAATCCAAAGTCTTTTAAAAGATCATACACTTCGTCGGTTTTTTTTCTTGTGGCACAGTAAACAATGGCCCGACCCGGAAATTTTCTTCCATCTTTCCAAGGTTCCAAAAGTTCAATGAGTCTGTCGACTTTGTCCCTTTCGGCAGCCGGATATTCTACACTGAATTTTAAATTAGGTCTATAAAAAGTGGAAAGAACCACTTTTGGTGATTTCATTCCCAGTGCGTCTTGGACATCTGTTTGGACTTTTGTCGTAGCAGTTGCCGTCAGGGCAAGAATCGGAAAATTGGGACGAGGGTGGCGTTCCCGCAAAATATGGATTTGGCGGTATTCGGGACGAAAGTCATGTCCCCATTGGGATACACAATGCGCTTCATCTACAACAAGTGCAAATAAGTCGAGTTCCCGAAAGATACGAAGGAATCCATTGGAGAGTGCTCTTTCTGGTGAAACCAAAAGGACTCGAATTTCTCCTTTTACGGATTTGGCAAGGATGGTCATTTGTTCGACTTCATCTTGTGTGGAATTACAAAAAGCAGCAGAAATTCCTTTGGCAAGTAAACTCTCGGTTTGGTCTTTCATCAGCGCAATGAGAGGGGAGATAACAAGGGTTAGTTTATCTTTCTGGATGGCTGCCGGGAGTTGGTAGATGAGGGACTTTCCCGCACCAGTTGGTAAAATGGCTAAGGTATCTTGTCCTGTTAACACAGAACGAATGGCCTCTTCTTGGCCCGGGCGAAATTCCGAAAAACCGAATTTGGTTTTGAGTTCCGAACGTAGATCCAAGGTAACTCTCAAGATTTCTGCAAATCCGAAAGGGTCAACGATAAGATTCTCCATTTTGTCCTCATTTTTTCAATTTTACAGAATCGAGTGACCCGGAAATTGTAACGAAGACCGATGCTTTTTAATACCTTTGTCTTTTTGTTATTCTTTCTTATCGTGTATGCGGTCTTTTTGGGATTCGGTTGGTTTGCCGGAAAACAAAAATGGGCCTACCGCGCACAAAACCTTTGGTTACTCCTTGCATCTTACTTTTTTTACGGGTGGTGGGAGTGGTTTTTTCTCACTCTCATCCTTGTCAGTACCATCATTGACTATTGCGCTGCCCTATTGATTGAAGGTACGGAAAACCAAATCCGTCGTCGCCTTTACCTATCAGTTTCCATTTTTGCCAACTTGGGCCTTCTTTTTACAATGAAGTACTATGATTTTTTCGCAGTGAATCTTATCGATTCCTGGAACCAATTGGCATTGTGGATGGGTTCTACTGCGGCAACTGATTCCCATACTTATTTGTTAAGAAACATCATCCTTCCTGTGGGGATTAGTTTTTATACCTTCCAAACCATGTCTTATACAATCGATGTGTTCCGAAAACAAATCAAAGCGGAACGTGATTTTTTTGATTTTGCTTTGTTTGTGAATTATTTTCCACAACTTGTGGCAGGTCCCATCGAACGTGCCCAAGACCTTCTTCCCCAATTGAAAAAACCAAAATTCCCAACTTGGGATGGAGTGCAGAAGGGCTTGTATGATATCCTTCTTGGTTATTTTATGAAGGTCTATGTGGCCGATAACTTAGCCACTTACGTCGACCAAGTTTTCCTTGCCGGAAAATCTCTTTATACTCAAAATCCAGACATCATCCAAGCCATGGATGGATCCCAAGTGTTTGCTGGTGGGTTTTTATTTTTAACACAAATTTATTGTGACTTTGCTGGTTATTCTTTTATTGCTCTCGGTGTATCAAGACTTCTCGGAGTTACTCTTACCGTTAATTTTGAAACTCCAGAATTTTCCAAAACACCAACTGAGTTCTGGAATCGTTGGCATGTAACGCTGAACAGGTGGTTTCGCGATTATATTTATATTTCACTCGGTGGAAGTAAATATGGAAAGTTTGCTCAATACAGAAACTTATTCATCATTTTCTTTTTATCAGGGCTTTGGCATGGGGCAAATTGGACTTTTATCACTTGGGGTTGTTTGCAAGGTGTATATACGATCATTTACCTTGTGGCTTTTGCAAAAAAGAAAGATGAAAAAACCGATGTTGCAGAAATCACAAAACCTTCGTTATTTGAAAAAATCCAAAGTATACTTTCTGGAACTTTTTCCAGAGTATTAATTTATTCTCTCGTTGCTTTTAGTGGAGTAGGTTTTCGTTCCTATGATGCTCACATGATGTTTTTATATATGAAAAAGATTTTGTTTGTTTGGGATTGGGACTTAAATCCAAATAATAATATCAAAGACATGGTTGGCCTCTTTGGAGAATATTTTAAAATCTTTTTGCCACTTCTCATCATCGACGGAATCTCCTATTTTAAAAAAGAAAGATATTGGGTGTTTTTGACTCATCCAATCGTACAAGCATTTGTTTTATCTTTTATGGGATTTCTCATTCTCACTCGGGGAGTTTTTGGAAAGGAGGTAATTTATTTTGCGTTCTAAATTTTTAGGAATTGGGATTACCCTCTTATTTTTTTTGGTATTGGAAATTGTGGTTCGATTTACTGGAATCCACTATTTGGAACAACCGGAAATTTTCTTTGTCAATTTAAAGAAAAACTTTGTAGAATCCGGCAAAGGTGACGCCGACATTATTGTGTTAGGTGATTCTCGCTCAATGGCACTTGCGGGATACTCAAAAGAACCAGGCATCGAGTATTCGGTTTATAATCATAGTTTACCGGCCATGGGACCCAAATACTATCGTTTCTTTTTGGATAAGTACGTAAAAAAGGGAAATGCCAAACCAAAAATGATTTTGTTTGCTGCATCACCTAAACTCTATTCGACGGGATATGGCCCGCCACTTTACGATCCAGATGCAAAGGCCGTCAAAGAAAATGAATCAGTTCCTGAATATCTCAATCGAAGATGGAATGAAGGCATAAAAAAGAATTTTTTTCGAACTGCCACTCCTACAAATATCATCAGTTACAGCGGAAAACAAGAAGATGCAAACCAAATCCTTTGGGAGTTTTTTGGGCATCGTTATCTTCACCAATTTACATTTTCCGAATTATCCAATCAGTATTCTGGTGTAGAACGTTTGTACATTCTATCAAAAGCCATGCCGCTTTTATATGAATCATATCGGTTCCATGGTGCCATTCGCAATGCACTTAGTGGAACCAATTGGAAAGTGGACAAAAATTATAAAGAACGATCTCTTTTTTGTGAAGCTTGTGAAAATGTAGAAGCTGGACTTTGTAAACCTGCCTCTTCCCAATTAGAAGACAATCGCACCATCGAAGACCAAATCACACGCCATTTCGGAAAGTATAATATTTCTAACCGATTGAAACCAGAACTTGTTTTGTTTTCGAAAGAGTTGATTCGCAAGGAATTGGATGCAGAACTAAAAAATCCAATTCCTTATGTATACCGCAAACCTGACTTCATTGTTTTAAAAGAACTGATCGAATACACTCGTTCCCAAGGGATCCAATTTGGAATGATCTACATGCCGTGGATTCAGGAAAAACAAGAATCTAGGGAGTCCAAAGACCTTCTTGCCGATCTAAAAGTTTTTTTTAGAGAGAATCCAGATGTCGGACTCTTTTTCTTTCCCGATTCTTCATACCCAAGTGAGAGATTTGTAGATAATATCCATTACGATTGCCGAGGAGAAAAACGGGTAAACGAAGAATTCCGTAATTTTGTTCTTCCTCAAGTGTTTCGTTTTTTAAATTCCAAACAAAAATCCAATTGATTTCCGATTTCCGGTGTTGGAGAATGAAGCACTCCATCCGGATAAGAGGAAACCCAATCATGTTTTCGTTTCGAAACATATTTGTTTGCATTCTATCAGCCTATCTCATCGGATTACCGGTGTTTGGCCAGAACCGTTATGCGTTGTTCATTGGAACTAACTACAAAGGGAACACAGCAAAAATCCCTGAGTTGAATCTCTGTGAAGCAGACGCAACATTCTTAAAAGAAAAAATCCAAAAGAAAGGGAACTTTAAGGATATCAAAGTCCTGTTAGGTTCCATGGTCACTCGAGACAATGTAAAAAATGCCATCACCCAATTGGGGAAAGTTGTCGGCAAAGAGGATTCTGTTTTTTTATACTTCTCCGGCCATGGAATGTATATGAAAGATGCGAAAGCAAAAAATGGAATGCGTAACTATCTCATTTGTTACGATCGCCCGCATATTTCGGATGAAGAACTAAACGAATTTTTAACGGAAATCAAATCCCAAAAAACGGTTCTTGTGATGGACTGTTGTTATTCAGGTGGGATTGCCAAAAAAGGAAAAAACACCCGTGGTGCTGCAGAAATCCCGATTGCACAAGGGAATGATGGGGTGGTCCGACAAAACGCAGAGGATTACTTTTTCCAAGACAAAGCAGTCATTTCTTCTTCAGACGATGACCAAACTTCTATTGAAGTGGGAGGAACCATCAACCATGGGATCTTTACTTACAACTTTGGAAATGCTTTGGAAAAAGGGGATTTAAACAAAGACAGTGTGGTCACTGCCCTCGAAGCCTTCTTTGTTGCCAAAGAAGAAACTGTAAAAATGGCACGCCAGTTCAACCATGAACAAACTCCGCAAGTTTCTGGAAATGCCGCTGGGATCTTTTTATCGGGTTCCCCGAAACCACAAACCCCTCCACCAAAACCACCGAATGTTGTGATCAACGTTCCCATCACTCCAGTAGAAACAACTACATCACCAAACAATAACACAACAACTCCTCCTGTTGCACCAGAGCCGGAACCAACTCCTGCCAATGATACAACAGTGGTCATCCCGCCGATTGTTGAGGTGGAACCACCAGCACCACCTTCAGTCACCACAGGAAGTATCCTCATTCGCACTTCCATCATCAAAGACAAATCCTATGGGGGAGCGGCTACAAAATCGCCTTATGACCTTCTCAATAAACAGGGAAAACTAAAATCGTCTCCTGCGGAAGACAAAGTAAGGTCTATCAAAGTCCTTGTGGATGACCAGGAATACACTTCTCAAATTACAACAGAGAAATCAAAAATTTGGGGATCTGTCACCAAAAATGGAACTCTGATCCAGGGAGATATTTACAATGTAAAAATTGATAACCTTCCTGCTGGGGTTCACCAAATCGAGATCCGTGCGGACAAATATCCGATTTACAAAACGGCAACCGCTGTCCTTCCGAAACAAACTGTGACTGTGGATGCAATCAACTCCATGGATGGATTTGGTGCCATTCGAGGACGAGTGTTCTATAAAACCTTGGACAATCCGATTGAAAAGCACCCAATCTATATGCCAACAGTGGTTTCGACAAACCAGATCTTCAAGGTCACCACTGACAAAGATGGATACTTTTGGTTCACCAACCTAAAACCGGGAAAATATGAAATCCGAGCTAGCTTTATGGAAGAAATGAAACTCGAAAACTCCGAGATCCATGTACAACCAGGGGAAGTGACCAATGTGGACATCATCCTCAATAAAAAATTGAGCTATACAAAGACAAAATACTGATCTGACCTCTACAAGGTTTGTTAGGTTTTGATGAAAGCCCTCTTCGGAGGGCTTTTTTTATCGGGTCGAGAACTCTTCCTTTAGGTTTTGGGTCCTATTATCATTCGGAATGATTAAATTTAATCCGGTTTTGATTAATATTAATCCAGATTTTTCATTTTTTCCCATTTTGAGCTTCAAGAGGGGAAATTCTTCGTAATTTCCGATTGAATTTAATCCTTATGAGAAGATTCTTAGAGTCATAGAATACAAATAGGGAATCGGAAAAAGAGGTTCCCACTCTAGAGAGGATCACATGAAAACAACAAAGATTATCGCAACAGGGATCTTGGCAATGGGGCTTGCAACAGCAAATCTCCAAGCTTTAGATACAAACGAAAGATTGGAGCTTTTGGAGTCTGCTATGATTGAACAAGCAACAACTCCAGCGCAAAAATCTGCCGTTTCTGAGTATCTTGCGAATGTTGCAAAAGAAAAAGTAGAAATGGCTCAAGCACTTCGTGACAGAGCAGGATCTACTCGCGGTGGTAAGGCTCTTAGCCAAATGAACGAGAAGAAAGAACTTCTTCGCCGTGCAGAAGCTCTTGAAAAAGAAGCCAAAAAATACCAAACTGTCTCTATGGACCTTCATGCAGCGTCCATGCAGGTAGCACAAAACTAAGCACCTCAAACCTCACGTTTGAGAATTGCGAGAAAGGTCAGGTTCGCCTGGCCTTTTTTTGTGCCCTCTTGATAAATGCTTTCCAAACAGCCTAACTATGTGACATAATCAATATATGGTTGACACCCCCCAAGAAATCAAAGAAAAACGATTTGGGCGCGTGGTTCCCATCCTATTGGTTGTTTTGGGTCTCTTGGCCTTAGGGCTTGTCTTCCGTTGGGGAAGACACGTGAAACCTGTGGCCCGTGTGGAATGGGAAGGACTTGTGGCTCTCAGCCCTCCCGAGGTATTTCGCTATTTGGGAGTGGATCCGGAAAACCCAAAGATTGGGGATTGGAAGGATTGGGAGAAACTACTTTCTGGCCATCCAAGGATTCGGAAGGTTCGGATCACGAGAGACCCTGATGGATTTTTGAAGATCAATGTACAGGAGAAAGTCGCCGAATTTGTCATACATGTAGGAAGTTCCTTGTATGAGGTGGATGAGGATCTGGAGATACTTTCCAGAGATCGGGTGTTAGCTAATCACCTAATTGTGATTAGTGGGCAATTCACTGTTGGGGAAAAAAAACTAGAAGGCAGACAAATTTTTGATATCACAAAAGAAATGCGACACGCTCTTTCCTCTTATCCTGCACTAAAATCCAGAATCTCCGAACTCGTCTCTGAACGTGACGGAAATTATACTATGTATTTAAAGTCACCAAATTCTATGAAAGTATATTTAGGTGATAAATTAGAACTCAATGTATTTCGTAAATTATATGCATCTTTGGCTTATATGGAAGCTGAATCTGTTAAAGCCGTTTCTATCGATTTGAGGGGAGAAGACGCCGTTTATCACTGATATGACTTATGATGATGCACCTATCATAACGGCCTTGGATTTGGGATCCTCTCTTGTTAAAGTTGTCATTGGGCGACTAATAGGGGAACATGAAATCGAAATTATTGGAACTGGAGTTTATCCTTCTGCCGGTATCAAAAATGGTTCCATTGTCAATATAGAAACAACAACAAAGTCCATCATAGAAGCATTTGGTGATGCAGAACTAATGGCTGGGCAAGAAGTGAATACGGTTGTAGTCAATGTATCAGGAAAGTCCGTACATGGGTTCAATGAAAAAGGAATCATCGCTGTTACAAACAGAGAACGGATTGTATCTGAAACGGATATAATGCGAGTTGTAGAAGCTGCACAAGCAGTACATGTTCCAGGTGACCAACAAGTCATCCATGTTCTCACAAAAGAATTCAAAGTAGATGACCAAGTCAATATCAAAGATCCGATTGGGATGACTGGGGTTCGTTTAGAAGCGGAAGTACATATTGTATCGTGTGGAAATACTGCACTTAACAACATTGATCGTTGTGTAGAACAGGCTGGCCTTTTGCAGATGGACCGAGTGTTATCAAGCCTTGCTTCTTCTGAAGCCATCCTTACTTCAGGCGAAAAAGATTTGGGAACTGCTGTCATCGACATTGGTGCAGGAATCTGTGACATCATTATCTATGTGGATGGGGGAATTGCGTTTTCTTCAGTTGTCCCTTTCGGTGGATTCCATATCACAAGCGATATATCTATTGGTTTAAAAACCACTGTGGAAACGGCAGAAGTCATTAAAAAAAGATACGGCCATACAAGAATTGATATGGTGGACCCTACAGAGAAATTTGAAATCCCATCCATATCGGGAAGACCAGCTCGTTCCGTTTTTCGCCAAGAACTCGTTGAGATTTTAGAACCAAGGGTTCGTGAAATTTTAGAAATGATTGATCATGAGCTTGTTCGTTCAGGATTTAAGTCGAGTTTGGCGGGCGGTGTGATCCTTACAGGTGGGACATCATTATTACAAGGGATTGAAGCCACTGCCGAGGAAGTATTACGTTTGTCAGTGGGTCGTGCAAAACCGGCAGGGCTCAGCGGTCTTGTGGATAAAATTTCTAGCCCTGAATATGCCACTGCTGTTGGTCTGATTAAATACAGTTCCAAAATACAAAATTTAGAACAAAGAAATATGCATTCCGGATCTGATTCCGATGGATGGATGAAGAAGGTTCGTCGTTGGATGGAGAATAATCTCTAAGGATAAGTGAATGTTGTACCTAGAAGAAGAAAAAACAAGCCCTGCTATTATCAAAGTCATTGGAGTAGGTGGAGGCGGAATGAATGCCGTCACAAGAATGGTTCACTCTAAAATGACAGGTGTTGACTTCATTGTTATGAACACCGACGAACAAGTATTATTAAAATCTCCTGTCGAAGTAAAAATCCAATTGGGTAACAAAGTCACTCGTGGAATGGGAGCCGGTGGAGATCCGGAACTAGGTGAAAAGGCCGCACTCGAAGACAAAGAACGAATTATATCTGCATTAAAAGGTGCTGATATGGTTTTTGTTACAGCGGGAATGGGTGGAGGAACAGGAACTGGGGCAGCGCCTATCATTGCAGCCATTGCCAAAGAATTAAAATGTTTGGTAGTAGGTGTGGTAACGGTTCCTTTTTCTTTTGAAGGGAAACGCAGAGCTGAACTTGCGAAACTTGGTATTGACCAACTCCGTGCCAATGTAGACACACTCATTACCATTCGTAACGACTCTATCTTTCAGGTAGTAGATAAAAATACTCCTGTGGATATGGCATTTCGAGTGATCGACGATATTCTGTTAAATGGTGTTCGTGGGATCAGTGATATCATCAACCATCCGGGAATCATTAACGTAGACTTTGCTGATGTAAAAACCATCATGAAAGACACAGGGGATGCAATTTTAGGTGTTGGAGAAGGTCGGGGAGAAACACGTGTGAGTGAAGCGGTAGAACAAGCCATCAACAACACATTGTTAGAAGACTCGAGCATTCAAGGAGCAAAGTCTCTCCTCATCAACGTCACTGGTGGAAATGATTTGACCATCCATGAATGGAATGAAGTTTCACAAATCATCACAGCACAAGCAGACCCCGATGCCAATATCATCATTGGACTCAATGAAGACTCTTCACTGAATGAGCAGATTCGAGTCACAGTGATTGCAACTGGATTTAACAAAAAAGGAAAACAATACCAAAGAGAACAAAAGGTTGTGGGTTCGGAAGAATCTGTTTCTCCTATGGTTTATATTAGAAAGTCGGAAGAAAAGGATTCTGGATTTGGAAAGGAACAAGATTCAGTTCGAAGTATCCGCCAATCCAATCGAGGATTTTCTTCTCAGAAACAATCTTCCCCGTTTCAAAATTACGGAGAGGATTACGACATCCCTGCTTTTTTAAGACGAAAGAACGATTAGAAGTAAACGGTTCGACTGACTCACTCGATTTTTGTGAGTGAATCAGTCAAATTGGTTATTAGTTGGAATAAGAACGAACGGAAACAAACAAAGGTTTGTCTGCTTCAACGAGAAGTTTTTTCGGTGCAGCAGTCACTACCGATCCTGGTGATTCAACTTTGAAATCGTATTCTCCAGGTGCGAGAAGGATACGTTTCACTTGGAAGTTGGCAGGAATGGTCCTCCAACAACGTAAATCAGGGGCAATGGTTTGTGAAACAGCAAGTCCTGCCGCAGCACCAGCGGCTACCCGAATCAAAGATGAAACCAAGTCATTGTTTTTGTTTCTACCGCCTGATTCGATGGCGCGGGCCATGGCCTCCGATGCGATCACTGCTGCCACAACCTTCAACGACAAAGAAGTTAAATTCTTTGTGATCATTGTTTTGTAATTTTCATTGAAGTTGTTCATTGCGGTTTCGGAATAGTTGTTCATGATATCGGAATATCCAACATCCACTCCGTTAATGTAATACTTTTTGGGTAGAGAACCCTTAGGATCTCTTTCTTTGTAAATAGGGATTGGATTTTCGGCTACCGATAGTGCCGCAACGGCTCCTGCGAGAGAAGCACCAGCACCTTTGGCACGTAAGCCAATTTCCACAGCGCCTCGAAGTGCCACAGCAAAATACTCATCGTCCATGAGTTTTCCCCTGGACATTTTGATCGCCGACTTTCCGGCCTCGTGAATGATGATGACCTCAGAAAGTTTTTCATTTTCTGGAGATGTTCTTTGCATCGAACGATTGTAAGCTTGTAAACTAGAACGACCTGCTGCATATTTTGCCTGGTCACCGGAATCTCCTTCCCTAACAGCTAACAGATATCTGTCGGCTACTAGGTTTTGGCTTTTCCCGATGAGTTGTTCCATGTTTTTGTATTGGACCCTTGCATCATTGTAGCGGCCCAACTTTTCCGAAACATAGGCATCAATGAGGCGAGCCGCATTGTTTTGCCTGTAATCGGGAGCCAAAAAACGCATTTCCTTTAATTCAAAGTCGAGTCTTCGGAAATAAATTTTTGCGTTATTGGTATCACCTTGGAGTAGATAATTGTTCGCAATATAGAACTTAATCATTACCCTTTCAAAATCTTCCCCGGTATAGTTGGATTCGTTGTCGGAAAGAACAAACGAAAGTCCAGACCTTGTCATACTGACTTTGATATTGTCTGCTAAATCTTCTGCTTCTTTGAAAACTTTGTTAGAGGTAACGTAATCCCCTTTGGTATGAAAAATCATACCTGCTTCCATTAAAAAAAGAAGTTTATCTTTATTAGAGGAACCTTCGTAAAGTTCTCTAATTTTTGGAATGGCAGAGTCATAGTTCTGTCCGTAGTACGCCGATTCAGTTGCTTGGATGATTTTGTTGTAATCACTTGCGCAACCGAGAATGAAAAGAGAAAGAAAGAGAATCGTTTTTTTCATGGATTGATGGGTAGAGATTACCAGCTAACCCCTTTATTTCCTCGAACTGCTAATTTTCGATAGGAAACTTTTTCAGACCAAACAGCAATCGTAGTTTCTACTTCCACAAGTTCAATGTTGATGGACTGCTCTACAATTTTTTCACCGTTAGATGTGAACATATTTTCATTGATATCACAACGAACAAAGAAATTGGGAGATTTTAATTTTCCAATGGAAAGACGATTGGAAGTAAGACCGGACAAACTGAACTGAATTTCATTGAGTGATTGTTCTCTGGTTTTTGTACGAACTGTATAAATTTTGCTTTTGATGAGTTTAGAAACAAAGGCATTGTCAAAAAGTTCTGTTTGGATTTGTTCTGAAGTATCGTTACGGGTAGGGAAATGGGCAACAAATACGCCTTCTTCATGTGGGTTTTCTTTGAAGTATTCCCCGATTTGGCCTGCGAGTTTATCGGCAGCTTTCACCAATTCCTGGCTGGTAAGCCCACCTGAGTCGGAGATATAATCATCAGCGTTGTCGAGTCGTTTGGGACTGCTACTGCATTGGAATAAGAATCCTACTAAGAGAAAGGAGAAAAGAATTTGTTTCATAACCCCATTTATATGGGGGTTAACAAGGGACTTGTCAATTCCAAAAATCGACTTTCAGTTCTTCTTGTTTTGCACTGCGGTAAGAAGTTCTTTCCTCTTCGGACATTTCTAATAATTCTCTTGCGTAGATTAGGTCGACTACCTTCTGGAAAAACATAGGACTTTCCCAGGATTGGATTTCCCATTTTTCTGTTTTGTAGAGTTCCTGCTTTTTTTTAAGGAAGATACGTTTGCGTTCCCTGGCATAACTGTAGGGATTTTTCTGAACATAATCTTCCAGATAGAACAGAAGCCAAACAGGAGGAGTGGTGGGGTGATTGGGAAAAATGAGATTGCGAATCATAAGAGGAAAAATTTCTTCTGACAAACGATTCACGGCTGTTAGTTTTTCATATGTAGAAATTCCTTCCCTTTCTTCGACTTCCTTTACTTTTTCTTTCCAATTCATAAAGGCAACGTACACGGCATAAAGAACATGGCCTCTTTCGTCTGGAAAGTTCTCCAACAAATAAACATACGTTTTATCCCGGTCCCCTTTCCAGAGATAGGATTCTTTTCCTCGAAGGGTTTCTAAAAAATCGCGTAAATCGGAAGGATAACCAGGTCCTTGTAGAACCTCTGGTCGATTTTGTAACCTCTGCCAATAGACCTCAGAACGAGAATCGAAGGAGGACTGTTTAGGATCCGAGTTCGCTTTTTTCTGAAAAAGGAAATAGACAAGACCACCCAAAAGGAGGGAAAGTAGAATCAGTATGAAAAGGAAGATGATAGTTTTCTTTTTATTAACAGGCATTGTCTTTTTGGCGAATGGTTGTAAAAAACAATCGGACGAAGAATCTGATACAGAACTTCTAAGTTCGATCCTTTCGCAGGGGAACGCCATTAATTCGGCTTGTCAAAGATTTATTTTGTCAGAAGCAAATTGTGTGGCAGCAGCAGATTCTAGTTTGTCAGTTTGTTCCAATCTTTCTTCTCGATTAAAAGGAGAAATTCTCCCGCAAGAATTAAGTACAGATGCTGTTGCCATTTTATATTTCGATTGTTTTACTAGAGTCAATTTGGCTTATAATCTAGCCAAAGCATGCAATCAAAATTCTTTTAATTCCAATTCCGATTATCGAAGAGTCCAAAGAACAGGGACCTCTCAAGCGGAACTTTCTTTTCGAGAGGCTTTTAACCAATGTGCTTCACTAGAGAACGCAGTTCCTCCTGCTGACTCTGGACTTCGAGAAACCGACACGGTTCTCCGTTCCGATCCGTTTTAATATCCACATAAGGAGTGTTATATGTCACTTGTCACAAAAGACCAACTGGTCCAAAAACTAAATCCGATTTATCTTCCGCATGAAATTGAAGAACGAATTCTTCCCTTAGCGGAAGAAATCAACCGTCTCAAAAAAGAAAAAAATGCAGTGATCCTCGGTCATAATTATATGACTCCTGATGTTTTTTGGGGAGTGTCCGATATCATTGGAGATTCTTTATACCTTTCTAAAATGGCAAAGGAAACCACTGCCTCTATGATTCTTTTTAATGGGGTTCATTTTATGGCAGAAACTGCCAAAATTTTATCTCCAGAAAAAAAAGTTCTCATCGCTGATATGAAAGCAGGATGTTCTCTAGCGGAAGCCATTACAAGAGATGATGTTAAGGCACTCAAAGCAAAATATCCAGGTGTTCCTGTAGTTACGTATGTCAACTGTTCGGCGGAGGTAAAAGCAGAAACAGATGTTTGTTGTACTTCGGCAAATGCTTTACAAATCGTAAATGCAATTGAAGGGGATACTGTCATTTTTCTTCCAGATGAATATTTAGCTGGGAATGTCAGAAACCAAACTTCCAAAACCATTATTTCTCATCCAGGTCGTTGTATGGTGCACGAAATATACACTCCAGAAGATATCCGTTCCGCAAAACGATTGTTTTCTGGTAACTTGACTGTCATCACTCATCCAGAGTGTCATGAAGATGTTGTGAAAGAAGCGGATTTTTCAGGATCTACATCACAGATGGTTGATTTCATTCGCCAAAGCAAAACAAACAAAATTATGTTAGTAACAGAATGTTCTATGGGTGATAATCTGCGTGCTGAATTTCCTGAAAAGGAATTTGTATCCACTTGCCAGACTTGTCCTCATATGAAAAAAATTACTCTGGAAAAAGTAAGAGATGCTCTTTTGAAAGAACAGTTTGAAATCTTTTTAGATGAAGAAGTCATTCGCCTTGCCCAAAAGTCAGTCAATCGTATGTTAGAATTGAGTTATAAAAAGTAGGATCTATGTTTAGAGTTGGAAACGGAATCGATTTTCATAAATTAATCCATGAACCCTTTCGTCCACTGGTGCTTGCCGGTGTTGAGGTAAAATCAGAATTTGCATTTCTTGGTCATAGTGATGCCGACGTGATTTTGCATGCAGTGGCAGATGCCATTTTGGGAGCTTTGGCTTTAGGAGATATTGGAGTTCATTTTCCGGATACAGACCCTCAGTATAAAAATATGAAATCTTCTCGGATCATTGAAAAGTGTTTGGATTTGATGATTGAGAAAAAGTTTAAACTAGTGAATATTGATTGTACATATGTTGGTGACCATCCAAAGATCAATCCGATTCGTGCAGAACTTAATGCTTCTTTGGCAAGCATCACCAAATTGCCGTTAGACTGCGTTTCGATTAAAGCCACTACCTCTGAAGGAATGGGATCACTCGGTCGTAGCGAAGGTGTGATGGTAATGGCTACTGTTTTACTCGAAAGTACAAAGGCAAAATCTTAGAATAGTTTTTGTTTTCCGTCAGCGATGTAGTTTAGGTCTGCATCGCTAAAAAATAAAAAAAGAAGTTTTGATATCGTGTTTGGTTTGGTTTCTACATCCCAGGTTCCATGAATGCGAACGCCGTTCTGGGTGGATTCCAAACGGTAGGTTTCTTTTAGTACTTGGTAATGTTTAAAACCTTCAGTTGCGATTTGGAATTCGGAATTTCCTTGTGAATTTGCAACGGTTGTTGTACATTTGACAACCTCTCCCATGACCTTGGATTCCCAAGTTTCTCCGACCACAGGTGCACGAAAGGATTTGGGCTGAAACGAGTCATAAAGTACTTTTTGCACTTGTTCTGGTTTGTTTGTAACTTCCCAGGTTCTTTCTACTTTTGTTGTACTTTGTCGAAATACAGCTACCGCAAAAACCAAAACAAAAACACCAAAGACACGAAGATACCAAATCATATCTCCATTGAAAAATCTATTGCCTAGGGATCGATTGAAATTTATTTTTCTCCTACCGAAGGGAAACTTGAGGTGAGGGTTTTGCCACTGCACGCTGGAAGAGAAATATCATCAAAACGTGTCTCGGGACTGGTGCAGGTGTACCAACGTGAAAATCACCTATCCCGCCACGCCAATCCGTTTCCTGAAATTTTAGATGATATTGTCTATAATCGAATTTTAAAAGATCCTAACTATTGGATTTCACAAGACCTGGAAGATAAAATCATCCAAATTGTTTCTCAATCTCTAGATATTTCAGGAATTTTATACCATCTAGGAACTGAAAGTCTCATTACAAATGCATATGATTTATTGCCCCTAGACGATTCTCGGATTGATTTAGAAGAGATGATTTGTCGCCTCCCCATTTTGATTGGTCGACTAACACGAGTCGTATATTTGAATGTAAAAACAATTTCCGATCAAAAGGTTTTGTTTGTATTTAAATATTTGCCTGAGTACCAAGAGAAGTGGTATGATGCCGTCTTTTTTCAAGGAATGCTCAATGGCCTTGCCGTACTTTTTGAACTAAAAACCTTTGCGATTCGAATGACAAAAACCAAACTTTTTGGAATCCATGTTTCTCATAAGGAGTTGGGTGAGGACATTCAGTTTGGCGCAGATTCCAATGAATATGAATTGGAGTGGTCGGAAGATAATTTATTTTTGTCGCGATCTCGTTTAACAAAAGATGATGTCAGTAACAGGCATCGAGTGATGGTCACTTCTCGAATCGATTCACAGTTAGAAGAAATATCAATTGTGGATGTCAAAGATGTGGTTCGAAGGTCAAGAGAACTAGCCATTGAAAACAGGGATTTGGAAGCGGCTGTTGAAGTATTAAAATCTTTCAAACAAGAGTTGGAAAAAAAACAACTCTCCATGGCAAAAGACTTACGGCTTGCAAAAAACATCCAGAAAGGTTTAATTCCAGAAATCATCCCCGATTGGAACGGTATCCAATTTTGGACAGGATTTACTCCGATGCAGGAAGTCAGTGGGGATTATTACGATTATTTTCCATATCATACGAATAAGTTAGGAGTGGCTGTTTGTGATGTATCCGGCCATGGTGTTCCGGCTGCTTTTATTACCGCCTTATCGAAGTTATTATTTTCTAATTTTAAAAAAACAAAACCTTCTGAAACTTTCAAACTGATTAACAGAGAATTATTGGATTTAGTAAAACAACAAGGATACACAACCTGTGTTTATGTTTTGATTCATGACGATTATAAAGTCATTTATTCTGTGGCTGGACATCCAAGACCTATACTTTATCGTGCTAATACCAAACGGGCTGAAATTTGTGAAGGGGATGGAACTTTCCTTGGAATGTTTCCTGACGCAGGCGATACTTTCCAGGACTTTCAAATTCAATTGGAGCCGGGTGATAAATTATTTTTGTACACCGATGGACTCACGGAAGCAGAAAACGACAAAGGGGTTCAATATGGGGAAACAAAATTAATCCAAATCATTGAATCATGTGCTGAAAAATCAATCCAGGAAACAGTGGAATTCATTTTATCAAACCACAAAGAGTTTACGATGGGGACAGACCCAATGGATGACATCACTCTTTTGGGTCTTCAATTATCTCCAAGACTTGCTGAGTTTAATATCATTAAAGCAAAGGCAGATGAGGTTTATCGAAAAAAAGAATATAAAGATGCTTTGTTTTTTTACGAACAAGCCCATCAAATATTACCACGTGAACTTGATACTCAACTTTTTTACGGGAAGGCACTTGCTTATAATGGAAATTATGAAGAAGCAATTTCATTATTAGAGTCTTATAATAAATTTAAAACAAATCATTACAAGTCCCATTCCGTTTTAGGTTATTGTTATTACCAAATGGAAATGTTTGATAAAGCGGAAATCGAATGGAAAAAAGCTCATTCCATTAACGATTCGAACCTATCCAATTTATATAACTTAGCACAATTGTATCGTAAAATAAACCAAAAGAAAAAAATGAAAGATGTGATTGAGAAGATGAAACGAATTGAGGAATCCTACCTTCATATCCTTCCACTTGAAAAAAAGTGGGAGTCTTTACCTGATGAATAAAATAAAAATCTTAATTCTATCGTTTTGTTTTTTTCATTTTAGTTTTCCAAAGGATCATTCTTTTCATTCTGATTTTGGATTGGAATGGTGTTATTTTGTTGGGCATCTGGAATCCGCATCCGGAAATCGATATGGATATGAATTGTCTTTTTTTCGTTTAAAAATTTCAAACGATCAAGATTGGAACCCAGAAGTTTTTCCAGTCCATTTTGCAATTTCTGATTTTACGGGTAAAAAACACAAAACATCTCAGACCATGAAACGAACAATAGGTGATCTTTCCGGATATTCTGATAAAACCATTTATAGTGGCGATTATCATCTGGAAATTATTTCTAAAGATAAATTTCATATCAAAGCAAGTTCCAAATCCAAAAATTTGAGTTTGGATTTGGACTTAGAAGGAAATGGAAAGATTCTAGTACATGGAAAAGATGGCCTATCGATTAAATCCAATCGAAACCCTAGTATATTTTCGTATTACTATAGTTATCCGAGGCTTTACACAAAAGGAACTCTAAAATTTGATGAAAAAATAGAAACCATCATTTCGGGAGATTCTTGGATGGATCATGAATGGAGTGAACGGAACGCAAAATCAATTCCAAGTTTGGCCACGGGAGAAACAGGTTGGGATTGGATTTGTTTGTCAGATATTTCAGGTGGTGATTATGTGTTCTTTCGGTTTCGCGAATCTCCCACAATGTCTCCAGAAGTTTTTGGAACCTATCGTGATCCTAAAGGAAAAGTGACCTCTTGGATGAAACCAGGCCAAATCCAGATGGAGAGCACCGGGTCTATTTGGAAAAGTCCAAATACAAAAATTGAATACCCACTCCACTGGAAAATCCGATACCCGGATGGGGAATGGTTGGTTTCTCCCATTTTCAATGAACAAGAGTTTGATGGAACAAAGACAACGGCAACAATTTATTGGGAAGGTGGCGTAGAAGCCAAAGACCCAATTCAAAAAAAGTCTGCTAAAGGATATTTAGAATTGAAAGGTTATAAAAAACCGAAAGAGTGGTGGGAGTTCTAGGATATGTGGAAATATTTTTTAAAACGTTTTTTACTCATTTTTCCAACCCTACTTGGAATCACTTTTCTTGTTTTTTTGATTTCTCATTTTGCCCCCGGTGGACCACTCAATAGCGAGATTGCAAAAATAAAAGGTGCGGGAAACTTAGCAGGTGCTTCCACCAAACAAATTTCGCAGGAAGAAATTGAATTAATCAAACAAAGACTCCACTTAGACAAACCGGCACCTGTTGCTTATTTACTTTGGTTGAAACAAATTGTACAGTTTGATTTGGGAGAATCTCGTTTGCATTCCAGAAAAGTTTCAGACCTCATTGTTGAAAAACTTCCTGTATCGCTTTTTTTTGGACTCTCTGGTTTTTTCTTAACTTATTTGATCTGTATTCCTTTGGGAATCCAGAAGGCATTAAAAGAAGGAAGCAGATTTGATTTTATTTCTAGTTTCATTATCTTTTTTACTTATTCACTTCCGGTATTTGCCTTTGCAATGTTACTTTTGTATTTGTTTGCTTCTGGCGAAGTATTTTCCTTTTTTCCTTTGGGACACGAAGTCTCAGACTTTTATGAAGATTTGAGTTTTTGGGGAAAGGTGAACGATCGCCTTGCTCATATGTTCCTACCTGTCATCTGTTATGTGGTAGGTAGTTTTGCTGTTCTTACTTTGTTAATGAAAAACAGTCTACTCGATCAAATTGCAAAGGAATCTGTTCGAACTGCTGTTTCAAAAGGACTTAGTTTTTCTGATTCGATTTTTCATCATGCTTTTCGAAACTCTCTCATTCCCATAGCGACTGGTTTTGGAAGTAATCTAACTCTGATTTTCTCCGGTTCTTTGTTTATTGAACTAGTATTTAATATTGATGGAATGGGGCTTTTAAGTTTTGAAGCAGTAAGAGAAAGAGATACTGATCTAATGATGGGACTACTCCTTGCGCAGAGTTTTTTAGGACTAATCGGAAAAATTGTCTCTGATTTTTGTTATATTCTCATTGACCCGAGGATTGATTTCGAATGAATTTTATTTCAAACCCGGCAAACATACGTAAGTGGGAAAAGTTTAAAAAAAACAAAAGAGCTTACTACTCTTTATTGATTTTGTTATATACTTATGTATTGTCTTTGTTTTCCCCTCTGTTAATTAATAACAAACCACTTATTGTTTTTTATGAAGGAAGTGTTTCCTTTCCTATTTTTAGTTTTTATCCAGAAACAACATTTGGGGGAAATAATTTAACAGAACCTAATTACAAAAAGTTGAGCAGAGAAGAAAGATTCACCAACTCATCAAATTATATGTTGTTTCCTCCAATTCCTTTTGGAGTCAATGAAGACAACCTAGACAGTTTGGAAGAAGGAACCAACCCTCCTTCTAAACCAAACGTTCGCCACTGGATGGGAACTGATGACAGGGGACGCGATGTATTTACTCGTATTATTTACGGTTATCGTTTGGCGATGACCTTCAGTTTAATCCTCATCATTGTTGAGATTTTTTTGGCATCTTTTATTGGAGGGATCCAAGGTTATTTTGTAGGGCGGCTCGATTTGTTTTTGCAACGAATCATAGAAATTCTTTCAGCCATTCCATTTTTATATTTAATTTTGATTATGGGTTCTTTTTTTGGAAGGGGATTTCTTGTTTTGATTGTTACCTATGGCTCTCTTAGTTGGATTGGGTTAAGTTATTATATGCGTGGGGAATTTTTGAAGCTCCGCAAACAACAGTTTGTTGATGCAGCAAAAACTTTAGGTGCATCTTCTTTTTCCATCATCATGCGTCATTTGTTGCCAAACTCATTAACTCCTCTGGTTACTTTTTTACCTTTTATTTTAATCTCCGCAATTTCCGTGTTATCTGCACTTGACTTTTTAGGATATGGAATTCCTGCTCCCAATCCTTCATGGGGAGAGTTGATTGGGCAGGGAAGAGAAAGGCTCACAGCATGGTGGCTCATCACTTTCCCATCAGTTGCCTTGTTCCTTACTATTTTGTTTTCTGCTTTTGTGGGTGAAGGATTGCGGGATGCATTCGATCCGAAAGACAAGGTGGTTTACGAATGACAAATATCAAAAAAGCCATCCAAGTCAAAGATCTTTCCATTCAAATCAAAACTGACGATGGAATTTTGTCCATTGTGGATCATGTTAATTTTGATTTGGTTTCTGGGGAAACTTTGGCTCTTGTTGGAGAGTCAGGTTGTGGAAAGTCAATCACCAGTTTAGCATTGACCAAACTTCTTCCTTCCAACACAACAGTGTATCCTACTGGATCGATTTTGTTTGGAGAAAATGATTTATTAAAATCGGATCCAAACCACCTAAGATCAGTTCGTGGAAGAGAAATATCTTACGTTTTTCAAGAACCTTTTTCTGCTTTGAACCCACTCCATAAAATCGGCAACCAATTGACAGAAGGATTTTTGTTACATGGGCTCGGATCTAAAGAAGAAGCAGAAGAAAAGGCTATCTATTTACTAGAACGTGTTGGGATAACTGACGCCAAACTACGATTAAATCAATATCCAAATCAGTTTTCAGGTGGTATGTTACAAAGAGTTTGTATTGCTATGGCTTTGATGTGCGATCCTAAGATTCTAATCGCAGACGAACCAACCAGTGCCATTGATGTCACGATTCAATTGCAATTGATCGAACTTTTGAAAGAACTTCGAAAAGAAAATGGAATGTCAGTGTTATTTATTTCTCATGATATCGGACTTGTGAGCCATATTGCAGATCGAATTGCAGTCATGTATGCGGGAAAGATCATTGAACAAGGAACAGTTGGCGAGATCATTGATACACCTAAACATCCTTATACTCAAGCTTTAATCGCTGCCTATCCGACACACGAAAACATTGGTAAAAAATTAGTGACAATCGAAGGAATTGTACCATCACCAAAATCTTATCCAAAAGGTTGTCGTTTTCACACTCGTTGTAGCGAAAAAATCGATCTTTGTGACAAGTCCGTTCCCAAATTGATTCCAATTACTGAATACCAATCTGTAGAATGTTTTTTATACGGAGGAAAAGAAAGTGCTTAATGTAAAAGATTTAGTTGTTTCTTATAAACAATCACAAACATTATCTTTCTCTTCCAAACGACTTGTGGCCGTTGAAGGAGTTAGTTTTTCAATTCCCCAAGGAAAAATTTTAGGTCTTGTAGGTGAGTCCGGTTGTGGTAAATCAACCATTGGCCGAGCCATATTGTCCTTATTACCGTTTGATTCTGGATCAATTCAATTCGAAAATAAAGAAATTAAAGATATTCCCAAAGAAGAACAAAAAGCCCTTCGACGTAAAATCCAAGTTGTATTCCAAGATCCATATTCTTCATTAAACCCACGTTTTACAATTGAAGAAATTATTACCGAAGGACTACAAATCCATTTTCCTAATTTGAGTTCCTCTGAAAAAAAAGAAAAAGCAATAAAGGCACTTGCAGAAGTAAATTTACCTTCAGATATTTTACATCGGTATCCACATGAATTTAGTGGGGGGCAAAGACAAAGAATTGCGATTGCCCGAGCTTTAATTTTGGAACCAAACCTTGTTGTTTGTGACGAAGCCGTTTCTGCTTTGGATATTTCCACACAAGCACAAGTAATTAATAATATTTTGTTATTACGTGAGAAATATAGCTTATCTTATTTGTTTATATCTCATGACTTGAACATTGTAAAACACGTATCCGATCGAATTGCTGTCATGTATTTAGGACAAATTGTTGAAGAAGGTAGTAGGGATGAGATCAGTAACTCTCCATTCCACCCCTATACAAAAGCATTATTTTCTGCGAGTTTCGATTTAAAGGATCGCACGAAGGTATCTCAACCATTAACAGGGGAAATTCCCAGTTTGATGAACAAACCGCTCGGATGTAGATTTCATACAAGATGTCCTATAGCAAAAGAAATCTGTAAAACAGAAGAACCCATGGAAAGTTTTCCTTCGGCGACACACCGAGTGAAATGTCATTTTCCATTAAAGTAAAAACATATGAAGCTGAGTATCCGAGATAAAATCAAAGGAGTTGTCGGGAAGATTCTACTCACAGGGATTTTTGTCGTTTCCATGACTATGTTTTTTATTCTGTATCCTCTTCTTGCAGATCCGGACTATTATAAAAAACTAATCCTCGATACTACATACCAGCTAACAGGACTAGAGGTGAACTATCAAGTTTCCGAACCTGTGTTTTTTCCCTTTCCTGGAATTGAGTTGGCTGAGGTATCGGTTTCAAAAAATGATGATGAGTTGATTCAGTTACATAAACTTAGAATCGAAGTGTATTATGGAGTTTTTGTTGGGCAACCATTAGAAATTAGAAAAATATATTTGAATACGGGAACCGTGGAAATCACTCGAGAAAAAAATGAATCCTTCCCTATGTTTGAAAGAATCCTATCTAAATCAGAATCCAATACGAATGAATTAACAAAAGAAACTGAACCTACTGTTGCTGCAGAAAAAAAATATTATTTTTCAAAAGTTTTTGCTAACTTTGTCAATCAAATCGAAATTAAAAACATCACCATTCTCTTTGAAGATAAACTATATTCACGAAATATAAAATTATATCTTTGGGAGACCACTTTCCAATTAGACCGTGATCTGCGAGACCTGGATGTTTATATATATGGTAAGTTAAATGATGAACCAATTTCATTAAGTTCAAATTTTGTATTTGTAAAAGATGAAATGAATTACGAATCGGCTAGGTTCGAAGGTGATTTTTCTTTTCAAAATCTAAAAGGGATCGACCTACATGACATTTTAATCATTTTTACGTATGGAGATTTGAGATTTTTAAAAACAACAGGGAACATTCCATTTTATAAACGAGACGAAACAAAAATTTATGCCGTTGTCGATCGTTTGCATATTCGTGACTTGGCACTAAGGGATGGTAAAACTTTTGCTGATGGACATGTCTCAACCATCATCAATTATGATATACAAGAAGACAAATTGTCTTTTGCAAACATTCTCGTCGATTGGAAAGGTAAATCCAAATTAAATGGATCAGGCTATGTAAACTTTTTAAAGCCACCTCTATCACCAACCATCTCATTTGAAGGTACGTCAGATTATTTAGATGTACCAAGTATCATCAAAGTAATTAAGATTTGGATTGATCCTGATTTTGAAAAATCAATTTTAACAAGGGGCATTCCTAGTACCGGTTATGTAAATCGGATGAATGTCTATTTAAATTTTAATTTAAGGAATCTCAATGCAGGCGATTTTCACGCTGATGTCTTAAAATTAAATCTTCATTATGCAAAACGTAAATTGAATATCACTAAATATCAAATGAGAGCCTACGAAGGAACAGTTGATGGAACAGGCCATTATGTTTGGGGAAACAACCCTGGGCTTGTGGTCAAAGGAAATATAAAAAATTTAAACATAACGCCAATCCTTTCTGATCTTTTTAAAATTTCTCCAATTACCGGAAAATTAGATTCTGAATTTGTTTTAGGTTCTCCATCTGATACAGAAGAAGGTTTACTTTCAAATTTACATATCATTGGAAATATCAATGCCAATAACGGTGAATTGTTAAGTTATACAAATATCTTAAAACCAATTAGTTCGATTGGTAGTGTTATCAATTTGAAGAAGGTGGACTTTAGTAGGGCCACTCCCTACCGTGAGTTAAAGTTTGATTTTCAATATGCAAAAGAATCCATTGAAGTACGAAACTTTGCATTAAAAGCGGATGGCATTGTTGGTTCCGGTGGTGGCAAAATTGGATTTAATAAAAACATCGATATGCGATTTACGATCGCCTTTCCGGGTGTAGCTGGGAGAGCCTTAAAACTCCCCATTATCTATCGCGGAACCTATGGAATCTCCGCCCCATTCATTGATCCGATTTGGCTTGGTTCTGTATATGCAGGAACAATTTTTTTAGCAAGTCCAGCGGGTGCTGCTGTTGGTGGAATTGCCGGATCAGCCATGTCTGAGTATGTAAACAAAGCCGTAGACAATGTGACCGGCGGAGTACAAAAAGGTTGGAAAGGAATTAAGTCGTTGTTTGGTGGAAAGGAAGAGGAAGAAAAAACGGGCGAATAAACCTATTTGATTGATTGGACAATGGTTCTTAAACCTAAACCTTCATTCCTCTTCGTTACGAATTGGAATCCCTTCTTTCTTTAGAATCTTTAATGCATTCGTAGAACCGGAAACTCCATCTCGGATTGTATAATCAAAATCCATTTGGCCATCTTTTTCTAATTCAGTGAAATGGAATCGTTTGGCCCAAGGAATTTCTGCTAGTTTCAAATCGTGCGTTGTCAGAAATACGATGGTCCGTTTTTCTCTAAGGACAGAAAGAATCTCTCGTGTTGCGATAAAACGTTCTTTTGAATTGGTTCCTTTTAGAATTTCATCTAAAAACAAGATCGGAATTTTTATAGAACTATCAGCATTTTGTATGATTGCAGAGAGCCTCCTCACTTCACTATAAAAAAAGGAAACTCCATCTTCCATCGAATCTTGAGATCGGATGAGAGTGTGGATTTGAAACTCTGGATATTCAAAATTTTTACCTAAGATGGGAGCACCAGATCCAGCAAGTAAGAGAGACATAGCAATAGATCTGAGGTATGTCGTTTTCCCACTCATATTGGACCCAGTCACAATCATTAAATCCCCGGGCTCCATTTTGGTGAGAGGATTAAACACACGACTGGATTTAGGAAGGAGAGGGTGGACTAAACTTTCGGCACTGAGAGATCCTGATGGAGAGAGATGAGCAAAATTTGATTCAGGAAATAAAAAACCAAAATTCGCAAAAGGAAGTAAAGAATCTGTTTTTAAAATTTGAATTTGGAGTTCATTCCATAGGTTTCCAAACTTACGTTTCCAATTTTCGAGGGATTTAATTTTCCAAAGATCCCATAAACATAAAAGATTCAATATAAGATGGGGTAAGGGAGATATGAGCAATTCAGAGGAATCACCGAGAGAAGAAATTTGACCAATCATTTGTTTGGTGGTCTTTCTTTCTTTTGCCAAATACACAAATGTCTTTTGAAATCGTGAAGCACCGGAGGATAAAGTTTTGATCTCTTTCCATTGTTTTATAGAGTCACGACGATAACTCACAAATAATAAGCCGTTCAAAAGAAGAAGTAGAGGAATGAGCGGAAGGTCAAATAACAACCCTAAAACAATATAAACAGGAGAAAAAAATCCCCAAATAGGATAAAAACCCTTTAAAAACCTTCTTTTTTTCCAAAAGGAGTCTTCCGCATTTACTTGTGGTAAAGAAAACTTTTCATTTGTTTCCGCATCTGGGACTAAAAACTTACGGAGGAGATGATAGGCATAAGAGGAATTTTTTTTCAGAGTATTTTGAATTTCTAAGGGATCTGAATGGAGATTTCTATCTTCTATTGGTTCCTGTAAAAAACGTTTGAGATAGGCCTCAAATCCAATCTCTGTGATCGTAGTATCATAAATCCCCAAAAACCCTTGTTTGGTGCAAAGATCTAAATCGATTGAAAGAGGGTGGTTTCGTACATTTTCAGGATATTCCCAAACTTCTCTTGTTTTGATTTTTTTAAATTCACCTGTTAGCCTATAAATTTCTTCCTGAAGAAAGTTTTCTGTTCTTTTGGCATACTGGATTTGTATCTTTCGTTTGGAATACAGTCGTACCAAATACACAAAGGGAAAAAGGAAAAGTAGAGAATATAAATATTCTTTCCAAGATGTTTTGCCTAGATAAGAAAAAAGAAGGGCAACGAAAAAAAGAGAAAACGTAATAAATCTAAATACAGAAACCCTTTTTAGTTTTTTAGAAAGGAAATGGATTTTGTTTTGGTAACGTTTGTTCCTTTTGGTAAGGAACAGATAGGTTGGATTAGTGGAAAATGGGTCGTTCGTAATTTTCTTCTTCCCTACGAGAAATCTCAGTGTCGAGAACACGGATGAGACTTCCTAAATCATTTAATCTCCATTTGTCGATGAGACGACCTCTTTCGCGACCGGAAAACTTATTCAAATACAGAGTGCCAAATAGGTCTTCCCCGTACTCGTAAGCAACGAAACGCCCGTTTCGTCTGCCAGTAGAATTTTCCAATCGAATCGTCATGAACGAATACCAATAATCAGATAAAAAAAAATAGTACAAGCAAAATTTTTTGCTTAAGGATATTCATTTTCCGGCGATACATATATTGGGGAAAGGCTACTTACCACGGATGGTTGGGACCCTTAAAAGATAAATACCCCGGAAACCGGAAAGCACGGAGGCTTGTATGGATTTCTATCCCGATATGAATTTGGAGTTTAAAAGCTCCTTTGTGAAGACCAACCAGTTTTTAGCCAACACACAAGACGAAACCCTACTTCCCCAAATGGGGCTTGCGGCTCGTAACCTACTCAATCTCGAACAAATGACCAAACTCCGCGAAATTCGCAAACGCCATTTGAAAAAAGGACACCAACGCGAAGGATTCCACTGGGATTAATGCCTAAATTTCTCTTGACCATCTGAAAGTAGGGCCTATCATAAAGACCGCTTTTAGATGGAGAGATATGGCAAATAACCTAGCAGAAGTTTATAAGGAATCCGCAGAAAAATTCGGTCCAAGACCCGCATTCTGGTATAAGAATGCCCAAAAGGATTACCAAGCCCTCACTTACAAGGAACTTTACGAAGACGGGCTCGCACTGGCAGAAGCCCTCATTGAATTAGGGGTTAAGGCAAGAGAACACGTCGGAGTTCTTGCTGACAACCGTATGGAATGGATCATTGCCGATTGTGCAGTGTTAACTGCTGGTGCTGCCAACGTTCCACGGGGTTCTGATATTACTGATTCGGAAATCGTTTATATTTTAAATCATTCTGAAGCGAAAGTTGTTTTCGTAGAAAATGATAAAGTTTATGAAAAATATAAAAACAACAAATCCCAAGTAAAGTCGGTGAAAACCGTTATCATAATGGACAAAGACACCAAATTGAAGTCAGGTGCTGGAATCCTACATTTTTACGATCTCCTGGAACAAGGGAGAGATATGCGTGCCAAAGGGAAACGGGAAGCCGAAAAACGAATGGCCGGAATCAAACCGGACGATTTGTACACTCTTATTTACACATCAGGAACCACGGGAATGCCAAAAGGTGTGATGCTCATGCATTCCAATATGATTCACCAAATGCATTATGTAGTTCCTCGAGTTGCTAAGGTTTCACCTGACGATCGTATGTTGTCCATCCTTCCAGTATGGCATATCTTTGAACGAGTTGTGGAATACTTTGCCATCATCAATGGTGGATCTACTTACTATACAAAAGTAACCGAACTTCGTAACGACATCCAAAAAGCAAGACCTACCTTTATGGCTTCTGCCCCACGTGTTTGGGAAAGTATATATAACGGGATTTATACTCGTATCAATGATCCAAAACAAACTCCTCCTGTGAGAAGATTATTGTTTAAGGTTGCATACTTTTTTTCCAAACATTACCATGCGGCAATTCGTTTTCTAAAAGGTTGGGAAGTGGATTATGAAGGAAGAAACATCATTCAATCCCTAGCTTTGTCTGTGGTTTCCATCATAAAGCTTTTGTTAACGGGTCCATTTACGGTAACGATCCTTACCATCCTTGCGGCACAGTTTGGATTACCAGAGGAAAGTCCTCTGAAAACTCCATTGTATGTGATTGCTGGATTAGGGGTTTTATTTAATTCCTTTACATTGGATCGCATTGTACTCGCAAAAATTCGCCAAGCAACAGGTGGACATTTACGTGCTACTCTTTCTGGTGGTGGAGCACTCCAAAAACATGTGGATGCTTTCTTTATGGACATTGGGATTACCGTTCTTGAAGGATACGGTATGACAGAAACGGGACCGGTCATTTCTGCACGAACTTTTGATCGTCCCATTATGGGATCTGTGGGTGACATTGTTCCGCTTAGCCAAGTGCAAATTCGCGATGATGCAGGAAATGTCCTTTGCCATATTGACGATAAAAAAAATATCATCTTCGGTAAGTTAGGTGTGAAAGGTGTGGTTCATATCAAAGGACCACAGGTAATGAAAGGCTATTACAAAAATCCAGAAACTACCAAAAAAACCATCGTAGACAATTGGATGAATACCGGTGATATCGGTATGATCAACTTCAAAAAAACACTGACTCTTACAGGTCGTGCGAAGGATACAATCGTTCTACTTGGTGGAGAAAACGTAGAGCCGGTTCCTATCGAAAATAAAATTGATGAATCAACTTACATCAAACAGTCGATGATTGTGGGCCAAGACCAAAAGGTTCTCGGTGCCATCATTGTTCCCGACTTTGATGCACTCATCCCCTGGGCGGAAGAAAATGGAATTTCAGAAAAAAATCCTGAAAAACTAATCACCAATCCAAAGGTTGTCGATTTCTATAAAAAGGAAGTTCGTAATTTTAACAGTGTTAAAACTGGATTCAAAAACTTTGAACAAGTACAGTATGTAACACTCATCACAAAACCATTTGAAGTGGGTGATGAACTTACTAACTTAATGAAGATGAAACGACACGTGATTACAGAAAAATACAAAGACAGAATTTTGGAACTCTACAAAAACAGTTAATATGACTCCTTTTGCAGAGATCTTTCATGGAGAACGCATCTTGGAAATCAAGATGCAATCCAATGAAAAGAATACTTTCGATTTCGAAGCTTTTGTATTATTCGAACAAATCTTAAACAAACACGCAAACAATCCAAATTTGCGTGTTTTACTTTTTACATCCGCACAAACACAGTTTTTTTCCAATGGGATAGAACCCACTCTTATGTATGGAAAAACAGAATCTGATGTTCGAAAATCCGTTGAACAGTTGTTACGAACTGCACAAACATATTTCCAATTTCCAGTTCCCACCATTGCAGTTGTGAATGGACATTGTATGGCAGCGGGAGCAGTGTTTGCATTGTTCTCAGATTACCGGTACATGGTGGACAAAGGGGCAAGGATTGGATTTTCCGAAGCCATCGTTGGCCTTAACTTTCCATCCATTCCTACGATTGTTTTACAAGACTTGGTGGGTGTCAAAGTCACACGTGATCTTTTATTCACCGGAAAACAAATCAAAGGTCCTGAAGCCAAAGAAATCGGGCTTGTGGATGAATTATTCAGTGCTGATTCTTTGTTTGGTGAATCATTAAAATTTGCTGAATCCCTTTCCAAACTCACAAACAATTCCAGCCGTGGGATGAAAACTGCCTTACGCGAACCGTACAGAAAAAAGATGGAATCCTTATTCCAAATTGATGCTGACCTATTCACAAAAGTCATTTTGTCTCCTGATGGACAGGAAGGATTTTTATCATTAATTGAGAAACGTAGACCTAAGTTCAGTACTTGAATTTAGGTCCTCACATTGTCCGATTGTTTCGACATTTTGAGTAAAATTCTGTGTTGGATGTAAGTTTCCTAAGACTAGCCCATTGACTCCGCCGTCACTTTTAAAAGTCTAACGATAAGGAGTCATTTATGGCAGAAAATCATTATTACAACGCAAAAGATCTAGGAAAGTTTGGAGAAATTGGAAGAACTAATCCCGCTCTCGCTGATAAATTTTTCGGATATTACAACGCCGTGATGGCGGAAGGTGCTCTCTCTGAAAGAGAAAAAGCCCTGATTGCTTTGGCAGTTGCTCATGCATTAAAATGCCCGTATTGTATTGATGCCTATACGACCACCTCACTTCAAAAAGGTGCGGATGAAGCACAAATGAACGAAGCCGTTCATGTAGCCGCTGCGATGGCTGCTGGAATCAATTTGGTTCATAGTGTCCAAATGCAAAACAAAATTGATGAACTTTCTTTTTAATTTATGAATGTATCCGAACAACATTCCACCTTACGTTCATTCAGTGGGAAATCATTTCAAGAAACAATTGGGAAAACCATTCCCGCAAGGTCCCTAAAGGTTTTCCAAATCAATCTAGGACGTTGGTGTAACCAGGCCTGTCGGCATTGCCACGTGGATGCTTCTCCCATCCGAACCGAGGTGATGGACCGGGCCACAGTAGATCTTTGTTTGGATTTAATATCCAAAATTCCAGAAATAGAAACGGTTGATATTACCGGTGGTGCTCCCGAAGGAAATCCTAATTTTAAGTACCTAGTCGAAGAGGTTAGTAAGTTAGGAAAACGGGTGATGGATCGTTGTAATTTAACGATTTTAGAAGAGCCTGGTTATGAATGGTTGTATGATTTTTTAGTGGCTCATAAAGTAGAAATTGTCTCCTCTCTTCCTTCTGTTATGGAAAGTACCACTGACAACCAAAGAGGAAAAGGTGTATTTCAAAAGTCTATCACTGCCTTAAAGAAGTTAAATGCACTTGGTTATGGAACTACACTTCCAATCAACTTAGTTTACAATCCCAATGGCCTTTTCTTAAGTTCGGGACAAGTGCAGTTGGAAAAAGAATATAAGGATACTCTTTTCAAAAAATACGGAATTGTTTTTAACCAGCTGTTTTGTATCAATAATCTTCCCATCAATCGATTTCTTTCTTCTTTGGTAAGAGCCGGAAAATTTGAAATGTATATGGAAACTCTAGTCAATGCATACAATCCAGCCACGGTGGCAGGGCTTATGTGTTTGGACCAAATATCAGTAGGATATGATGGTTCTGTTTATGATTGTGACTTCAATCAAATGTTGGATTTGAAATCGAGAGAAGTAAAACATATCAAGGATTTCGATTTGCCAACTTACCTGAGTCGAGAAATCGTAGTAGCAAATCATTGTTACGGATGTACTGCTGGTGCAGGATCTAGTTGTGGTGGGGAGATTGTTTAGATGTCGATTCAAAATGAAAAAGACCTTCAGGGAATTTTAAAAGCAGGAAAGTTTGTGGCAAAGGTTCGTGAACTTTTAAAACTACTTGCTAAACCAGGAGTCTCCACTTTGGAACTAGACAACGTTGCCAAACTGGAATTTGAAAAAGCCGGTGCTTTTTCGGCTCCCAAGTTTGATTACAAATTTCCCGGATTTACCTGTATCAGTACCAATTTTGAAATTGCACATGGAATTCCTAAAAAAGATACCATCTTAAAAAATGGAGATTTAGTCAATATTGACGTTTCTGCAAAACTTGATGGTTATTATGCAGACACAGGAATTTCTTTTGTTGTAGGTAATGCAAACGAAACACTTCATAAGTTGTGTGAAACAGCTATTGAAGGTACGATGAGAGCCACAAAACAAGCGTTTACTGGAAATTATTTGCGAAACATTGGAAGAGAAATTCATTCTACCGCTGTGGAAAACGGATTTACTGTCATTAAAAATTTAGCAGGTCACGGTACAGGAAAAAAGCTTCATGAAGAACCACAGGTGTTGGTTTATGAAGAAAAACGTGACCAAAGAAAATTGGGAAACGGCCTTGTCCTTGCCATCGAATCTTTTATATCTACAGGAAGCCAAACCGCTTACGAAGAAGAAGATGGTTGGACACTCGTGGCAAGTAACCGTCGCGGGGAACTCAGTTATGTGGCACAATGTGAACATACAGTCATTGTCCAAAATGGAAAACCCATCATCGCCACACTTTGACTTTAGAAATCATCGAATCAGGTGCCTCTGAGGAAAATATTAGAGGTGTCATTGTCCTTTGGCCGAGTACTGGCGGTAATGCAAGATCCTTTCGGATTCGTGATGGCGAATTGGAGATATTGGGCCTTAGACTGATCAAGTTCAATCCTCCTTCACATGGAAATTCCAAAGGGAATTATGATCCCAAAACAGCCATACAATTGTTAGATGCCTATTTAACAAAATCTGAATACAAAAACAAAGAATTATATGGGATTGGGCATAGTGGGGGAGGGGCAGCCCTGATGATGTATGCCAAAGAAGTTTCCTTTCGAAAATTATTTTTACTATCTCCCATTTTGGATAGTGTTCTTAGCCTTCGGTATTTGTATGAATCAGGTTCTATCGAAGAGTTTAGTCGTCTCCTTCTTTTGCCTGAACTAGCGGATGATTTGCCTCCCAACAAACAAATCTTAGAGACTCTATCGAACTCAAATTGGTTAGATACGGGAAAGGTAGGCCATCTGAAAGTTCCCATTCAAAACTCTCGAATCCGATTAGATGATTTATCTCTATTTTTAAAGAATCTTTTTTTACCTGGATTTGTGGTAGATCCAACCCTTCTCCAAAAACGAACTAACTACAATATCTTCTTACCAAGAGAGGACAAGTGGTTCCCCAAAGAATACACAACTCGTTTTGCAAAAGAGAACGAACTAAACTGTTTCGAAATTCCAGAAGCTCCCGACCATTTTTTTTCTACTTCCTGGCTTACCGTCTGGAAACAAATCCAAAAGATTGGTTTTTAAAAGAAAGCATTCAGATCCAACCAAGAAATTCATTTAATTCGTTTACAAATGAATTAGAGTCATTTAGAATCTCCACCTGTATCTTCAGAGCTTAAATGATTTGGTTCTGATACAAAAGGAGGATTTGTGGAAACTATTTATCTGACACTCATTGGATTTACACTTTGGACTTTGGGACTTGGTGTCTTTTTGACTACGTATCGAAGTATTTTAGTGTTACTTGGAAAAAAGAAATCGAATGAATTCCCTGCCGGGATCCAACATGGTTCGGATTTTAATTGGAGATTGAACCGTGCCCATCTCAACAGTTTGGAAAACCTTCCCTTATTTATGACAGTGGTTTTTTTAACCTCCAATTTAGGTATGATTGATCATTTTGTGAACCAAGCAGGCCTTGTGATTTTAGGAGCAAGGGTTTTACAATCCCTCACTCATCTAACATCTACTAATGTCCTGGCGGTGAACATTCGGTTTACATTTTATATGATTCAAATTGTAACCTATATTGTTCTTTTGGTCCGTCTTGTTTAGACACCTTCTCGTTTTAAATCTCGGCTCATTAAAGCTTTGACTACTTCTTTCGGATCTTTATCTTCGTATAACATTCGATAGACTTCTTGGGTGATGGCCATTTCCACACCCAGTTTGTCAGAAAGATTTTTTGCAGAAAGTGTGGTTTTGACACCTTCCGCAACTTCGTTCATAGAAGCTAAAATATCTTTTAGTTTTTCACCTTTACCCAAACGAAAGCCAACCGTTCGATTTCTTGATCCTTCCCCACAACAGGTAAGAACCAAATCTCCCATTCCCGATGGCCCAAGGAAGGTCATGGGATCAGCTCCCATTTTGATTCCCATCCTTGTGATCTCGTTTAACCCGCGTGTAATGAGAGCAGCTCTTGTATTTTGGCCAAAACCAAGACCGTCGGCAACACCTGCTGCAATCGCGATGACGTTTTTTAAAGCACCACCCACTTCGACCCCAACCACATCGGGAGTCCAATAAGTTCGGAAGTAAGTAAAACTAAAGATCTCTTGCACTCGTTTGGCGGTGGCTTCATTTTTGGAAGCGATGGAAACAATGGTTGGAACTCGCCTCACCATTTCTTTGGCAAAACTAGGTCCAGAGAGATAAGAAAGCTGCGAATGAAATTGTCCCGGAAGTTCGGATTCAAAAATTTCGGAAACAAGCCGAAGGCTTTCGTTTTCGATCCCTTTGGATGCAGAAACAATGGGCACTTTGGATGGAATATGGTCTTTAATTTCTTTTAAAATCCCCGAAAGGGCGTGGCTTGGGGGAGCCGAAACAATCATATCTTTGTCTTTGACGACATGGATGAGATTGGTATCCGCTTTTAATTTTTCAGGGAGTACCAAATCAGGCATATGTTTGGTATTCATATGTTTTTCGTTGATGGACCTTGCCTGATCCTCACTTCGAGTCCAAAGGGTCACGTCGTAACCCTTGTCCGCTAAAATACTACCTAGTGCAGTGCCAAAACTTCCGGCGCCAATGATACCAATCTTCATGAGTTCAGTATTCTAAATCTGCTTTCCAAAAAGGCAATAGAAAATAAAAATTAAAATATGCTTTTAACGGATCTTCTCCGTTTCAATCCTCTAAATCTCTTTTTACCACCCAAAGTGGTCCCAAAGAGTAATTATAAAGTTACCTTACTTTTAGGTAGCTTACGAAAGGTCATAGCAACTGAGATCATTGCCGAAGATCCTGATTTAGAGAGTTTGGATGTCTCTTCTGCCAAGGGTGAAGTCATATTGACCGGAGTTTACCGAATGGGATGGCTCTGGATTGCCCGTTTTTTGAACGTAGAATCCATTCACTACCGGGTACGTTTGAAACCGGTATCGGTCAAAGACAACAAAGCACGGTTAAAGATTGTTGGGTATCGGGTTTGGGATACGAAACCAAGACGTTTTGACTTTGTTAGGTGGTTTGGTAAGGTAGATCCTTTTCACAAAAAAAAGGTATTTGAATCCATCTTAAATGCTGCCCCTCATATTTTATCAATCACAGGCCTACAATGGGAAATTCTTTTTGATTTGAATTATTTTCTTAATTTAGTTCCTTCCATTGCGGGAAAAATTGATATCCAATACATCATTGGTGACAACAACGAATTGTATATATTTGTAAGATCATCCACCATTCTAAAACCTCTTGTTGATTTTTTTGGACCTGAATATTTAAAGATCGATTATATCGAAGAAGATCGAGACATTCAGATGTTACTATGGGAAAATGAATAAATGAAAATCATTTATCTAACGGATATCCATGATGGACTTCATGGTCTAAAACGAATTCTGCAATCCACTGCTGCAGATTTATATTTGTTTTCCGGAGATATTATATATAAGGCTTTTTTTTCATTTGATCGTATCATCGATTTTTGTGGAGTCCAAGAAGAGTTATATTATTTGTTAACGGAAAGAAAAGATGATTCCACTCCTTTTGATTTTACAACTCATGCCATTCGTTTTCCAGAAAAATATTCTACTGCCATTGTAGAAAAATCACAAAAATATCGTGACTTGTATAAACTTGCTGCCAAAACGATGAAAGAAAAATATGAGATCATCGAAAAGCTAATTATCAAATATGCAAAATCACCTGTTTATTGTTTGCCGGGAAATTATGATTTGGATTTACAGTATACCGAATTATACCAACGCGAAGTTCATAGAAAAAGTTTTGATTTTAATAACTTAAAAGTTTCTGGATATGGCGGCGCACCCATCTGGACTTCTGGAATCCCTGAGAAACTAACGGTTGTTTTCCATGAGTACACAAAGAACGGAAAAAACTATAGTGAACCAGAAGATTTTTTCCGAGAAGAACTCCCCGACATTTGTTGGATTCATAATCCAGCCTATGGTTATTTTGACAATATCCCCGGAGTTGGAAAATGTGGAAGCCAAGGAATTCGTCGTTATTTAGATGATGAATCTCCTTCTCTTGTGGTTTCTGGTCATGTACACGAAGACCAGGGAATCAAAAAAACTAGAAATACTGTTTTTATCAATCCATCTAACTTTGGTGCTGTGGACTCTTTACATGGATTTCAAGAAGGCGGATATTATGCCGAAATTCTTATGGAAGGGAAAAAAGTAGTTCAATCTAATCTTTGCCAATTGCGAGGAGAGGATTGGCATACTTTGATTGAAGTGGATTGTTCAGAAAAAGAATTGAAGTTAATTTCACAAAACCCGATTTCCACAGTGAGTTCCGAAGATTATATCCGAGGCAATTAGATGGTCACCTTTCTAACGATTTGTGGTGTCCTATTTACAGTGGCTTTCTTTCTGTATGCACTGTCAGCCGTTGACAACCAAAGTTTAGACAAAAAAGAAAAGGAACGACTCGCAAAGGAAGGCAACTTACGAGTTGGGGATCCAAGAAAAGTATACGGAAAAGAAAAAGATCCGAATCTTCCCAGGCTTCGCCTATGCCCTGTTTGTGGGACGGTATTAAACAAAAACGAATTTTTATATGCTGCCATTTCTGCTTATACAAACAGTGAAGGGAAAAAACAGGCCCAAATTTACGGATGTAAATACTGTTATTTGATTTTGGATTCCGAAAAGAATACAACGAATTCTTCTGAAACAAGTGACAATGGATTTGGACCTCCTAAACCTACGGATGAACTATGAAACAGGGACTTGATTTATCACAAAGTTTATCTTCGCTAAAAGGAATAGGACCAAAACGAAAGTCAGTTCTTTTAGAACATGGAATCTCAACTTATTTTGAACTGCTTACGTATTTTCCACGTCGTTATTTGGATCGTAACTTTACAAAAGATATTATTTTAAAACAAGGGGATGTGGTCACTCTCCTTGGAACCATCGCTGATAGTTATATTGTTCATGGAAAAAAAAGTAGGTTACTCGTTGGATTTAGAACCCTAAACAATGAACGTATCAATTTGGTTTTTTTTCGTGGTGTGAATTTTTTTCATAAGATCTTTACCGTGGATAGAAAGGTTGTGGTTTCTGGAAAACTAGAATATTTCAAAGGTTATCAGATTCTACATCCTGAATATGAATTTTTATCTGACAAAGATGATCCAGAAGATTCCATCCATGCAGGTCGCATCATTCCTCTTTATCCGTCGACAGAAGCGCTCAAAGAAGAAGGTCTTGATTCTAAGGGGCTACGAAAATTGATGTTTCAAGTTTTGGAAGGAGGAAGTATCGCTGAAAATCTTCCACAGAAACTTGTCAAAAAACGAGAGTTACTTGGTCGTGATAAAGCTTTTCATGAAATCCATTTTCCGGAAACGATGGAAGCCGTACAAATTGCACGGAAAAGATTTGCTTACGAAGAATTTTTTTATTTTCAAAGACTCCTTCTTTATAAACAAAGAGAAAGGCAAAAAGTAAAACGTATGCTTTGGCCACTTCCCAAATCTCCTTCCAGGGAAAATTTGGAAAAAAATCTTCCCTTCGAGTTGACGGAAGACCAAAAAATAGCAGTCAATACGATTTTGTCACAGACAGGTTCCGATTCCCCGGCAGCCTTTTTACTCCAAGGGGATGTGGGCTCTGGAAAAACCATAACAGCCTTACTCATTGGTCTTCATTATATCGATAATCATATCCAAGTGGTTTTTTTAGCACCTACAGAAATTTTGGCACGCCAACATTACCAAACCATTTATAAATTTATGGGAAACATGCCTTTTCTTGGCATTGAACTTCTGCTTGGTGGTGAAAATAAAAAAACACGTTTGGAAAAATTGGCAAGGATCAAAACTGGTGAATCCAATATCATCATAGGAACACATTCCCTACTGCAAGAAGATGTAGTTTTTTCTGACCTTGGGCTTGTTGTGATTGATGAACAACATAAGTTTGGTGTGGACCAAAGAGAAACCATACGTTCCAAAGGAAAAAATCCCGATATTTTGGCAATGACGGCCACACCGATTCCTCGAACTCTTTGCCTAACTTTATATGGTGATTTAACTTTAGTTAATATCAAAACAAAACCCAAAGGCCGTAAACCCATTGACACTCGTTGGTACAAGGAAGATCGAAGGACAGGAGTTTATAATTCGATTCGTAAATATGTTGGTTCAGGTAGACAATGTTATATTGTTTATCCTTTAGTGGAAGAATCGGAAAAGGTAGATTTAGAATCCTGTACAGTCGCTTATGAAAACTTAAGAACAAATGTTTTCCCTGATCTAAAAATTGGTTTGTTACATGGGAAAATGAAAAGTGCCGAAAAAGAATCAGTGATGGAAAAATTCAAATCGGGAGAAATCCAAATCCTTGTCACTACCACTGTGGTAGAAGTGGGGGTTGATGTACCCAATGCAACCATTTTGGTTGTAGAACATGCTGACCGGTTTGGAATCTCCCAATTACACCAGTTACGTGGTCGTGTTGGTCGAAGTGATATCGAAAGTTTTTGTATTTTGATGACGGGTGATTTTATCAGTGATGAAGGAAAAGATCGTTTAGAAGCACTTGTTACTTCCAATGATGGATATTTTTTGGCTGAAAAGGATTTGGCGATCCGGGGGCCGGGAGAACTTCTTGGTGTCAAACAAAGTGGGTTACCTGAATTTAAAATTGCCGATTTAGTGACAGATCGGAGTTTACTCGATGAAGCCAAAGAGGATGCTTCTTCTTTTCCATTGGATGATCCTACTGAACTGACTGAATTGAGTACAAGATTCAGTGAAGGCAAATTTTTATTTGCGAATTAATCCTAAAATTTTTAATGAACTTAACTATGTTGCGAACTAAGTATATTTCCCTTTTGTTTGTTTCTTTCTTTTTGGTCTGCGGAGAAAAACCTGTCAAACCTTCCAAAACAGATTTGTATTTAGGAATTGAAAAAACAGTTTATCTGACAGGTAAGTTTAATTCACCAGGCCCACTAGCACCCGTTATCTTAGAGGAAAATGAAAAAGAACATTTCCTTCGTCCAGAAGTCAAAAAAGCTCTCCATCAAATGGTAAATGATTTTGAAGATTCTAAACCAACTTCTTACAAACAACATATCTTTTTGGTATCTTCGTTTCGCAATTTTAGCCACCAAAAAGGAATTTGGGAATCAAAGTTCACTGGTAAAAAGGCAATGCGTCTTCCCATCAATGGAAAATCGCAAGAAGAGATCATCGGTTTGATTTTGGAATTTTCCAGTGCTCCAGGAACTTCTCGTCATCACTGGGGAACCGATTTTGATATCAATGCATTAGATAATGCTTATTTTGAAGATAAGGGAAAAGGAAAAATCCTTTATGATTGGCTAAAACAAAATGCATCCAAATATGGGTTTTGCCAACCTTACAGTAGTTTATCGACAAGGAACAATAAAGGATACCAAGAAGAAAAATGGCATTGGTCTTATGCTCCTATCTCCAATCAATTAGCAAAAGAATGGATTAAGGGATTCTCTTCAGGTGAGATTCAATTGAACGGAAGTTTTTTAGGGGCTGAAGTTCTTGGAGACCGGGCTTTGGATTATGTTCGTTCCATAAACCCGGATTGTGAAAAAATTCAGAGTCCTTCTTTATAAGTTTTTATAAAGATTCCACATACTAGAAAGCAGAGTTTTAGCATCGCTGTGTTCTGGTTTCCAATTGAGGAGTTCTCTTGCTTTTGCAGAAGATGCTAAAAGTTTTGCAGGGTCTCCTGCTCGCCTAGGGCCTGTTTTGTGAGAAATGGTTTTTCCTACTACTTTTTCCGAAAGGTCAGCCATTTCTTTCACCGAATATCCAGATTCCGAACCTAAATTAACCGTTAAACTTTCGTTTTTCGACATGATGTAGTTTAGTGCCAAAACATGGGCCTTTGCTAAATCAGAAACATGGATGTAGTCACGAACACAGGTTCCATCCTCAGTATCATAATCGGTTCCAAAAATTTCATAACCGTTGCGAATTCCGGAGGCAGCTTCCATGATGATGGGTAATAAATTAGCAGGAGTTTTTTCGATTCCTTTGATTCTACCTTTTGGATCGTAACCAGCAGCATTGAAATAACGCAATCGAGCCGATTTTAAACCTTTTAATTTATCAAACCACTCTAAGTTTTCTTCGATACATAACTTTGTATATCCATAGTAATTTTCTGGATTCAAAGGATGTTTTTCATCGATCGGAAGATATTTTGGTGCTCCATAAACAGCTGCAGAAGAAGAAAAAACAAAATACTTACATCCATACTTTACCATTGCATCTAACAAGGTGAAGGTTCCATTTAAGTTGTTCATTGTATACTTAAGTGGATCTGTCATGGATTCACCGGCGGCCTTCCATGCCGCAAAGTGAAACACAGCATCAATCTTTTTTGCGAAAGTTTGTTTTAAAATTTCGGGGTTTTGGATTTCCCCTTTAATGAACTCATTTCCAGGAAACAAATTTGCTTCGTTACCTTTCTCCATATCGTCCACAACGAGGATTTCATGGCCAAGTTCCATCAGTTCTAAAACAATATGGCTTCCAATGTAACCGGCTCCCCCGGTAACGAGCACTCTCATTCTTCGTCAGATCCACCAGATACAAAACGGTGATCGACTACTCCACGTTTGCTTGTTTCAAAGAATTCAATGATCTTTTGAACTTCAGGTGCTGGGTTTGTATCTTTTTTGAGTTCTGTAAGAGCTTGTTTGGTATTAAGGCCACTGTGATAAATTACTTTGTAAACACGTTTGATTGCCAAACGAACATCTGCAGAAATACCGGCACGTTTCATACCGACAACATTTAAACTCACAACGGAACCAGGGTGTCCATCTACTGTTGCATAAGGAGGAACATCTTTTACTACCTTTGTTAGACCAGCTAACATTGCATAATCAGATACTCGCACAAATTGGTGGACACCAACGGAACCAGATATAAAAACTTTATGACCAATGACAACATGGCCTGCAAGCATTGTGTTTTGGACCATAATGTTATGGTCACCAACGATCACATCGTGAGCAAGGTGGACATTTCCCATAAGATAGTTATGATTTCCAATGGTTGTAGCTTTTCCTTCTACGGTTCCTCGGTGCAAAATGACATTTTCCCGAAAATGATTATGGTCTCCAATTTCCAAATAGGTCTTTGTTTCCGGTTTGAAGGCTAAATCTTGAGGCAATCCGCCGTAACTTCCCCCCGAAGATAGTTTGTTGAACTTACCGATCCTTGTTCCTGATAGGATTTTGACATGGGATTCGATGACGGTTCCTTCTCCGATTTTGACATCTTTCTCAATGATACAAAACGGTCCAACTTCTACGGACTCATGGAGTTCCGCCTTTGGATCGATGATGGCAGTGGGGTGAATTTTCATAGTGTTTTACAAAAAAAACCGATTCGGAAGGCATGCAAATGATTTTTTAAAATGTAATTTACACGCTTTTGTGCGTCTGTTTTCTTTTGGTAGGGTGGTGTAACTTGCTAATCGATTGGTTGCGTATAGAATCTTTAGTGGACATGAATGATCCTGAGGACCGGGCCTGGTTAAAAGAGATGATCACCTCTCTTTTGGAAAACATGGCAACTCGGATAGAAAATCTAAACCGTCTTTTGGTCTCCAAAGAACCGAAGGACTTACAAGCAGAGTTACACCAAATCAAAGGTGTTGCAGCCAATTTTGGTTTGGCAGCTCTTTCAGAGGTTGTGGTCAAAGCAGAAGCCTTTGCAAAAACCGGTGAGATTGACGCCTCTGTGGAAGAAGGAAAAAAAATTGCGGCGATATGGGAATCAACCAGACAAGAACTAGAAAAAAAGTTTTCTACTTAAACTAACTTAATTTGCGGTTGCCATTTCGACAGCCGCCTTGCTTCCGTTATAGATTCCTTCCAAAGTATTTCTGATTACAGACTCGTTCATCCGCAGTAACAAATCATCCGATTCGGTAAATATGTGAATGAGTTCTTTTGCATGACTGGCCTCTCTACATTCCACAGTACCTTCCCCAAGTTCTAAGGAACGAACCACTGAGGCAGCTTCATGATCACCCACTCTGCGAATAAAAAGTTTGGGAACTGGATAAAAGGCAAGTTCCGATGGTTTTGTCACAAGAACATCAGAAACACGAATCAATCTGTCAGTGGCAGAAAAAGCTTCTGTATGTGAAGGAAAATGAAATAATACAACCGGTGGATTGTTTTCGTTATCTTCAGAACGTAATGGATGTCGTCCAATAAACTGAATCAAATCTTCCCAAACATTGATCGAAAGATAAGGAATCTTTTGGACAATCAGAAATTCTTCAATCGCTTTTAAAACTTTTGTATGATCTCCTGTATTGATCCAAAAAACAGCCTTTTTGTTCAGTAGGTGTTTTTTTGAGAGTCGTATTAAATCTAATACATAACCTTTTTGGGCACCGGCTCCTCCAATGGGGATGAGAAACCTTCGACATTTATTCGCATCAATCCTACGAACTCGATTTTCACTATCAGTCACTGCGTTTGATACAATCTCTTCAGAAACCCAATGTCCAGCCACAGCTATGTTTTCTTTGGGAACACCCATCTGGATAAACTTGGAATAGGAGGAAGGAGATTGGACTAGGTTGAGTGCTTTCGGTACCAATAAATAATACTGCGGAAAGTTATCACAAACGAGATGGATTATTTTTTGAAATCCAGAGGCAGCTGCAATTTGACCATTTAACGGATATGTGGTGATGACTGGCGAGTCTGTCGGAATACCATTCATAAGCCCCTTATATAATTCTGCCAGTTGGCATGAAAGTTCCAGAGAAGTGAGATTTCCTTGGGACATAAGCCCACCCCAAAGCCATTCCACCGGTCCCCCAATCTCTGCACTCAATCTTGAAAAATAACTATAACCGGAATCGATGTCGGCGATCGCAGTGGCTTCTGGGGATTGGATGGCAAGAAGGTCATGTAAGTATGTGGGAATTTGTTTTTTTAAAGAATGAGAATAAACAGAGAGCGCCATGCGGTGGTGGCCGTAACCCATACGAATGCTTCCCACAACCAATCGTTTTTGGAGAGTTTGGTTTCCCTTGTCTGAGATAAGGTCCAAACCCGGATAGAGCGGAGAAGGGGAAGAGAACAAAGGAACAGTCGTATTGCCGATTGAATAACGTTTTTGGAGGATTCCGCGAATCAGACCTGCGGTTTGTTTGGATAAAAAGCCGGTTTCCAGGCCGAACATGGGTTCTCGATTCATGCAGGAAGTCTATCCATCTCCGGTTCCCTTTCAAGTGAAATTTCAATTCTTAGCTGACAGGTGACTAAATTTGACCATTCCTGGTATCTATGGAACAAGTTTATATTTTGGGCGGACTCAGATCCGCATTCGGTAGTTTTGGCGGAACTCTCAAAGATATGAGTGCCGTAGACCTTGGAGTGGAAGTCTCCAAAGCCGCACTTCAAAAAACCGGTGTGGATCCTTCTCTCATTGAAGAAAGTATTTTTGGGAATGTCATTCCCACAGGAAAAGACGGAATCTATTTAGCACGACACATTGGTTTGAAATCTGGTGTTCCGATTGCAAGCCCTGCACTCACCCTCAACAGACTTTGTGGTTCGGGAATGGAAGCAGTCATCCAAGCGGCAAAAAAAATTATGTTAGGTGAGGCACATACAGTTCTTGCTGGCGGTGTTGAATCCATGAGTAACGCACCTTATGTGGTACGTAATGCAAGATTTGGAGTTCGTTATGGAAATTCTGAATTTGAAGATTCATTGGCAACTGGTTTAACAGATATTTATGTTGAACTTCCGATGGGAATGACTGCAGAAAATTTATCTGACCAATATAAAATCTCTAGAGAAGAACAAGATCTTTGGGCTGCGACTTCACAAGAAAGAGCAGAAGAAGCAACAAACAAAGGTATCTTAAAAGAAGAAATTCATCCCATTACGATTAATGGAAAAAATCCAATTGTGTTTGATAAAGATGAGTTCATCAAAGGAAAAGCCGGTGCTACAAAATTAGCAACATTGAAACCTGCTTTCAAAAAAGATGGAACCGTCACTGCTGGAAACGCATCCGGAATCAATGATGGAGCATCCGCATTGATTGTGGCTTCTGCTTCCCAAGCAAAAAAATTAGGTAAAGAACCTTTGGCCATTGTGAAGTCATGGGGACATGCTGGTTGTGATCCCGCTAAGATGGGAATTGGTCCTGCTGTTGCCATCCCTGCTGCTTTACAAAAAGCCGGAATTAGTTTGAAGGATGTTGGTCTTGTAGAAGTAAACGAAGCGTTTGCCGCACAGTACTTAGCAGTCCAAAAAGAACTAGGACTTGATCCTAAAATTACCAATGTGAATGGTGGTGCCGTTGCGATTGGACATCCACTCGGAGCTTCTGGAAACCGTGTGACTTTGACATTGGCATTAGAGATGCAAAGACGAGGAGTCAAATACGGAGTTGCCTCACTTTGTATTGGTGGTGGACAAGGGATTGCCATCGTTTTAGAAAATCCCAAAGCATAACCTTCTAGTTTAGAAAACTTCCGAGTTGTCAGCTTGGACCTTTCCCCGGCAGTGATTTCTGCCAGGTGGAAGGAGGACTTCTCGGATGTAAAATACCAATATCTGCTTAGGACTCAGTCGATTTTCGTCGATGTTAGTAGTAATGCATGGATTTGGAATCCTCTTTGGAATGGTGTTTCCTAGAGCCTCAAATCCACATTTAGCGGATCATTAAATGCAATCGGAAGTTAGGCGAAATCTTGAAAAAATCCGCACTGTGTTTCGCAGTAATTATTTACTTGCGGAGCTCGACGAAGTCGAACGGGAAAACCTGCTCCCTTATATCGAAGTACGTTTTGTTCGCTTAGGGCAACATTTAATCAAAGCCAACCAAATGCCCGATCACATCCATTTTGTCTTAACAGGCAGATTTGGAATGAAACAAAACAAACAGGATCTAAGTTTAGGAAGATATGCTTTTGTCGAAGTTGGTGAGTCGATAGGGGAAAGAATCACGCTGACTAAAACCCCATCAAAACATGATTATTATGCTTTAGAACCTTCGATTGTTTTACTCCTACCTACATCTCGTTTTTTAAAGTTAGTTGAATCGCATCCTGAAATTGCTGAGAAAGCAAAACACAGAGAAGAAGAACAAGAAAAATTTCATTACGTACGTAAACTTAGTTTCTTTGATGAATTATCTCCAGAAGAGATCAAACTCATTCTAAAGTCCATCCAGTTGGTAAAAGTTGGGCAAGGGGATTTTATTTTTGCCGAAGGCGAAGACGGAGATGCCGCATACATTGTTCGATCAGGAAAAATTCAGATTCGGACAGAAAATCCAAGGAAAATTATCTCGATTATGCGTTCAGGAGATATCTTAGGTGAAATTGCTATCTTCAAACAACAGAAACGATTGGCGAGTGCCGTTGCTTCAGAAGATTCCGATTTATATAAAATTCCTGGATCTATTTTTCGTAAGGTCATTGGAGTTGAAAAAGGAAACAAGTTAGAAGAAATTGTTCAATCGCGTTTACTTCGTTATTCGACATACAAGGCAAAAGAAAAAGAAGAAAACACGATACGGCCTTTTGTTTCAAAACGTTTTGAATTTAGAAAGGCCACCAAAAAGATTTTTATAGAACAGGTTACAACAGACCAAATGACTTTAGCAGGTTTGGTTTGTTCAGAATTGGCATTAAGAACCTTTGATAAACCTTTGCCGGCCAACTGGAAAATCAGAATTAAAAACGAATTAAGCAGAAATATTGTTCCCGGTATTTTTGAATTAGCAATCGAATTAGAAAAATTAGGTTTTTTAACAAAACAACAACACCTAATCACAGATCAACTTTCTGAATTAGAAAATCCAGTTTTTATTACTGATGATGAAAGTGTACCTTGTCTTTTGTATTTATATGATAAAGATTTAGATGCAGTTCTGATCTCTCATCCTATCAAAGGTGTGTATGAACTTTCTATTTCTCAATTTTTGAATATCTGGGATGGGGTGGTTCTTCAGTTTTCTCCAGCACCTGCGGCTATGTCAGCCGATGTGAGTTTGATTAGTTTTTTCAAAGAACTTAGATTGTTGTTCAGCCCTCAAAAAAGAGAAATCCGTTGGATTTTGGTAGCAACTGTTTTTTCAGCTTTATTGACTTTATCATTACCGTATTTGATCCGTCAGGTGGTAGATCAGGTATTGGTTTTTTCAGACAGAAACTTTTTGTTTACCATAGTATTTGGTGTTGCACTTGCAATATTTTTCCAAACATTATTTTCTCTATTCCGCAATTTGATCGCAATTGGTCTTATGCAAAGTTTGGAATACAATTATTTTGTTCGATTTTTTCAACATATATTGAATTTAACCTTACCTGAATTTAGAAAATTTGAAACTGGAGACTTTACTCAAAGGTTAAAAGAAAATCAAAGAATACTCGAGATTACTCAAAGATCTGGATTATTTTTGATATTGGATTTGGTGACATTACCAATTTATCTTTTTATTTTATTTCGATTAGATATAAGTCTTACTTTTGTTGGTCTTTTCTTTTTAGTCATTTATTCCTTATTTGTAGTTCGATCGAGTGCAAAAATTAAAAAATTACAAAAACATAGTTTTGAATCCAAAAAGAAAACAACTTCCTTTTTTCTTTCCTTATTTGCTGGGATGCCATTGATCAAAGCAGCTGCTATGGAAAGTCGGTATCTTTCTAAGGGGTTAAATGAAATTGCAAGAACCATTCTCACCAACCTACGAGTTGGAAAACGAGTACATATATTGGAGTTGATGAGTAAGTTTTTTGAACAAATTGGTTTAATTTCTGTGATTGCCTTTGGTGTCAGTGATGTGTTAGCTGAAACACTTACACTGGGAAGTTTTTTAGCTTTCCTTGTTTTGTATTCCCTTCTTATGGAGCCTATTGTTCGGCTTTGTCATGTATATGAAGATTTAAGTGAACTGAGAGAGTCGAGAATGCGCCTTACGGAGATTTATTCGTTACCTGGAGAAATCGTCAGCCAACGTCCGTTTGGTGAATTACCAAGATTGACAGGAAAAATTACCTTAGACCATATTAGTTTTCGTTATACGGAAACAAGCCCTAATATACTTTCTGATATCAATTTGGAAATTGAAGCAGGTGAAAAGATTGCGATCGTAGGGAGGAGTGGTTGTGGAAAATCAACTTTAATGCGAATCATGATGGGTACATTATCGCCCACGAAAGGAAAGGTTTTTGTTGATTCCTTTGATCTTTCCACCCTAGATCCGGAAGAAGTAAGAATACAATTTGGTGCCGTCGAACAGAATCCCATATTATTTTCGGGTACAATTGCCGAGAATTTATCTAAAAAAAATCCATCATTGAATCAAGAATCATTACTCGCTGGTGCAAAGTTAGCTTCGGTAGATCACTTTGTAGATCGATTTCCAATGAAGTATGAAACAAAAATTGGAGAATCGGGAATTGGACTCTCAGGTGGACAAAGGCAACGATTGGCAATCGCAAGGGCACTTGTTACAAATCCGAGTATTTTGTTTTTGGATGAGCCCACTTCTGCTTTAGATTCCGAAACAGAATCGCATATCCAATCACAATGGGAAACTGTATTCCAAGATAGAACTGTCATTCAAATTTCGCATAGACTCCATAGTACGGTAAGTGCTGATAAGATCATTGTGTTAGATGAAGGGCGTATTGTTGAGATGGGAACTCATGCGGAGTTAATTACAACAAAAGGATTTTATTATCATTTGTTCCCAACATTAAGCGAAGGGGATAATGATGTTTAAAAAATTTAAAAACATAAAAGAAACTGATTCTAATTGGGAATCAAGACATTCTGCATCCTATTATGATGAGTTATTAAAACACCCTGCACCAAATTGGGAAAGAAAAGGAATTTATCTACTCACAATATTTTTTCTATGTTTTGTTTTGTTCTTAGTATTTGGGAAAGTAGATGTTATTGTTCAAGCATCAGGGTCGATTCGGCCAAAAGGGAACTACCATGTAGTGGAAGCTTTAGAAACTGGAACTCTTACAAATTTATATGTAAAATCAGGGGACTTTCTTAAAAAAGGAGATCCCATTATGGAGTTAGAATTTTCCGAACAACAAATTGAATTATCGAAAGATGCCAATAACTTAGACTATGAAGAAAAAAAATTACAAAGGCTTGTACGAAACAAACGAGAAGCAGAGAAAATTTTAAAAAACTTAGCCTATAATTTGGAAAACAATTCCGGTTCTGCTTTATCTGGTGGAGTTTTAAATAAATTTGTAAGCTTAAAAAAAGCTCATATGGATTTTCAGAATGGTGTTGGAGCAAAATTTATTTATGATCAAAGTTTGTTAGAGTTTAATGAGGAATTTGGAAATTTAAAAGATGAGATCCAAAGAGAAGAGAATATTATTTCAAGTCTTAGAGGGGACACAAAGTTAAAAAGAGAACGAGTAGCTAATGCTATTATTCGAATGCCTTTTTCTGGAATTATTGGCGAACTTTCTGTAAATAACGTTGGGCAGAATATAATCAGAGGTCAAACGGTCGCTTCGTTAATGGAAGAAGGTCAACCATTAGAGGCCATTGTTGAGGTCAGTAGCAAAGATATTGGAGCAGTTCGGATTGGTTTATCATCTGTAATTAAAGTTAAAGCCTTTCATCAGAATGATTTTGGTGTAGTGGAAGGGACTGTTTCTCAAATTATCCCCAATACAAAAGAAAAGGATTCATTTTCAGTAGTATTGATTTTGGGAACACAAGATTTGAACCAAGATGGTAAAGAATTTCAATTGTTTCCTGGTTTGAAAGTTATGGCCGACATTATCATTGATCGGAAGAGTATTTATCAAATTTTATTTCGTTATGCGGATCCTAGGAATTAATTTTGAAGAAAAATACAAAAGAAATTTCTAAGTTAGTTGCTGAGGATGAGTTTTTATCCAAACTATCTGCGGAGGATTTTAAAAAGTTTCTTGGATTATTTGAATTTAGGTCTTTCGTAGCAAATGACCGAGTAGGGGGAAGTGAATATGAACTAACTCCTATGCTCATCGTAGAAACAGGAAGAATTCAGGTTAAATTAAAAATCAATGAAAAAGAACTATTAATAAAAACCTTAACGGAAGGTTCTTTTTATGGCATTGCAGAATTCACTTCTGATTCATTGAAAAAACAACTTTTTCAAATAGAAGAAAATTCAAAGGTTAGAGCATTATCCCCAATTCAGTTTTTAAAATTTATTGAATCCGACAAAAAGAGAAAACAGTTATGGGTTGAATATAAAGAAAACATTCAACTTCGAGATGAACTAAGAATACATCCATATTTTAGAAAATTATCAAATCTTGAAATTCAAGATTTGGCCAAAGTACTGATTAAACGAAAAGTTAGTTCTGGGCAAATTTTAATCAAAGAGGGAAGTAAAAGTTCTTCCTTGTTTTTTATTCGATCGGGTCGATTCAAAGTTACTAAATCCACTTGGCAGAAAGATTATTTTTCATTTGTCGAAGCAGGTTCTGTGTTAGGTGAAATGGGGGTTTTGGAAAAAAAAGCACGGAATGCAACCGTTACTGCAGTAGAGGATAGTTTTGTTTATGAACTTTCATCAAAAGATGCGAGTCAGTTTTTTAAAAAATCAGAAAGTTTATTAATTACAATTCGCTCCATTATGAGCGAAAGAAAATTAAACTTAGGTGACGGTTCGGAAGAGGATATCTATGAAGCTTCGAACATTTATGAAGAAGACAAATTTCATTTTTTACCAAAGTTAAAATTTTCGCCACCACTCAGAAACCAAATCAGTTTTCCTTTTATATTACAAGATGGAAAGTCACAATCAGGCGATGCATGTCGAAAAATGATTTTCCGTTATTGGGGATTTTCATTTGCAGATTATGATGCTGATCCTACATTTCCTGACTTTGATCCTGACATCAGGCCAAACCATTGGAAAAATAGTTTTGGGGAAGAGAAGGGGGATTGTTATTTTGTAAATTGGAAAGAACATGAATTAGAATTAACGAATATTCCAACGATTGGATTTATCGAAAATTCTAAATATGTTATCGTAAAAGCGATTGAGAAAAAAAGAGTTCAGATTTTGGATCCTGAGTTTGGGGAAGTAAACCTTTCAAGGGAAGATTGGGAGCAGAAGTCTTCTAATGTAGTTATCTATTTTATCCCTAAACAAAAACCAGATCAAAAGTGGGAATGGAAGAATAAATTTTTTTCTGGGTTGGCAGAATACTTTTTGCCGGCAATTAAATATTTAAAAGCAGGAATTGTTGCTAGTTTTGTGATTAAGGGTTTAGAAGTTTTTATTCCATTGGTCAATTTGTATTTGATAGATGCAGTTTTGTTACAAGAGAATAAAGAGTTTTTTTTTCCTGTCATCATCGCAGTTGTTTTACTTAGTTTTTCTCAATCCTTTCTTTCGTATTTTAGATCAAATGTAATTTTTTTTACTAGCAATCGTGTTAATCAAACAATTGCAATTCGGTTTTTGGTTAAATTGATTTCATTACCTATTTCATTTTTTGAAAGAAATCGTAAGGGAGAAATTTTAAATCGTTGGGAAGAAATTGAATCGGTAATTTTGTTTTTTTCAGATCAAGGAGCAATGAAATTTTTTGATTTGATTTTCAGCTCACTTGTATTTTTTATTTTTCTTTTCCTTTCACCGGTGTTATTGATTATCATTGGATTTTTGATTTTACCAGAGATGTTAATTCTTCGTGCGCTGACACCGAAAGTCATTGAAGAAACTAAAAAAGAATCATTGAAAAAATCAGAAACCCTAAGTTACTTCATCGAAACAATCAACGGATTTGAGACAATTAAAAATTTGGGTGCTACTTATTCTCATCGTTGGGACTTTGAAAAGCGGCTGACGGCTCAATTAAATTCGGAAGGTAAGAAATTGTTTTACTCTAACTTACTTTTTACAAATACTGAATTTTTTAAACAAATCACAGTAGTTATTGTTATGTTAGTTGGTAGTATTCTCATTCTAAATGACAAATTGACATTGGGAACTCTTTATGCAATCATTGGACTAGTTGCCTATATTCGAAATCCTCTTGTATCCTTATATAGCGATTTTTTGAAATTTCAAAAAGCCAACGTGTCTTGGAACAGGTTGCGCAGTTTTGAATCTTTGGATAGCGAAATTACAGATCGTGATAATTTGTTTAAAGTTGATTTACCCGAAGTGAAAGGTAATATCGAATTTAATAATCTAAGTTTTTCGTATGATACCCTGAAACCTGAATCTGGAATTCGAAATTTAAATATCAAAATCCAAGCTGGTAAAAAAGTCGCCTTTGTGGGACGAAGTGGTAGTGGAAAATCGACTATACTAAAATTGATTCTTGGGTTATACAAACCACAAGAAGGTGAGATCATCATTGATGATGTTTCTTTGGATGAAGTTTGGTTGCCTAGTTTGCGAACAAAGATAGGTGTTTTATTTCAGGAAAATCCTCTGATTGCAGGTACAGTTCGAGAAAACATTTCAATCACAAAACCAGAGGCAACTCTCAGCGAAGTAGTGGATGCGGCGAAACTTGCTTGCATACATGATGATATCGTCAAACTACCGCTTGGTTATGATACGGAAATTTCGGAACGAGGTTTTATTTTTTCCGGTGGTCAAAAACAAAGAGTTTCGCTTGCTCGATTGTTTTTACAAAAACCCAGTTTATTATTATTGGATGAACCAACCTCTTCGTTGGATAAAGAAACAGAAGCAAGAATTCTGTCTCATATCAATTCTGTCTTCACCGATTCTACCATTATTACTGTTGCCCATCGATTGGATACAATCCGCAATTATGACCAAATTTTTGTCTTAGAACGTGGAAAATTAGAAGGAAAAGGGACACACAAAGAGTTACTTTCTAAGAGTGGAATTTACCAATTACTTCATTCCAAACAGGAAGCCATCCGATAATTGAGATAGTGCTTCGTATCAATCGACATATCTTTTTATTTTTTCTTTTTTTTGCTCCTGGGATTTATTTATGGTCCGAGACCGTAGATTTTTATGACTTACCAAAGTTAGTTGGTGAAAAATCCTATGAATTAAAATTAAAGGAAATGGAAATCGAACGTAAAAAAGTCGATATCGATTCAAAAAATTTACGCTATTTACCTTCTGTTAATTTAGAACATTCTCCTTTTTACGAAGCTTTGAGGGGCGATGGATACAATCGAAAAGGTTGGAGCACAACCTTAAATTTAAATTGGAATTTTCAGGACCAAGGAAATACGGTTTTAACCAATATGATCTTGGAATTGGAATATGAACGTCTTTTATTGGAATACCGAGCCTTATACCAAAAAGAATTATTCGACCAGGCTTTCCAATATGCAGAAACGTTAAAACTATTGGCTTTTTATAATTATGATTTTTCTAATGAAACGGATGCAGACAAACAATTCCAGACGGTTCAAAAACTCTATAAACAAGGAATTGAATCTTATTTAGTCACACAAAACTCGAAGGTGGATTATTTCTTTTACAAATACAATGCTATTAAATCTAGATTAGACCAACAAAAAAGTCAGTCAATTTTTCGAAGAAAGTTTTTATTAAAAGACGTTGCTTTAAAACAAATTCCTGAACGTGAATATAAAATTCTACCTTTGGAAGAAACTCTTTCGGAATACGAAAAGAATCTTTCTGAATTAAACTTTGATATTATTTTAACTATCAATCAGGTAAAAATTTTAGAGATACAGAAATTGGTTCGGTTTAATGAACTATGGGTCCCTGATTTTTTTGTAAACGTTTATAATCAATCCAGTCGTGAATCCTTTTCAGGTTTGAGTGGGACCTGGGCAAATTCTATGGAAGTTTACGATTATAGTAGGAACGATTTTAGCCGTTATGCTAGGTCTTCAGATGCGGATTTTAACGTAGGCGGAAATTTTGGTTTTAGATTTCCTTTATTCAATCGCTGGTTATCAAAAAATGAATTTGATAAATCAAAAGTTGAAATCAAGTTAGCAAAGTCTCAATCTCAATTTTTAAAAGAGAATACTGGTTTGTATCTCTTTGAGCTAATACAACAACATAACAATCTAGTTGAGTTATATGATATTTCCCGTGAAAGTAAACGAATTGCGGAGGAAAACTATCAGATTATGGAAAAGGCATATAAAACTGGATCTGCTTCCATCATTGAACTACAAACGGTAGATAGACGTCTTCGAGATGTTATGCGAAATGAAATTCAAAATCGTTATGATTTGATCCAACTTAGATTACAGATTGGTCTTCTATTGGGTGATACAATGAAATTTTTGAATTTTTAAAGATCCGTTGGTCGAGGTTTATTACCTTCTGAATTCATTGTTCGAATTCCGCACCTTTCTGTTTTCCATTGGGTCAGTATTTCATCTGATTTCACTTTGTTTTTATAATGAATGTAAGGTGTGCTAAGTATTGGTAGAAGAAAGATAGGTGAAAATGCAGAGTTGAGTAGGGATAAGGTGATTACAAGCCCTAGCGATAAAGTGTTTTCATCAAACACTTCTGTGACCTGCCGTTTGGTTTGGTAATAATATGCCAAACATTCTTCAGTATGATTTGCAGGATTGAATGGAATACTTACACATCCTACAAAGCTAAAAAGATTTAAAACTATAATGATTCGGATAAATTTTGGATACATGTTCTAACAGCTTCTAAGTTTGTTTCCTCAATCATACGGTGGAAGTTTCTGACTTTATAAAGTCCAAATAAAAATTGAGAAGTATTTCCATTCTTTGTAATTGTTTCTTCTTTGATGATGGATTTGTTTTTGAATAATTTGTATTTGAATTCTACAGTATATTCTCCTTCTCGAAATTGGATAGGCCATATTCCTGTAAAGGGCCACAAAACAGGCCAACTATACCACCAATTGTATTTATCTTGAAAGTTGGATTTCATTTCCACATCAATCGTATAATATTCGGTTATCGTTTCGGTGCCAAGGTCTGTGACTACATTTGGGAACAAACCTGAAGATGTTAAGTGACCTTTCCAAGCCATTCTCCATGCATCGGTATATACGCCACGATCTGCAGAAAGGATTTCAAATTTGCCGATGACTAAGGGTAAGTTGGTTTGTAATCGATTTGTATTTCCATTTGGTGATGGGGGTGGGACCTGTCGTAAGTCAACGGAACAATTGATGAAGATAAAGAATAAAATAATGGAAGCGATTGATTTCATTTTTCAGGTATTTAGAATAATTGTTTTGTTCGATGAATCAATCAATTTTCTTACGTTTAAAGATTTGTATTCGGTCTGTTATTGTTTCTTTCCATTCGTATCCAGAGGGGATTGGGAAGATTTTTGGGTCTGCGGGGAAATGGTAATATACAAAATAATCCTCTGTAGGTTTTTGATTAGCTAAAAATAAAGTAACGGTCGTTCGGTTAGAAAGGTATTGGGGTATATTGGAAACAATGGTTTTATCGACAAATAGGCCACGCAGAGTTTTGTAGTCTGTTCCTGAATGATCCGGGTTCATAAATTCCTTTCTGTACGAATAGGACTTAGTCAATGGTCCGAGGAAAAGGAACAGAAAAATGGAAACGGTTAAGGATAAATAAACAAACAATCGTTTGTTTTTGGAATGAATATTTTCTACACTTTCCATAAAGCCAATCATAATGATGGGAATTGCAATAAAGCTATGATGGGTGAATGGGGTTTTGTTTACTTCAAAGGAAGAGGTAATAGAATACAAAAGATAAGGTAACAAACAAAGGATTAGTTTGTTTTTGAAATGTAAAAATAAAAACGGTATGTTTAAGAATAAAAATAAATAAGGAAACAAATGTAAATTTTGTAACGCTAAAATTGGATTTTGGTAACGTTCCCAATGAGCAGGCATTGGAATGTTTGTTGTGGAGTTTTGTATACCGCTTAGAAGGACGATAGCAATTACAAAATAAACTAAGGATAAAATTCCAATCTTTAAACTTTGTTTTTGATTGGAGCGCCATTCTGTTAAAGCAAACACAATCCAAACCAAGGCGCATTCTTCTTTTACAAGAAGACTTAATACAAAAAATAGAACCCAATATTTTGATTTTTGTTTCCAAAAATAGTAAAATAAAAAGAAGAGAGGAATCCATATCACTTCGGGATGAAAGTCAAAAATTTGAATCCAATAAATCGGAAGGAATAAGGCATATAACAAAGGATAAATCCATTGAAATATACCTTCTCCCTTAAAAAAGGGAAGAATTAATATCGGAACACTCAAAACAAAGGCTTGGAATATGAGTAAACTTTCAACAAAGGGAAAAAATAAATATAACAATGATAAAGGGTAAATGTACCAATTGATATGGTCTGCAAAGTAATGGTGAATTTTGCCATCAACACCGAGGGAAGTAACAGCCTTTGCGTGATGAATGATATTGTAGAATAAATTTTCAAAAAGTCCGATATCCACACCCGCACCCATATGTCGGTAACGAAAGATGGATCTTTCCGATAAAAAATAAAATACCACCAACCATAAAATCAATGAAGGCAGGTGGTGACGTATGAATTTCATTTTTATTTTGTAAAACTACCGGTAATTGCAGCTTCAGCACATTTCATTCCATCAATGGCTGCTGAGACAATTCCTCCTGCATATCCTGCGCCTTCTCCGCAAGGAAACAAACCCTTGATTTGTATGTGTTCTAATGTATCGGGATTTCTTGGAACTTGAATGGGTGATGATGTTCGAGTTTCTGGCGCATGAATAATGGCTTCATTTGTGAAGTATCCTTTCATTGATGATTCAAATTCTTGAAATCCTTTTTTTAAGGAATCTGCAATGAGTGGAGGAAGTAATTCTGATAAGGAAACAGAAACGAGTCCCGGTGTATAAGATGTTTTGGGAAGGTCGCTTGATATTTTGTTTTGTGTAAAATCAACCATTCTTTGTGCAGGTGCTTTTTGTGTTCCCCCATTCATAACAAAAGCTCTTTGTTCGATTGAGGCTTGGTACTGCAGTGCTGAAAATACTCCATAGGATTCGAATGGTTTAAAATCGTCAAATCGAAGTTCTACGACGATTCCAGAGTTTGCTGTGGGCCTAGAACGTTCAGCACTTGACCAACCATTGGTGACTACTTCGCCTGGTTTTGTGGCACAAGGGGCAATCACACCGCCAGGACACATACAAAAGCTATATACACCTCTACCATTGATTTGTTTGACAAGAGAATACTCGGAAGCGGGAAGAAGTGGATTTTTGACATCACAATGGTATTGGATGGAATCAATTAAACTTTGTGGATGTTCGACTCTTACTCCAATGGCAAGTGGTTTTGTTTGGATTTGTATTCCTTTTTCATAAAGAAGTTGGAACATCTCTCTACCAGAATGGCCAGTGGCGATGATTACGTTTTTGGCCATCCACTTTTCTCCAGAGTTAGATTTTACTCCAGTAATAAAACTTCCTGAGAGAATTAAATCTGTAATCCGAGTTTTAAAATGAATTTCTCCACCAGCTGCTAGAATGCACTCTCTGATGTTTTGGATGATACGAGGGAGTTTGTTTGTCCCGATATGAGGATGTGCGTCAACTAATATTTGTTTTGTGGCACCGAAGGTGACTAGATATTCTAAAACTTTTCGGATGTTCCCACGTTTTTTCGATCGTGTATAGAGTTTACCATCCGAATAGGTTCCGGCTCCTCCTTCTCCAAAACAATAATTGGAATCTTCGTTGACAATGTGATGTACGTTGATCCCTCTCAGGTCTTCCACTCGTTCTTTCACATTTTTCCCACGTTCTAAGATGATTGGTTTTTTTCCTAACTCTAAGACACGTAAGGCGGCAAAGAGTCCAGCAGGTCCTGCGCCAATGATAATCACGGGTTCTTCTAAACTTACGTTAGGAAAGTGAGGAGTTGGATATTCGAGAGGAATGAAGTCTTCATTTATATATACATCCAATCTTAATTGGAAAACTACATTTTTTTGTCTGGCATCTATGGAACGAGAAGTACATTCAATATGTTTGATATCGGATTTTGGAATTTTGTTTTGTTTGGATACAAACTGCAACAAATGGTCTGGATTGGATGCAATCTCAGGTGTGACTCTTACATTTAATTCTAGTTTCAAGGTTAAATTCGTAATCTAAATTTCTAAATTAAAACAACAATAGAAAATGAGGCGACAACTTACAATGAATGGACTGTAAGATTATTGAATTAGGTTTTTTCTCATTAAAGATGCAATCGCTTTTTCATTTTCTCCGGGCAACAAATCTAAATTTGATATCACCAGATTCCGGCGTTCTACCGAATGATTTTGGCTGAGTTTTTGTTTGCCTTCAATATGAGTGATTTGGATTTCAAAAGGAACAATTCCTTTTTTTAATCCTTCGATGTAATTGGTATCTACTGATTCGATCTGGTATTTAGAATCTTTTGGTTCGAAACGTTGGACAATAGCAAACAAACTTTTTTGGATTTTTTCTGGATCATCCACGATATTTAAGATTCCTTTCACATGGACAGCGGTGAAATTCCATGTGGGAACTGCTCTTTCAGTTTCATACCAAGAAGGGGAGATGTAACAATGTGGGCCAGAAAAAATACAAAGAACTTCTTTGCCAACACTTCCTTTCTGTGGGTTTGGTTTTGCAAAATGACCAACTAATTTTTGTTTGTCGTCCGAAAGTAGGAGAGGTAAATGTGTCGCCACCAGCCCATTCTCTGAATCAGATACTAATACCGAAAAAGGGTTTTCCTCAATGGATTGGTAAATGAATTCGGTTTCCATTTGAAAATGTTCGGGAATGTACATAGTGACGATCTCCTAAAAAATTAAACAGACTTCCAGAAATATGTCAAAAATTCTGTTTCTTGTTCAAAACCTTCTTTTGTATACAATGCTCGAGCTTCTTTGTTGTGGGTAGAAGTGGAAAGTTCCAATCCTTTTCCTGAATTTGATTTGGTAAAAGATTTGGCTTCCGCAATCAGTTGTTTGGCGATTCCTTGTTTACGGAATTTATTTTTTACAAAGAGGTCATTTAAGAGATAAGATCTTTGCATGGAAATAGAAGAGAATACTGGATAAAGTTGTGTAAATCCTGCGATCTCTCCACTATCTGGATCTTCTGCTAGAAAGATAATGGATTGTGCATGTTCCATTCTGTCTTGCAAAAATCGATTTGCACCAGTTATGTTAGTTGGTTGTCCATAGAATTGTCTGTATTCATCGAAAACAGGGGAAATTTTGGATACGTCTTTATAGTTCGCTTGTCTGATTTTCATATTTTGGTACCAATGAGAAACAAATTACCGATAAAAATGCTGTGACCGGTGTTGCCAGTAAAGTTTCTAAATCGGTGACGGCAACTAGATTCCCTAAAGTATTCAGTAAAAATATTGTTCCAATGAATCCAAAAACAATTCTGATCCAGATCGGCACCAAACCTTGGTTTAAGTAACGAACATACTGAAAACTTGACCATAAAAAGAAAGTATTTACCAAAAGAGAAACCGATTCCATGACATACATTTCTTCTACACTGCTGAGTCTTCCTCCCCAAAGGTATTGGAACGGAATCACTTGCAAAAGAGCCAAGATATGAAAGACCATTGTCATTGAAAATAAAACGATTAAGATTCTGCTTGTTAAGGTCCTTGTTTTTTTTGATGGATTCCACATACTATTTTCCTTTCGTTTGGAGATAAAATACATAATCAATTTCTGGAGATTTGCCACCTAGCTGGGTGATGGCGGCAGTGATTTGTCCTCGGTGGTGTGTCCTGTGGTTAAAATTATGTTGGACCACATCACAAAAAATAAGTTCTGCTTCAAACCCTCTCATTGTTTTATAACGAAAGAGAGTTTCCCAAATTGAATTGTCAAGGCCTCTGAGCCAAGAATTCCATAATTCTAAACTTTCGCTCATTCGAATTTTTAATGTTTGGCGATTGGACTCAAGTTCTTCTGCTAAAGAAGATGGGATGTAGACTTCACCTATCAGTCGTGAATACCATACTTTTTCGACAAGCAACAAATGGTTGAGGGTCCCATGAATGGATTTAAAAAATAAACCTACGTCTTTTTTGTAATCTTCATCTGATAAAGTACCTATCGAGTCATACAAAAGATTTGTGGCCCAAATATGATAAGCATTGTTTCTAAGGAAAAAATCTTTCATAGAGAAAGATTTTTCCGAATGATCTGAGAAATCAATGACTAATTTAGAATCTACTCTTTTACCTTTTGTTCTATAGATTTTTTAATAAATATAAAAACTAATTAAAACAGTCGCAACGACAACGATCCAAGAAGGAAGTTTCCAGAATTCCAAAAATAAAAATCCTGTTATTGCCAAGGCAAAATCTTTACCGGAAAAAATTGCGTTCGTCCAAACTGGTTGGTAAAGTGCAGCAAGTAGTATTCCCACAACAGAGGCATTGATTCCTAACATAGACTTACGAATGTTTGGATTCTTTCTTAGTTTTTCCCAGAATGGCAAAACTCCAATCACCAAAAGAAAAGAAGGTAAAAAGGCAGCCACCAAACAAATGATAGCTCCCTCCCAGCCATTTGGTTCTACACTAGAAACAGCGCCTAAATAACTACTAAATGCAAACAAAGGACCTGGGATTGCATTCGAGATTCCATAACCTGCAAGGAATAGATCATTACTGACCCAACCGGAGGGAACCACTTCTGCTTGTAACAATGGAAGAACAACATGTCCACCACCAAACACGAGTGCACCTGCGCGATAAAAACTATCAAATAGTTTGATTGTTTGGTTTTGATACAGTTCTCTTAGGAATGGAAGGAAGATTAACAATCCAAAAAATAAAAATATAAAAACAGAGCCGAGTGTTTTATTTCCTTTGTGAAAAGGTTCATGAGGAAGGTCGGATGCAGATTTTAGAAAAAAAATCCCAAAAATTCCTGAAAAAACTAAAATCGCTACTTGTAGGAAAGCAGAGTTAAGAAAAAGAAGAATAACGCTTGTGAGTACGGCAATTGTGATTCGTTCTTTATCTGGGCAAAGTTTTTTACCCATACCGAGGATGGCTTGTGCTACCACAGCCACAGCCACCACTTTTAATCCATGTAGCCAATGGTTGTGAGTTGTAACATCCATCGTTGTGATTCCAAGTCCAAAGAATATAAGGATGATGGCAGATGGTAAAGTAAATCCAATCCAGGAAAGAATGGCACCAAAAATCCCAGCTCGGGAAAGTCCAATGGCCATCCCCACTTGGCTACTGGCAGGACCAGGTAAAAATTGGCAAAGGGCCACTAAGTCAGCATAGGCATGGGAACTGATCCATTTTTTTTTGGTAACATACTCGTCATGAAAATAACTTAAGTGTGCAATCGGACCACCAAACGAAGTACAGCCGAGTTTGAGTGCAGTAAAAAAAACTTCTAAATGATTTTTCAATTTTGTTTCTCCTGGTTAAAACGTTTTTTTCGTTTATCGAATTGTATTATTGATAAAGTATCTCACCAATTAATTCCTTTAATTTTACTTTTGCTGAGGACAGTTCATTTTTCCCTTTGGGAGTGATGCGGTAAAATTTGCGTTTTACTTTTCCTATTTGTTCGACTCGAGAACGGATAAGTTTTTTTTCTTCTAAATTTTTTAGCATTGGATACAGAGAACCTGGGCTAATTTTATATCCATGTTCGTTTAGTTCTTTAATCATCCAAACACCGTAAATTTCTTCCTTTTCACAGTGATGTAAAATATGAATTTTAATAAAACTGGAAAAAAATTCATTAATACGCATTCAAAATCAGATTACGATATCGAAATTAGATAGTCAAATAGATATTCCGAATTCTCAATTGAGAATGGTTTTTTTCGGGGAAGGATTTCCGCTAAAATCGCTGGCGTAAAAGAATGTTTATGTTCGAAAAGATATCTAGACCAACTGAAAGAGGGATTCTGTTTTTTGGTTCAGGAGTTCATCTTGGTTTGGAAAATGATTCCAGTGGTCGGCGGTTTCTTTTTTTTCTGGAAAATTTGTGTATAAGATATCAAAGGAAAATCGGTTTATATCGTAGTTTCCTTTGTGGATAAGATGAGCAGAAAACACAAGTAGGTCACCCGGATTATGTGGGATTAAGATTTGGTTAGAAAGGTCTTCGTGATTTTTTTTCCCCTCTAATTCCAAACGAGTGTTTCGTTCTTCTTCGTTGTCCCAACGTTTCTGTGTTCCTGGAACCATCCAAATTCCAGGATCTTTTTCTAAGGGAATCCGAAAGTGCCAAACAAAATCCTTTTGTATTCTTTCGAATTGTTTTTCTTCCGGAATGCCCATGTACTGGATGTCCCTATGCCAATAAGGAAGTTTCTTTGGATCTTCCGGATTAAAAAAGATTTGAGTGTTGAGAAAATACATTGGGCCATCGAAAACTATCTTACCAATTTCTAATAAGGCATCAGATGCAATGAATTGAAAAAGTGTCTCTCTATCCTTTTTGTCTTTTGTAAATTTTGTGGAAGTAAGATAAGCACTGTTTACATTTTTCGGATGATTCAGTTCTTTCGACCATTCTGCATTGGAACGAAGCAGGATATCTTTTAATAATCTAATCTGATCCATTGGAAAGTAATTGGGAAACAAATGATAACCCAAAGATTCCAATTGGCTTTTTGCCTTTGCATCAATATTGTTCATTGGTAAAAACTTAAATTTGTTTTTCCATATAATGATGAGAAGGAATGATTCCTTCCCAACCCAACGGATGTCTTGTTTCTTTGGTTTCAAAACCTAAGTTTTGATACAAGGAAATTGCAGGTTTGTTTTCTGCTGAGACGTCCAAAGATATGGTTTTATATTTTTGATTGTTCGTGATCATAAACTCGATTAGTTTTTTTGCGATCCCTTTGTTTCTTTCTGTTTCCGAAACAGCAATATGACCCAAATACAGACATCCAGATTTTGGTGGTTGGATGATGGTTTCTGTTTTGAGTCCTCTTGCCATGACTTTCGGTGCATTCCATTTGTATAAGGAAAGAATTCGAAGGGCTGTCCCTGCCGTTAGTGCCAAAAAACTAGGTTGTGTATAAGAAAGAATAGAGCCCACTACCTTACCATTTAGTTCTGCCACATAATGATTGGTATACGAAACAGTATTTCCTCGTTTTATGTAAGATGAGTTTAAAAAATCAAAGGGAGTTTGTTTTCCTTCCCCAAATACATAAGTCCATGCCTTGGGTCCTGAAGAATAAATGAGAGGTACGATTGTTTCTACATCGGTTGGTTTTGCAATACGAATGGTTAGGTTTGGATTTTCCATAAGATAAAAAAGTGAATCCTTAGATTAAAATAGAAATCTATCTAATTTTTTTAAAGATCCACTTAGTTCGTCAATAGAGAATTTTTGGTAACCTTGCGCCCCGGATCAAAGCGGAAATCCTTTCCTGAAAGGAAAGATTGCAGCGACGAGCCGGAGATGTGCGCCCCAAAAAAACAGAAACAATTTTTAAAACGTAAAGGAAGCAAATACGTTGATAAGCTCTCTTGTGGCAAGTTGTGGCCCGTTTAAATTTTGATGGAAAGGTTTTCCATACTCAAAACCAAATCGGGCTCCTTGGAAAATTCCACTTGTGACAAGAAAGTTAATACCAATGAGTAGGTCACTTCGCATTCCACCTTGACGATAAGGATCATTTTGTGGATCCATCTTTGGGTCAAGAGTTGCATCCATTCCTTGGAGGTTCAACCACCTTTGTTTTGCTACACGAACGGAAATTGATGTACTTTCGTGAACAAGAAAGGATAACCATCCAGAAATTTCGTATCGATTTCCGAATCTGTAGTTATTATCATTTTTTCCAATCCGTAAACTGGCTTGTGATTGTGCACCCCAAGAGAATCTCTTATAATTTCCGTTATACGATAATTGTGGAAGTAAACTATATGTTCCAACACCAGGTTGCATATTATAAGGAACTTTTTGTTTTCCCATCATAGGCATATTGTCTCTTTCATCTATGGAACCTGTAGGAAGAGAAATTCCCATACCTGTAAAAAAATTCTGATGTTCTGTTTTGATCAATCGATAGGCCGTGCTGAAACTAACATCACCAATTCCAGCAGAACTCATGGGAGCTCTGTCAAAATTACTGGATAACATCGTCATTTTGTTTTTCACTGCAGGAACCATAAACATAATCATCCATTTGTCGGAAATGGAAGTCATGGCACTCACCATATTCATTTCCATAACCATATCTGTCGGTACAGACATGTAGTTATATTTGTTAGGTGATAATGTCGGAAGAGTAGTTCCAATTGGCGAACCTGTAATTAAACTTCCTGTAGGCATTGCAACAGTAGGATCGGTAAATGGAAAATACAATGTTCCAAGGTCACTCATTCCAGAAGTGCCAGATTGTAGTCCCCACATTTTCATTCCCATATAACGATAATCAATCATCCACTTTCCTTTTTCGTGGATATGTGGGTTCATGATTCCAGCTGGTGCCAACATATCGGCACGGTTGTGGTGTTCGTGTCCTTCATGGCCTGAATGATCATGTTCCGCATGGTCTTCGTTCGGTTGTGTATTGGGATCAAAATTTGACATATCAACTTCATCAGTGGTTTGAGAAACGTTATTGTTATGTCCTGTTTCTTCCTTTTTGAATGAAGTAGGTTTGTTGTTTATATCTTTGTTTGGTGATGAAGTTTCTACAGAGATATTGGATTGAAGTTCTGAGCCATCAGAAAAAACAAAGCGAAAGGGAATGGAATCCTTTAGTTTTAATGGAGATTTGATTCCAAAAAGCATGATATGATACCCTCTTGGAGTGAGAGAGGTCATACCATTTTTGGGAATTGAAATTTCGGATACGGGAACCATTTTCATTCCCGCATCGGATGGTAACATTGTGTATAACTCGACTCGGTCGGCTATATTTGATTTGGCCTGGACTAGTTTTTTTTCTATGTTTGTTCCATTGTTTAAGGTGAGGTAAACAACAGAAGTTGTCGAGGATGTATATTTGATATAAGCATTCTCAATTTTAACCTCTTTCGAAATGAGAGGAGTGGTTATCAGAAATAAAATGAGTATGTGTTTGAGTTTCATTTGTTTGATTGATCCTTTTCCAAAAAATCATACTGGCTACTAAATTCACCAGTATGACAAGTGTTTGGAGAGAGAAATTACATTTCTGTGTTTGATACTATGGAACCAACTGTGAAAGAAGTAATGGTAACTCCATTCAATACAAAACCCAATCGATTTCCACCTGTATACACAGGAACATTCATCATTTGCATGATCGGATAGTAAGACATAGATCCTCTTTCTGTATCTGTGACTTCCGAACAAGGTTTATTGAAACCGTTTAAGAATCTTGAACCTCCCATTGTGTATTGAAAGTCTAAACAAAAAGTATGAGTTGTTCCAACAGTAGGGATGGGGGCAGATACTGATCCACCTTTGCCTGTGTTCCCAAACACACCGGATGCATTTTTATATTGAGTTTGTGCTCCCGCAATCAAACGATAAGTAGGACCAATTAACGGACTTCCTGTACCATAACCAATGACATCAAGGGTACTTGATGCGGAGTTCATAATAAAAGAAACTTCGATTGCAGTTCCTCCTTTGTTTGTAGAAAGCATTACATCATTAGTTGTAAACAATACAGATGTTCCGCTTGTTCCAATGGCACCTTTTGAAACTTCAGTTTGACCTAAGCTCAAATTGGTAAAACCTGCTTCATCACAAGCAGAGATTGAATATTTGGTTCGTGGTTTACTGTCCACTTGAGTGAGATTACTTGGTATCGCTGCTGTAGTAGAAATAGAACAACCTGGGTTGCTATTTGCCGCAACAAGGAGAGAAAGTAAATTGGAAGTGTTGTTTGCTTCAGTATTTTTTGCTAAACTACATTGTGATAGAACCAAACATACGAGAGAGATGGATAATAAATTCTTAAACATAAAATTACCTTTTGATACATTCCAAGGACTAAACTTTTCAGATTCGTTTGCCTAATTGATTTTAAATTGTTCCTTTAAAAGGAACTGACTCTTTCTGTAATCTTCAGGAATGGAGTTGTCTTGGTGGTTTGTAAGGTAAGTGTGCGAATCCGTTCCGTAGGTGGGCGCCTGGTTGGAATGCAAGGATGACAATATCATAAGTGATGAGTGGATTAAATTTTGTTTCCGCTGCGAAACTTGGGTTCATGGACTGTGATTGGAGAACCTTTGTGGCTGATTTTTTTTTCGCACAGGAACATACATGAGGGCCAGAATTTTTTGTTAGATGGCAAACGATTCGTTTGGAATGAGGTGAATCCTCTTCTTTGTGGATTTCGTTTTTGGAGCCGTGGTTACAATGGCAAATCATGGAAAGTTGATACATTGACTGGGCAAGTAATCCAGTTTCCAAAAATAGGACTTTACCTATAAAAGGGAGTAAGATCAAAACCGAGGCAATTTGTAACCAACGTTTCATAGTGAATAGGTATCATTTTACTGGTCCTTCACTGTAATTCAATGATCTAAATCAAGTGCAGTCAAATAACTCTATTGATAAAAATCATATTTTAAAAATTTCGTTTTTGGAATCGTTTAAACGAAACAAGAAGTGGAATACTAATCCACAAAGATAAAAACAAAACCGTAATTCCTAAAACTCCGAACAAACCTAGTTGTTTTAATAATAACGCACCTGAAAAACCAAGAAGAGCTGAGGAGCTAGTTTGTAGGATTAGAAGAATTCTAATTAAGTCAATTGGATTGAGTAAGATGACAATGAGAGACGGAATTTCAATTGGATAATCACCTAAATACAAACTAAAGATAAATACCAATGCATCAAAGAAAATAAAAAAGTACAACCAAACCAGAAGAGAAACCGTTAGTACGATTTCACCCCTTCTGATAAAAGAAGAAATTAAAAATGCAATGGCAACAAAGATACAGGTTAAGAAGATTCCAAACAATATTAATTCGAAAAATAAAAATAGAAATTTTGGGTCATTAGAGAAAAGAAACATACCGGGTATCCCAAGCCCGAATAACAGACCTAAGGAGAGAGATATTGTAATTCCTAAATACTTTCCCAAAAAAAGGGAACTTCTACTAACAGATTTTGAAAGTAATACTTCGGCAAATGGCATTGATTCTAAAAAAGACATTCCAGAGAATGTAATGGAAAATAGGGGAATCACAATGAGAGTTAAGTTCATTGTGCTTACGAGCAAACGGATTCCATTTTGATCCCCAAAAAAACTTAAAATCATCATCACAAGGACAAGTAGTCCAGAATAGATAAATACCCAACGACTTCGTATATTTTCTTTGATTTCGAAAAATAAAATTTCTTTCATGGTTTTGTTTTGTATTCCTCATTCCAGAAATTCATCAATGCCTGATCTAAATCAGTTTTGTTGTTTTTTCTAAGGAAATTTTCCGGAGAATCGTCGATCAGAATGGAACCTTCTGATAAAAGAAGAAATCTGTCAGCTAACTCCTGCAATTCTTTTAATATATGGGTTGAAAATATAACAAGAGAACCTTCTTTTTTCTTTTCGACCAAAAGTGTTTTTAGTAAATGCGAGATATATGGATCTAAACTTGCGGTGGGTTCATCGATCACATATAGATCTTTTTTGGAAGAAAAACACTGAAGGATGCTGATTTTTTGTTTGGTTCCCCCGGATAAAGATCCAATTTTTTTATCCATATGGTTATTTAACTCTAAAATTGACAAAAGGTTATGAAATCTTTCTTCTTCTACTGGTTCTAGTTTTTTAAAAAAAGAAATTAGTTCTGCTACTTTGATGTTTGTAGGAAAACGAGGAGTTTGTGGCATATAACCGATGGTATGTGGTTGTCCGTCTTTACTTTGGAATAAAATTTCTCCAGCGATTGGTTGGACAAGTCCAAGAATTCCTTTGATCAGTGAACTTTTACCTGATCCATTGGGACCAATGATGGAAACTATGTTGCCTGATTCTGTTTGGAAATTTACATCCTTAACTGCAACAGAATTTCCTCCATAACTGATGGTAAGATTTTTAACTTCTATCATATTCTTTCCTTCATCCTTGGATGTTGGTCTTCAAATTCAATCGGTGTCACTATGGGAAATGCTTTTTCGATTCCTTGCAAAAAGAGAACCACTGGAGATTCATAAAGTACCATAAGGAATGGATACACGGCAATCCAGTATCCAAAAAAATGAATGGTTTTATGTGGAATATCTCCAATTTGATCTTTGTCTAAATCGTATCCCTCGTAGTGATCCCAATAATTTTTAGAAAAAACATTGGTTGTTGATTTTGTATTGGTGCTGATATCAAAAACATTTTTTATAAAATTGTTATCTATGATTTTGTTGTAATCGGTATTTCCAAGAATTTTGATTCCCCATCCATTGTTGATAAAATCATTGTTTTGAAAATTGATATTGGTAATTCCATCGGCAAAAACAGCAATTGTATTCCCTTCAAAACGATTTTTAGAAAGAGTACTGTCTGCAATATCTTTGAGTAAAATTCCATTGGAACTTTCTCCCCAATTGTCTAAAAATTCATTTTCTTCCATAATGATGTCTTTGCTATACATGACGGCGACACCAGCTGAATTATTTTTGAAAATGTTTTTGTTGAATTGGTTGTGGTTTGAAAACATAAAATGCATTCCGTAACGAATGTTTTCTTCTGATTCGTTCCCTTCGATTTCTAAATGTTCGGAGAACTCTAAATAAATTCCGTCACGGTGTTTTTTTAATTTGTTTCCAATGATTTTGTTATGACTTGCTGACCAGAGGTGAATCCCATTTCCACCAAGAACTTCGTTTTCAGCATTCCCAATGGAGGTATTGTTTTTGATTGTGCAGTTTGAGGTTTCCGCTAAATAAAATCCATAAACATTGTCTTCTAAACTTAAATTTTCAAAATAACAATCTTTTACCTTTTCTGCATGAACCCCTGCATATTCGCTTAAGTCGGAGATCCCACTTCCAATGACTTTTAAATTTTGAATGCGGACTCCATTGGCATAAACTCCCAATACATGTTTTTCTTTGAGTCCATCAATCACCACACCATTTTCCCCAATGATGGAAATCGATTTGGTGATGGGTAAAAAACCTTCTTTGTAAATTCCTGATTGGATTTTGATTGTATCACCATTTTGTGAAAACGAAATTGCATCCTTTACAGTTTTTACCGTACAATTTGTACACACGGAAATGGTTTTAGAAAATAAAGGATTTAGAGGGGAAATGGAAAATAGAATTAAGGAAAAAAAATATAAAGTGTTTTTCCAACCAAGAGGGATCTGATGATTTTTTTGGTTTTGATTATGATACAAATTGGTTTTTTGGCAAACCCATTTAATTTTGAAATTGAGAAGAGTCTTCATGAGTTTTAAAAGCGGCAAGTCCCGCTCCCATTGGCGAACGAATTTTGTCTGAATGGATGATAATGGCTTCGTCTTTAGGGATAAATTCTTTTGTATCTAGATAGTTAGTAACCCAAACTTTTGCAATTTTTAAATCTTTTTGTTTCTGAAATTGTTCCATACATTCAATGGCATCGAAGTGGTATCTTTTTCCTTTGTAAGTGATGAGTTGGGTATGGAATCTCATATCTACAATGGACATAGAACAGTGACTACATTTAGTTTCCCCCACAGTCAATGGTTCAGGGCGAACATCCCCACAGCCTACGAGTGCGACTGTGAGGAAAATGCAAATTAGTTTGAAACTATTAAATCGCATTTGTTTTTTTCCTTCGATTTTCATCCCAGAGAATATACACTAATACGACGAGACTTAACCCAAGAATCATACCACCGTAAGAAGGATAACTGCAAGCAGTAATATTTAACATTACCTTACAGCCAAGAAGTGGCGGTTGGTATGCCATTCCTTCTACAATGATTGGTGCTTCTGGATTCAAGTTGTGTCCGTAGTTGTATTCCCATCTCCAAAAATCAGAGAGTCCAACAAGACCTACGATGATCAAATTGATAATCCCAAGAATTGCCATCCCCACTTTGGGATAGAGTTCTGTGATAAATGCACCAAAGATCAAATAACCAAGAACATACGGCATAAAGAGTAGTTCCGGAATGGATTCCGAAACAATTTCCTGCATACCAATGTAGTGGTTCAGAAGATTGATGTTTTTGAGATCATAAGGTGTGGCACCAGTGATTTTGTTAATCCAAATTTGCATTCCGAGTCCTTCAGGATACTGAGGAGCCGCAATAGAAATGGACCAGATAGGAATTAAATAAACCGCGATGAGAACCAAACCGACCCCTAAGATTAGGAGTCGGTTTCTTTTACTTAACGTTTGGAAAAGTAAAGTTTTCATATAGGTTATGGATTCACTCGGATGTACTGTTGCATCTCTTGGTGAAGAGCAGAACAGAAATCAGTGCAATAGAAAGGATATACACCAGGTTTTGGTGCTACCCATTTGAAAGTTCTAGTTTCACCTGGCATGATGAGTAGGTTAGTCATGTTAGGTGCTCCACCGATTGCAAATCCGTGAGGAATGTCATAATCTTGTTCCAAGTTGGTTACATGGAAGTATAAAGTTTCCCCAGTTCTTGCTTCAATAATATCCGGTTTGAAATGGGAACGAATCGCAGTCATGTAGATATGGATTGTACTTCCAAGTCTAACAATTTTTGCATCGTTTTCATTTTTAGTCGCGTATGGATGTTTGTTCTCCTCTAACGGGAAGAGTTTCGCAGTTTTATCCATAATCAACTTTGCTGGAATCATTTGTGAATAGTGTGGTTCCCCAACAGTAGGGAAGTCAGACAACAATTCAGCTTTACCAGATGAGATATCATAGAGCTGCGCACTTTGAGGTAACTCCATACCAACTGGTAGATATCTATCTTTAGTGATTTTGTTCATTGCGATTAGATATTTACCGTAAGGTTCAGTAGAACTACCACCAACGATGGATAAGTGACCTACACTATAATAAGCAGGTAGATGTTGCACCACTTCCCAAGTTCCTAGTTTCCATTTTACAACCTCTGAACTTACGAAACAAGAAGTATAAGCATACCCTTGACCGTCGAACTCAGTGTGTAATGGACCAAGACATGGTTTTTGTACTTCACCAGCAAGTGTGGATTCGTATTTAAGAACTGGAATTCCTTCGATTTCAGTCGAGTGGTGTTCCTTTTTGTCTTTTACTTCCATCATTTTGCTAAATGAGTGAACTGGAATTACGGATGCTAACTTTCCACCACCAACAATGTATTCTCCTGTGGAGTCTACGTCAGTTCCGTGTGGACTTTTAGGTGTTGGCATGTAATACATCATACCTGGACAATCTTTTGGATTTAACATCTTCACACCGCTTAACTTTGTTGAAACGGCAGGTTTGTTTTCGTCTTTGAAATTGTTTAGGTATTCACCACCAAAGTTGTAAGCTTTGCCTTGGTCTTTACATTCTTTCGCACGAACCCAGTTGAATGCTAAGATAAAATCTTTATCTTTTTTAGAAGCACCAACTTCTAACATTTTATGAGCTTGTTCCGAGTTATAACTACTGAAGAAACACCAGTCATGGGATTTCTTTTTACCACAATGTGATAAGTCGTAGTTGAATCCTGGAACTAGAACTTGTAATTCAATCGAAAGTCTTCCTGTGTTTTTATCAACTTTTACCATAGTGACGGTTCCTTTGAACCCACCTTTGGAAAAACTGTCGATTGCCACACTGGCTTGTGGAACAGGAACCGAGAAACGTGTTGCTGCCATCAAATACTCTGTGTTTTCAGTAGCAAATGGAGAAGCATGGTTTCCGGCAGTGTTTGGGATTTCCAAAATCTCTTTTGTTTCAAAAGATTTTAGGTCAATCCTTGCAAGCCTTGGTGTGTTGTTTGCGTTAAGGAACATCCAACGACCATCTTGTTTACCATCTGTCATAGATGCTTCTACGTGATGGCTATCATCCCATGGCACATAACCATGAGTAGTTTTCAACATGTCTTTGGTTTCTTCGTCAAATCCGTATCCATTTTCAGGAAAAACGGAGAATACTGGAATGATTTTGAATAGTCGTGCAGATGGGATTCCGTAAACGGACATCTGACCACTAAATCCACCAGACAAAAATGCGTACACTTCGTCCTTATCGCCCGGAGCCACATACACTCTAGAAGCAGCATCGGAAGCAAGTGTTGCCGTTGCTGCACCCTTCTTGCAATTCGGAACGAATGCAAAAAGAGCGATTCCAAGTGTAACTAGTATTAAATTTGATTTTTTTAACATATCGTTACCTATTTTAAATCCATCTTACGGAAGTATTCGAGGATCTCTCTCGCTTCTTCTTCCTTTATGTTTTGAAAAGTCATTTGTGTTAAGTGTTCACCGAGTAACTCTTGTCCAATGGGATCTTTTTGAGTCATCTCAATTGGATTTAGAATCATATTCATAATCCATTCTGGAGTTCTGCGGAGTGTTACATCTTGAAGAGCTGGTCCGACGACCTTTTCTTCAAATTTGTGACAAGCGGAACACTTGGCTTCAAATTGTTTTTTACCACGGTCTGCCATTGCCTGGTCTAATGCACCGATGGTAACAGATTTAACTGGTCCAATTCCCTTAGAACCAGCATTAGATGTTGGTGTTTCCTCAGTTTTCTCTCCTCCACAGGATATGATTGTCATTGTCACGAAGAGTCCGAGTAAGAGTCCGAACTTCATTCGAAAAGACACTCCGTTTATTTTTGAAAGGTTCATTTTAAATACTCCTTGGTATTTTTTTCTTATCATTTCTTGGCTGGTGGAAGTAACACCGAGTCAACGACATGAATGATTCCGTTTGCAGCTGGAATAGATGCGACAATGGTTGCACCATTGATCATTACCTTTCCATTTTTTACGGAAACTTTTGTGTGACCTCCATTTGCCATACCAAGTTCATCATCTTTGCCGGTGAACTCAGATTTCAAAATGGATTCAGTTAAGTTACCTACTACCACATGGTACTCTAATATGTTCTTCAATGCATCTTTTTGACTCGGTTTCAAAAGATCATCTACGGTTCCTGCTGGTAACTTCGCAAATGCATCGTTTGTTGGTGCGAACACAGTGAACGGTCCTTGGTTTGCAAGGGAATCCACGAGGCCCGCAGCTTGGACAGCCGCAACAAGAGTTGTATGGTCTTTGGAACCTACAGCAATTTTTAGAACATCCTGTTGTGATTTGTCATCTGCTACAGCAGAAATCCCTTTGCCTGCATCGGAATCATCTGCTTTGCCACATGAGGCACCGACTAGCGAGAGACAGGTGACAATCGTGATCATTGTGAATTGAAAAATTTTTTTGTTCATTGGATACCGCCCACTTATTGGTTCACCTTCCATTGAATGCCATAAAGAAGGATTGTGTATTGATCTAGATCAAGATGGTTCGAATCATTTGTGTTGATAATTGTCAATTAGGGGAATGAGAAAGAGAAAAACATTTCGTATATAAAATCGAAAAAATAGGTCTTTGGCCGGTTCTCTGGCAGTTTAGCGAATCTCTAAAATTAAATTAGAACGATTCTTATTCTAATCCTTGGCTTAGTGAAATCGATAGTTTCGTTGTGGTTTGGATTATTCACTTGTCCTCTTGGGGTGCTGAAAAAACCTGAAAGAACGAGGTTTTCTCATGGTAACACAGTGGGATTCGAAATACGAAACGAATATTTCCGAGATTGATTCTCAACATAAAAAACTCTTTCGTTTGATCAATAATATCGAGACAGTTTACGATGAAAACAAAGAGCATCTTTCTGGAAAATCCAAGATCCTTGTGGATGCGGTTTCTGAACTAGAGGATTATACACTTAGTCATTTTTTAATTGAAGAACGAGTGATGGAGTTAAACCAATACCCAGAACTAGAAGCTCATAAAAAACAACACGACCGGTTCACTGATAAAATTTTAGAACTAAAAAATCGTCTGAGTTCAGGAAATCTACTTTCCAATGACGAAGAACTCAATCAGTTCTTTGGAGACCTTCTTAAGTTTTTACGGGCTTGGCTTACGAATCATATCCTACAAGAGGATATGGATTATAAACCGTATATAAAATTCAATATTTAGATTTTTTCGTTATACTTTGTTCATTCAAAGTATAACGGATATTTGGATATTTTTTCGATTAGGTTTGATTTTGCTTTTTTGGCTAAATCAATATCATTGCCTTTCATTGTTTTCACTTCTTCTAATAATAAATTAATATATTTATGTAGTTCTTCATGTCCTTGCCCTGTCATTGTACAGGAAGATAAAATATCATTGATAATGGATGTGATTTGATCTGCTTGTTTATGGTAGACTTCAATTGACTCATCAGAATTTGCATGGTGAAATATTTCGTTCATCTTCTGAAACCCCATCCTTGTCGATTCATCGGCCACCCAAGGTTTACCATTGTTTAGTTCCGGAAGTTTTGAGCCCGAATGGTCATGGCATGAGTAAGTCATGCTGAATAAGAATAAAATAAAACCATAGAGTATCAATTGGGAAAACTTCATGATACAAACTACCATTCTTATTTCAGGAAAAAATTGATCTAAATCAATGTTGGTATTTTTTTTAATAAAAAGTGGAGAAGGAAATTTCTATTTGTTGTAGGAAATCACTCGTGCCCAAGCTAACTTCATAAACGTGATCAAACCTAAAAAAATTAGAAATTTTCCGAGTAGAGCCAAAGGTTCAAAAGGTAAAATGAATTTTGTTATTAAATATAAAACCAATCCTAGGTTGTAACTATAAAATTGAAACCAAACTTGCCAGATGGATCCTCTTGGATGTTCCGAAAGAAACTTGGGAAACATCCAATAAGCGGTTCCCATAATGAGCTGCAGGAAAAATCCCCAAATTAGAATAGAATAATGTAATGGTAAAAGCCGCCAAATTTCTGGAGAAAAAGCAAAGGCTTTGTTAAACATCAAAACGACACCTAAGGATGTTCCAAACATAAGATAAATTAGAGCAATACGAATGAACCAAACAGATTGAATCGGAAACATATTTTATTTTTGTCTTTGTGGTTCCAGGCGAGGCCAAATTTCTAAAACATAACAAAGGATTCCCGTAAATTGCAAAACGATTGAAATTAAAAAAGGGAAAATGAAAAACTCTTTTTTTTGGTAAATCCAAGGTTCGGAAATAATTCTAAGGATTAAACCCAAGTTCAAAGAAAAATATGCCGTCCAAACAAGTTTACTTCCATTTTTGGGACTTGGATTTTTCCCTTTTGGATACATCCAAAGAGATACCCCAATGATGATTTGAGTGATCCATCCAAGTGCGATCATATGCCAATAAACAGGCATTAAATGTATTTCCCAATTTGAATTTGGAAATTCGGAAAGGGCATAAACCAGAACTCCCAATACTAAATACAATAACCCTGATTTGATAAAGTATCTTGAAATTTTTGGCATTGGAATTTTGGTTAAGGCAATTTATTTTTGATCAGAATCAACATCTATTTTGTAACTTGCGTGGCAGGCGACACAATTACGAGTGAGTTCATCCATCTCTTTCAATAGGGTATGAATTTCTTGTTTGTTTCTAATCTTTGCAGCGATGGAATCAAATTTTTCGTGAGTTCCAAATCCCAATTTTTTAAATTCCACAGGAAGTTTTAATAGAATCGTTTTTTCTTGGTGTTCTAAACTGGCAACAAGTCCCATACCGACGGCATCAGCTGCTTTGGCAGCACCTTCGTAATCTTTGTCTGCAAGCCCACTTAACATACCATTAACAGCTGTGAGTAAGGCTCTCATTTCTGTTAAAACCAATTGGCGTTCTGCTGGTGTCAAATGGATTGCGGTTCGGTTGTCAAGAGAACGGCTTGTACTTCCGAAATAGAAAAAATATCCTAAAGTAATGACAGTAACAATCCACAGTCCAATTGCAAATTTTCCAATTAATTTTGAATTCATAGGTTATCCTTTTATATGTTTTGTTCCATTCCGATATAAATACTAAAAATACTCATTTGTTTATTATAAGAAAATTGGAATGGATGAATTTCTTTATTAGAAAAAACAGCATGGGATAAAGTCCAGTCAGAAGTTTTACCTCCATAGGTTTTTTTAGGAAATCCATACTCACAGGCAATATGAAACGAAGTATCATTCCAAGAAATACTTCCTCCCATTGCAAGATGGTGTTCAATACTGGCTCCTAACATCGGACTCACTCCACTTGCAGGAATGATATTATTGCCATAACTATATCCCATTCGGCTCATAAATCGTTCATTCCATTTGTATTCAAACCCAACTGCCAATATGGTTTGGTTTTTCCAATTCAAATTAAATTGAAAAGCATTGGTTTCAACTCCAATTGGAGTTCTCATCCAAACATCTTCCAATCGAAACTTACTTGTATTAAAACTTTGTGACCAAGGGATATATTTGATATCAAAATCGATGATAAACTTATCTGTGCGGTAAGAGATTCCCGCTACATGTTTGTCGGGCCAAATCATATAACGAGAAACTCTTGTTCCAAAAGACCTTTCTGGTGCATAACCATCTACTTTCATGGTTCCATCCATTGGCAAAAGATTTCTGGTTGTATAGGAATAAGCTACTCGTATATTTTCTGTTAGATCATAGGATACACCTATTTTTCCTCCCATTGTATATGCGGAATCACTTTGGTAACGAATTCCTCCTGGAATGGTAAGACTTCTTGTTTCGTCTTGGTAGGTTCTTTTTAATTCCATAAACCCATAAACAAAATCAATTCCAGCACCGATTGCAAAGTTTCCTTTTTTGTATCCGGCACCAAACGTAGATTTCATGGTCATAAATCTAAAATTTAAATCTTCAACTGCCTTTGTACTATCGCCTATGATGGGGATGTTGATTCCAAAGGTTTCATTTAGCGTTCTTCCATCGGGAGTATGCCGTTTGATATTTTTAAATTGTCCACCACCACCACCTTGTGCATAGAGAGCAAAACCAATACTGATATTTTCTGTTACTGGTTTGATGATGCCAATGTAAGGAAGGACGGCTCTAGGATGTTCTACGGTAGAATTTTTGTAAGAACGATTAGGATTTGGATCGATGTATTCATCATTGTATTCGATGGTTGGGAGATGGATCGCAGAACCTAACTCCCATTTGGTTCTTTTCACTCTTGCTAGGTGAGAGGGATTGGACTCTAAATCCATCACAGATCCTCCCACTGCTTGGAAGGCTCCCCCCATCCCCGCTTGTCTTGCTCCAAAGGCGGGTTGCATGATCCCGTGGAAGGCTTGGAGTTCTGTCTCGCGAAAGCCCGGTTCCAGGATTAGAATTAGAATGAAAGTAGATATGAAAATGCGACTCGGAATCATTTGTTTCAGGGAAAAGAGGGACTCTGGGGTGTCAAGGGGAATAAACGATTAGAAAATTGAGAAACCCCGGGAAACAAAAATACCAAAGATCGCAATGGTAACTGAAACGAGTAGGTTAAATCTTCCGAAAAATGAAGATGTTTTTCTATATCGTTCAAAACGTAAGGGATCAGTTATCAAGTAAGTAAAAGTTTTAGGACCTGTGACAAAATCATGGTACAAAGAAGATAAAAATAAGACGGTAAATAAACCAATTTTTGCCATAAACATAAAACCAATGTTAGATGCCCACAGTTCCCAATTGAATCCATTTTGAAAAAAACCTTTTAAATATAAGATTCCTGTTCCTGAAACTATAAATATAGAAAATATATAATAAGAAATATTTCGAAATTGAATTGCTGTTAGTTGTAGTAACCGAAGTTTTTGATCTTTTAGTTCTGGATTCCGGATGACAGGAATCAAAACGATCACATAAAAAATCATTCCTCCCACCCATACCATTGCCGAGAGAATATGAAAGATTAAAAAGAGAAAGTAAAGGAACATGATGTCTTACAATTAAAAATATGGATCTCTTTGTCTTTTCCTTTTTTGATTTTAGAAACGATCTAAAATCTTTCTATAGATTTTTTCTTTTGGGAAATGAGGATTCTTTTGGGATGGATTAAGAGTGTATCCCAGATGAGAAAAATTCCAGAATTATTACTTCCTGCAGGAAATTTAGAAAAATTAGAAATCGCTTATCTTTATGGTGCGGATGCAGCTTATTGTGGAGTGCCTCGGTTTTCATTACGTGCTCGTGAAAATGATTTTACGATGGAGGCTTTGGAAAAGGGAGTAACCCTTGCAAGGCAACTTGGCAAAAAAATTTATTTTACAGTCAATAACATCCCAAGGAATTCAAAACTTCCTTCTTATCCAAAGTATTTGGATCAAATGGCAGCATTAAAACCAGATGCTTTGATTATGGCAGATCCTGGATTGATCCTTTTGACAAAGGAAGCTCATCCCGAAATTGACATTCATATTTCTGTCCAAACAAATACGATGAATTATGCGGCTGTTAAATTTTGGAAAAAATTTGGTGCTACTCGTGTGATTCTTTCCCGCGAAGTTTCTATTTCTGAAATTGCTGAAATTAAAAATGAAGTTCCCGACATGGAAATTGAAGTTTTTGTTCATGGATCAATTTGTATTGCGCATAGTGGTCGTTGTTTTATGAGTAATTATTTTAAAAAACGAGATGCCAATCAAGGTTCTTGTAACAATGCATGTCGTGACTTGTATAAAGTGTTTGTCACAAATCCTAAACAGAACGATGAACCAATGGAACTCATTACAGATGAAGAAGGAACTTTTTTGATGAATTCGAAAGACTTACGTGCCATCGAATTTTTACAAGAGTTATGTGATGCCGGAGTTGATTCTTTGAAAGTAGAAGGCCGAACCAAAAATGATTATTATGTAGGGATGGTGGCTCGTAGTTACCGACATACATTAGATAACATTGCACGAGGAGAAGGGTTTGATCGGAAGTGGTTAGAAGAATTGGATAAAGTTTCTTCCAGAAAGTATTTTTCTGGTTTTTTAAGTCGTGGGATGGAAGACAAAATTCCGGAAGAGGAAAGAAACTTTCAAAATAATGAATTTGGAACCAGTTTACAAATGAGCCAAAAATATGCAGGTTTTGTAAAAGAGTATAAACCAGATACAAAACGAATTGTGATTGAGGTTAAAAATAAAATCCAAAAAGGCGATTTGATGGAAGTCATCACAGCCATTGATTCAAATCCTGCAACATTCACTGTAGACCAAATTTTTTATAAACAAAATCCTGTAGAAGTGATTAGCGGTGGGATGGGAACTGTGGAGTTAGAAGTTCCCTTTGCCATTCCTTCTCGCTCGTTTTTAAGCAAAAAATTGTAGTTTATTGTAACCAGAGTTCCAACACCTTTTTGGTGTTGGATTCGCCCAAAAACTTGAGAAACTTTTTCATGAGAAATGTTAAGTCTAAGTAGAAACAAGTAGGGATCTTTTGTGAAAAAAATTTTTAAATTGATGGTCTTCATTCTTTTTGCCTTCCTTCTGCAATGTGGCAAAGAATCAAACAGCGAATCTACGGCACCAGTCGAAGCGGAAAAACGTTCTATGGACATGCCTATGGAAAAAAAATTGGCTGCCAGTTCCTCTCGCGTCGACGATGGCATAGAACAACCGTCAGTTGAGAATCAGCTCGGGCAAGTATTTATACCAATTCAAAATAGTACAGAGCGATTGCTCGAATACCAAGTCCAATTAAGTTATCAAACCCAAGATTTGATTAAAACGAGAAAAGATATCCTTGGTTTTATTACAAAGTATGGTTATATCGAAAGTAGTTCCGCAGTCAATACGGACTCACCTTATATGAGTTTACGAATTCATATTCGATCTGAAAAATTATACGAAGCTTTGATTGAATTAGATACATATGGAGTTTTACTCAGCGAAGATATATCGACTGTGGACCATACAGAAGGAATGGTTTGGCAAAAGGTAAAATCAAACCGTGAAAAAATTCGTTTAACAAGACGATCCAATGCTAACAACCAAACATCGGCCAATTCCAAAAATTGGGAAGCGATTGAAGAAGCCATAACCGATAGTGAAAATAATTTGGACAATGCCGAACACGAAATTTGGAAAATAAAAGATAAGGTAAAATGGGCTACGTTGAGTATTCAATTTTCAAGCCCCATTCCTTCCGATAAAATTCAAGTTCCTACATATAAAAATGCTTTTGTGGGAATTTTGAATGTATTTTTGGAATTAACATACTATTTGATTTGGATGATTCCTTTTTTGATACTTGCAGCTATCTTGTATCTTCCTTTAAAAAAGGTTTATGTTTCCTTTAAAAAAATAAAATAGAGAGAGGATCGTAAGGAAGGGACTTATTCTTTTAAAGAGGAAAGTCCTTTCCTTTCAGAAACAGGATTCATTTTGTACAGGAAAGAACTGCTTACAACTGAATTCATTGTAAGCAAATGATTTTAATGGGAAGCCACTGGATAACTGCGAATCCAGGTTTCCGATTTTTCTGGGTCATCATAAAAATGTTCAGATGTTTTCCCGAACCTACGTTCATATTCATTGATTTTATAACTATCGTGATGGCAATGTACAGCGGCCAGACATTCGATTCCGTTCTCGGATGTTAGTTTTAAATCCTTTGCTTCGTCGAATAAATCCAGATATCCAATTCTCCAATTGTATTTGCTTAAGAGAAGGGGAACGATGTCTCGGTAGGCTTTGTGCGCAGAGACGGACGAAGGATTCAGTCCATGAAGGTTAACAAAGATTTTAAATTTTGTTCCTTTAGGGATTGAGGAGAAAGTTGTTTCTAAACTTTGTTTCCATTGGGAAACTTCGTCTTCCGTGATGGCTCCAGAGATTCTTGTGGTCACAAGTGCTGACTCCTCTTCCCACTTTGTATAAATTTCATTTTTCATATTCTTTGGACTTTGAGGAGTAATCCCTAAGTCTTAAAAAAAGGTTTTTTCCTTAGAATCATTCTAGGTAGATTGCCAAAAAACAACAGTTTCAAACTCTATACCAAAAGCCTAGGATTGAGTTCATTAAGAATAATTTGATATTCTTAACCATGTTCAATTAAATATCGAGGAAATATTATGCAACGCAATTCGATTAAATTCATATTACTCTTAAGTGGTGCCTCCATTCTTTTTATCATCAGTTGTTCTGTTGGCGCTGTTGCATATTACTTCGGACAAAAAAAAATTCAAGAAGCTTACATTGGACAAATGCATGGAATTGTCGGTGTTGTGGGACAAGAGATCGATGATTTTTTTGTAAACCATGTCAATGTCATCAAAACAGTAGCCAATGATAGAAGGACGATTGATTCCCTAAAAACAGGGAAACCAATCGCACAAGCTTACTTTAAAGAAATGAACGATCGTTACGGAGTGTATGAAAATATATACACACATACTTATGATAACGATCCTCGTGTTGTTGCTGACGCTACAGGTAAGGCCATCGGTTGGAAAATGAAACCGGAGGATATGGATCCAGCAGAACTAAAGGCGGGTAAGGAAAAGAGATATTTTGTTGGTAAACCAATTATGAATCCTCTTACAAATAATCCTGTAGCGACTATCACCTATCCTGTGTATGACGGCGATAAGTTAATTGGAAATGCTGGAATTGCACTATCTTTGATGGATTTAACGGACAAAGTAATCAACAAAATCAAAATTGGTCGTGATGGATATGTAGTCGTTTCTACAACAGCTGGTTTACTCATTGCTTTAAAAGAGAAAAAACAAATCTTAAAATATGATTTATCTAAAGATGAATCAGGTGCTCGTATGTTATCCCTTAAAACGGGAGAGGTGTTAGAGTTTAATTATTTAGAAAAAGAACATCTTGCCGTCAGTTACAATTTAAATGACTGGGGTGTGGTGATCCTTGCCATCCAACCAAAAGAAGAAATCAAAGAAGCACTTTTTGAATTGTTAATCATCATTGCTATTTCTTCTATCTTAATTGCTCTTGTTTCTATCTGGTTATTATATGTTTTACTAAACAAACGTTTGAACCCACTGGAAAATGTAAGTCATATATTCAAATCAATGTCTGAGGGAGATTTAACTTCCTCCATTAAAGTAGTCTATGATGATGAGATTGGGAGAATGGGCCAAGGTCTTAATACTTTCATTGCAAGTTTGAGAAAATCATTTGAAGAAATCCAAAGAATCACAATGGAATTGGCTTCAGCATCAGAACAACTTACTTCTTCTTCTAATAATTTTGCAACAGGGGCGCAATCAACGGCAGCCTCTTCTGAAGAAATGTCAGCAACGATTGAAGAGATGTCTGCTGGTATGGATTATATCGCAGCTTCTACCGAAAGACAGTTTGGAAATTTTGCAAACTTCCATTCTAAAATTCGCGAACTATCGGAAAGTATCCGAAAAATTGGTTCTGAAATTGAAAGCACTTTAAAATTGGCTGAATCCATTTCGGATCAGGCCAAAAAAGGGGAAGAGTCCATCCAAGGGATGAGCCAAATGATTGAAAACATCCTGCATTCCTCAGGAGAGATGACGGCCATCATTCAGATCATTAATGAAATTTCAGACCAAACACAACTTTTGGCATTAAACGCTGCAATCGAAGCTGCAAGAGCTGGTGAGGCAGGTAGAGGATTTGCAGTGGTTGCCGATGAAATTTCAAAACTTTCCGAAAAAACAGCTTCATCCATTAAATCCATTGGAAACATGATTACAAAAAACAATCGGGAATTGGACTCAGGTGCCAATGCCATTCGTTCCTCTGCAGCCATGTTACACAATATCATCCAAAATGTGGAAACAGTAAGTGCAGCAATGAACAAACTGTATTCAGTCACAGCAGCACAAGAGTCCATCAAACGAGAAGTAGACGAAGGTGCTGAACAAATGGGTCAGGATGCAGAAACAATTAAACTCTCCACTAGCGAACAGAAAAGAGCAGTAAGAGAAATCTCCGAAGTAATCATCCAGATCAACGAACATACGTTAAGTACTGCCTCTGGGTCGGAAGAAATGTCTTCTTCTGCGCAAAATTTAGCTTCCACAGCGGAGATTTTAAAAGGCATTACCGATCGATTTAAGTTATAAAAAAATAGTTCGACATAGAATCAAATTTTGACACCATTTTGCAGAAATGGCAGTTTTTGAGGGTCTATGTTACATTTTCTTAAAATTTTAATCGCTTCCCTTGTGTTTCTTTTTTTCTTCCAATGTTTAGGAAGTCGCCGACCTATTGTTCCATCCTATGTTGATCCGCAGGGAAGTTTGCGGGATGTCGCTGTTGGTAAAAAATATATGGTTTCTACGGGAAACCCACTCGCCACCAAAGCGGCCATCAAAGTTTTAGAAGATGGAGGGAATGCGATTGATGCAGCAGTTGCCGCATTGCTTGTGTTAAATGTAACGAATGGTGAGGCTGCTAGTTTTCCATCCGTTGCTCCTACCTTGGTTTACGACCAAAAATCAGGACAAGTCAAAAGTTATATTGGAGCAGGAACGGCTCCTAAAAAAGCAAACATAGAATGGTTTAAAGAAAAGGGTTATGATGTAATGCCAAAAAATTCTATTTTGGCTCAGTTGTTGCCTGCATCTCCTGATGTCATCGTACGACTGTTACAAGATCATGGAACAAAATCTTTTTCTGAATTAGTAAAACCGGCAATTGCTGTTGCGGAAGAAGGATTTCCTGCCAACCGAATCCTTGTCAAAAACTTAGATTTACCATTATACAAACGATTAGGTTTTACAATCATTATGCCTTATAATTCCGAAGTGTATCTTGAAAAAAAATGGTGGTATGGAATTCGAGAAGGCGAGTTAACAAAACGTTTGGACCTTGCAAAAACTTGGAAGTCAATGGCAGACGAAGAAAATAGAATCCTCAAAAAAGGAAAAACCAGAAAACAAGCGTTAGAATCTGTAAGGGATTATTTTTATAAGGGACCAGTTGCCGATGCGATTGTCAAATTACATACGGAAAAAGGAGGACTCTTTACAAAAGAAGATTTGGCAAATTATACAGGCGGATGGGAAAAACCAATTTCCGGTGAGTATGGAGATTATCAAATTATATCCAACCAAACTTGGACCCAAGGACCCGTGGTTCCAATGGTTTTGCAACTGTTAGATGGTATAAACTTAAAATCGATGGGCCATAATTCACCTGAATACATTCATACAGTATCGCAAGCAATTGAACTTGTTGTTTCTGATCGGGAAAGGTATTTTGGAGATCCCAAATTTGTGGATGTTCCGTTAGATGGATTACTTTCAAAAAAATATGCAGCGATACGACGAAAACTGATTCAAAAAGATGCCTTTGGTGCCACACCTCCCAGTGGAAACCCTTGGTTGTTTTCTTCTAAAAAACCTGTTTCTTTACAATCGACACCTAACGAAGTTAAGGATGTCTCAGTTGGAGAAATTAAATATGGAAAAGACACAACTTATTTGAGTATCATCGATGCTTCTGGAAATGCTGTTTCTCTTACTCCAAGTGATTTTCCTCAATCACCTATGGTTCCAGGAACTGGACTCACATTGGGTATACGGATGACTCAATTTCGTTTAGACCCCAATCATCCTTCTGCGCTAGCACCTGGCAAACGACCAAGGATCACTCCTAATCCAGGAATGGTTTTAAAAAATGGTAAGTTATGGATGAGTTTTGGAACTCCAGGGGGAGATGTCCAAAGCCAAGCGATGATCCAATTCTTTTTGAATGTAATTGTTTTTGGAATGGATCCGCAAAAAGCAGTGGAAGCACCTAGATTTCGTTCGGTGAATTGGCCGGATAGTTTTTCTCCTCACGTTTACCGTCCAGGTGGAATTGAGTTAGAAGAATCTTTGTATGAAAAAGTTTCTGATTCATTAAAAGAAAAAGGATACAAAGTTTATAAAAAAGGACATTTGGATAATGATTTAGGTTCCGTATGTGCCGTGTTAAATGATGATAAAAATAGAAAACTCATTGGTGTGGCCGATCCAAGAGAAGAGTCCTGGGCAGAAGGAAAATAATTTAGTTTCGATGACAAATATACTTTTAATAGAGGATGAACCAGGAATTCAGGAAACCATTCAAATTTCATTAGAGTCTGAAGGATTTATCGTTTCTTTGGCCTCTACAGGAAAACAAGGAATTGAAAAAGTTTCACAGGATGTATCTTTGATCATTCTTGATGTCGGACTTCCTGATCAAAATGGATTTGAAGTATTAAAAGAAATTCGGAAAAAATATTTAACTCCCGTTATTTTTTTAACTGCTAGGAATACAGAAATTGATAAAGTTTTGGGGCTTGAGATTGGTGCAGATGATTACATTGTCAAACCATTTAGCCCCAGAGAACTTCTGGCAAGGATTCGTGCGATTTTAAGACGATCCACTCCAACACAAAGTTTAGAAGATCACAAACTTAGAATTTCTCTGGATAAAAAGTTGGTTTATTTCAACGGTTATCACTTAAATTTATCTCCTTATGAATACAAAACGATGGAACTGTTTTTTAAATGGCCAGGTAGGATTTTCACAAGAGAAGAAATTATGGACAGTGTTTGGACAGAACCAGAAGATAGTTTCGACCGCGCTGTTGATACTGTGATTAAAAACATCCGTGCCAGGTTCAAAGAAATAGAACCAGACTTCGACCCCATTGAAACAAGAAGGGGACAAGGATATGGATTGAAGGAAAAAATATGAACCTTTGGATTCGCATCATCATTAGTTTTTTTTTATCTTAAGTATTGGTTTTTATTATTTAATCGATAAAACGGAAGAATCCATTCGGCCTCGATATATGGAGACGGTCGAAGAATCTTTGAACGATACAGCACATATTTTGTCCGCCATTGTCGAAGAACGATTGGAACAAAATCCAAAAGACGTTTATCATTTTAAGATATTCCTTCATACTCTGTTCTCTCCCGTATTTGAAAATACAAACAAACGTTCGTTTGAAGCAAAAATTTACTCGTTATTAAAAACCAATACAGACATCCAACTTTATATCACCGATAAAAATGGGATTGTGATTTTTGACTCTGAATCCTATCGGGAAGGTCTCGACTATTCAAAGTTCAATGATGTTTATTTGACTCTTCAAGGTAAATATGGAGCAAGATCCAGTAAGTTACTAGACACAGAAGGAGAAGGAGCTTTGTTTGTGGCTTCCCCGATCCGATTCAAAAATCAAATGATTGGGGTTCTTACTGTCATCAAACCAAAAACTGGTGTGATTCCATTCATTGATGAGGCCAAAAAAAAGTTTTGGCGTATATCTTTACTGGTTGCTTCTGCCATTGCCATTCTCTTTAGTTTACTCGCTTATTTGAGTTTTCGTCCTATTTTGCGTTTGTCTCAGTATGTAAGTTCTTTACGAAAAAAAGAAAAGGTTGTGTTTCCAAAAATAGGAATTCGTGAGCTGAATGAACTGGGCAAAGAAGTTGATTTGTTGGTCGAAGAGATTGAAGGCAAAAAATATATAGAATCTTATGTACAAACCCTTACACATGAGATCAAAAGTCCTCTTTCTTCCATTTTGGCATCTGTTGAACTTTTACAATCTCATCCGAATGAATCAGATCGTTTGACAAAAAACATCCACGAAGAAGCAAAACGAATTCAAAAACTCATTGAACAAATGTTAGAACTTTCTTCCTTAGAAGGCAAAAAAACAATTACAATGGACGATAGAGTGTTGTTATATGATCTCGTGTTGGAAGTGATTGCCAATTTCAAATCCGAACTAGAATGGAAATCCATTCAGATTATTACCGAATGTAAAAATAAACTTTTGGAAATGTTTGGGAATCGTAACTATTTGTCTTTAAGCATTGAAAACTTAATCAGAAACTCAATCGACTTTGCCAATAAAAACGATACCATTCACATTCGAATTGAGGAAAATCCGGACTATTCTGTCGATTTTTCTATAATGGATGAAGGACATTCCATTCCTGATTTTGCTTTGGATCGAATCACAGAAAAGTTTTATTCCTTACCTCGTCCCACAAACAATCGAAAGAGTTCTGGTTTAGGGCTTAGCATTGTTAGCCAAATTGTAGATTTACATGGTGGAAAATTGAAGGTCCAGAACCGAAGTCCTCGTGGTGTGGAAGTTTCGATTCAGTTTCCAAAAAAATAGATCCTCACAGAATCCTCACATTTCGATCATAAAAGACTCACGAAAATACCTTATCTTAAAGATAGGAGTTTTTATGAGTAAACTACAAACATCTGTTAATCTTCGTTTGGCCATTCTGGGTGGGATGGTTTTATTGTTTATCATTCCACTGGTGATGATAGGTTCTTTGATAGAAGAAAGAAGTGCATCTAGAAACCAAGCCGTCGTTGAGGTTGGTGAAAAATGGGGAACTAGTCAAACCATCGTGGGGCCTATTCTTATGGTTCCTTATAATGTAAGGATTCCAAAATCAGGTTCCACAAAGGAAAAAGATAAATGGGATTACATTACAGATTATGCATATTTTTTACCAGATGAGTTAGATTCAGTTGTAGAGATGAAAACTGAACTTCGTAAAAGAAGTATCTACGAAATTCCATTGTACACAAGTAAGATGAAACTTTCTGGCAAATTTTCACCAATGTATTCTTCCGATTTTCCTTTAGATACAACATACATTTATTGGGAGGATGCTCGGATCATTCTATCTGTGTCTGATTTAAAAGGACTGGGCGGTGAAATGAAATTGTTGTGGGCAGGAAAAGAAAAAAAGTTTCTACCTGGAACCAGATCTTCTTATCTACATTCAGGTCTCAATGCATCTGCAAACATTTCCGAAGCAGGAAATTTTATCCCCTTTGAAATCCAATTAGAAATTAAAGGATCTGAAACATTTTCAGTTGTTCCGATTGGAAAAAAATCTAAATTAGTAATGAGTTCTGATTGGAGAGATCCTTCTTTTAATGGAAATTTTTTACCAAAAGATCGTTCGATCCAAGATGATGGATTTTCTGCGGTATGGGAGTCATCTTACTTTGCAAGATCATATCCACAAGTGATCCATTCAATGGATGAATCTGTGCTAAATGCAATATTAAATTCTGCTTATGGTGTGAATTTGGTCATCCCAGTCGACCATTATTTAAAAATGGAAAGATCAGTTAAGTATGGTTTACTTTTTATTGTCACAAGTTTTGCCTTATTTTTTCTAATGGAAGTGTTTGGTGGGATTTTGTTACATCCCATCCAATACATTTTGATTGGATCAGCTATGGTATTGTTTTATATATTAAACCTATCTTTTTCAGAGCACTTTGGATTTTTGCCAGCATATATTTTATCCAGTTTGGCTGTGACAGGACTCATTGGATACTATGCCATTAGTGTTTTAAAAAACAAAAAGAAAGGGCTGATCACTGCTTCTTATTATTTTGTTTTGTATTCCTTTCTGTATGTGATTTTGGCTTCTGAAGACCAGGCTTTACTTCTAGGATCATTGGCACTGTTTTTGGTTCTTTCCGCCGTGATGCATTTCACTCGCAAGGTGGATTGGTATCAGTTTGGGGTTAAAAAGGAAAGTTAATTGAAAACGAACTTACAGAAGAAAGTAAAATCGAAATGTTCTTAAAATTTAACGAGTGAAGAAAGGAACCTAACAGGAGAAATATTTCCTGTTAGGTTTTTTTGAAATTTTATTCTCCAAAACTTTTGGAAAATTCAAGTGTGAAGTTGAGAGCAGTGAAATCAAATTTTGTTGTTTGAGATCCGTCCCAAGCAGAATACAGTAGGGTCGCAGTCGGTGAGTTTCCTAAAGTCAGGTAATTTTGGTATTTTACCCTCATACTTTCTTTGGAGTATCCCCATTTCGCAGCAAACCAAGAAGAAAATCGAAAGACAAAGTCAATTGATTGTCTTGTACCTGTGTAAGTTGCATCCCCACCAGAATAACCGAAAGTAGCAACTCCAAGACCAGCGACAGTTGCTGCAGCAAATCCTACTTTTGAATCGTTACCTTTTAGGTTATAGAACTGTTGGCCCAAGTGAATTTCAAACCATCGCAATGGCTTAATTTCTAAATGGATACCGGGTACGATACCAGTGAAATTTAGTTTTGCCTCGCGATCGTGAAATTGTAGGTAAGAGATACCCATAATGGATCCAGCGAAAGGTGGAATGTATTCATACGAGATACCTCCACTATTTGTCATTTGATTGATACTTGTTCTCCTTAAGCTGGCTCCAATACTAAAATGTGGATTCAAAGGATGGAAGTAGGCCAATCCAAAACTCTTTTTGTTTTCGGTGAATTGCGCAAGATAAGGATCATCTTGTTTCTTATCATTTACCAACACCCTAGATTCGTAAAAAATACGAAACTTATCTTGGTAACGATACTCTAATTCTCGAGTATTTGCGCTACCATCGTATTTCGGCATTTGTTGGGTATACATAAGTAAATCATACATCGTTGCACCGTTGAATAACATAAATGAAACGTCTGAATTTCTTAAGTAATCCTTTTCTGGAATGTAAAGACCACCTGCACTTCCAGTGGAGCGTAAGTACACTCGGTGTTTGTCTGGTTGTCTTACTTCCGGCAATTCGTGAGTGGAGTCATAGTCTTTGGCAAGTAAACTTCCAAAAGATAAAAACACCACCCCCAATATTAGAATGATTTTGTTATGGGACACGGTCTATTCCCCCCAAACAACTACACATTCGCGATAAAAGAGTCCGAATGGCAAAATCGTTAATGATTCTCTATCAACGACAGCTATCTTTTTGATCCCTGCATATTGTGCTGCTTCTTCGATGGAGTTACCCGCACCATAATAGAAAATATTTACGGATAAACCTGATAAACTGCAAGACTTTCCTGATTTTTCCACTTTAGCAGACGTTACCATATTACCAACAGCATCCCCGTTTAGATGTTGGGTGGTGTTGGAAAAAAGATACGCTGGAAGTGGAGTGGTCACACAGTTTGTAAAAAGGGCCAAACTAAAAATTGAAAGTAAAAGGTATTTCATGATTATTCTCCAGATACAATTGTACAGTAGTTACGGAATAAACCGGTAAAGACAGATAAAGAAGAGTGGTCGATGGTTGCAATTTTGCTGATTCCGTTTTTGTTTGCGACAGATCCTGCACCTGCATCACCAACGCTAAAAAGATAAAGGATAGTAAACTGGCATCCTTTTCCTTCTTTTGATGACTTTACATTGTTTTCTGGGTTAAACGTACCCGCAAATTTAGTTGAATTAAAAAGTAGTCCATGTGTTGGCCCAATAGCACAATTTGCGAATAAAAATACACTTAATAGAGAGATAAATACTAATTTCATTTTCATTGTTGAACTCCGTTTATGATCCTTTCACAATTACACAAACTCTATGGTAAACATAACCTAAGATTCCGAGTTGTTCATAATCCAAATAGGCAACTTTTGTGATGTTTCCATTTTTCTTTGCTGTTTCGATAGATGAATCACCGAATGAAAACAAGTAGAGAACGGAATGGCTACAACCTCTTCCTTCAGAAGTTCCTTCTGCGTTGAGTCCGAGTGGTCCAGGAACATAGGTTTTGTGGAAGAAAAGCCCACCTTTGGAAAGAGTGGAAGCTGTTGCGTATTCCCTAGTTGGGTTGGTGTTAGCACTTGGCACATAACTAGCGTGGAACGATGTACCAGAGCAGTTTTGTGTTAGTAATATGAATGTGAGTGAGATGCCAAAGAAAATGCTCTTTTTCACATGATTCTCCTGATCATTTTTTTGACAGTTATCGTTTGACTTCTGTTTTGTGTCAATCTAGTTGGAAAATTTAGAGGAAATACTAACGGGCGATTCGTGGTCTTGTAGCGGAAAACCAGTATCTTTTAATGATATGTTATTTGAATGTGTTCTTTTCAACCTAATAAGTGTCTTGTGGGGAAAGGTTTATTGCACCTTGATGATTTTTTTCTAAAAATTTATCCAAAAACCTGAAATGCAAAATCTGAATTTATAACGGAGAGGATGAGGTCATTAACCCAAGCCGGAAGATTGGCGGATCCAAACCGGGTTCTGATATTTTTTTAAAAAACAAACTCGGAAAAATTTTCTAAGTTCTTTTGAAGCATTCTAAACGATTCTTTCGTCTCCCTGGGAAAAAAATGAAATACTTTCAGATTCAGTTCGTCTCATTCCAATGAGGTGAACTAGGTTCAGGATATACACGCAATGGAATGAAAGTTGGTTCTGTTCTCCCTTCGGAATTGGCCCCTGTTAGGATTTTTTGGACAAACCTTAGGTCTTGCGGACCTCTGTTGGGTTTTAGGACGTTTCTTGCCAATAGATTCCATTTCTAAAGTATGACTAAATCTATTTCCTTTCTAAAGAAGGTACAGTTTGTTTGCTAAATTTTTTGCCCCAAAGAAAGCCATGACGATTTCCGATGACCTCTTCACGGAAGTGATGTTACGAAACAACAAACGGATGTTTCTTTCGTTTCTGTCGATCCTTGCACTCGCCAATGTTGCAACACTTTCCATTAAACTTGCAGGGAAAGGTTCCGATTATCTGACATATCAGAGTATCCTCATTGAGTTTGTTCTTGCTACTTCTATATTGGTTTTTGGTTTTTTACTCTCTTCCAAATTAAAAACACACTGGTCTTCTAGTTATATATCCATCACAGGGGTTACACTTTGTTTGTTGGTATTTCAATATGAAATTTATGGAGCAACTGAGCTTGCTGCTACGTTTTATATTTCTTTTGTTTTAAGTGTATTGTACTTCAATCGTAATGCATCTATATATAACTTTATTTTGATTATTATATCTGAAGTTGTTTTGTTCGCTTTGCGACCTGAGTTGATTCCTGGTGGGCCCAAGAGTAATATCATTGTAAGGTTTTTGATTTTTGTTTGGGTTGGGATTGGTGCTACTGTTGGGGCAACAGCAACAAGGACTCTGCTAAATTTGGCAGTTGAGAAACAAAAAGAAGCCAAAAAAGCTTTAGACAATTTGTTACATATGGCAAAAACCATTTTGAACACAATTGATATGATGAAACAACAAATTAAAAACCAAGATACAATTTCAGAAGAGCTAAAACTAATTTCGGAACATCAGGCTACTTCTCTTTCTGAAATTTCAACTTCTTTGCAAGAATTATCTTCTAAAGCAGATTCCAATAATAAAATCGCAAAATCATTGTATCATGAATCAGAAACTTCCATTCAATCAGTGAATGATCTAAAAGCGATAAATGAAACGGTACAAACTGGAACTGGTAGGATTTATAAAAACTTAGATGTTGTATTAGGTTATTCGACTGATACTTCGGAACACATTCATCTTTCGATCAATAAGTTCAATATCCTTCAGGAAAAAAGTACAGAGATTTCTGATTTTGTCTCTGTGATCAATGACATCGCCGACAAAGTAAATTTATTATCGTTAAATGCTGCTATTGAAGCAGCAAGAGCTGGTGAACATGGCCGAGGTTTTGCTGTTGTTGCCGAAGAAATATCAAAGTTAGCTGATGCGACGACTAGAAACTCCAAAGAAATTTCTAAGATCATCCAAGAGAACCTTTCATTGATTGGTGAAAGTAGTGAACTGATCAACAGGTCTTCGGAAATGATGGGAAAGTTGGATACAGCCATTGGTATCATTAAAAATGAAATCACGGGAGTGGGTACAAAGATTGTAGAAATTGACAAAGCAATTGAAACCATTGACAACCTCAATACCAGGATTTACGAAACAAGCAAAACCATCGAAAATTCTACGAACTTCCAAAAGATTGCGACCGAAGAATCGACAAAAATCACCGCTAGTATTTCTGAATATGCGGACAACATAGTCGAAATATCCAAACAAATATCAGAAAGTAGTAAATCTACCGGAGGGATCATTGTTCAGCTGGATGCGATGGCAAAAGAAATGACGAATTAGCAATCATTTTGTCCGGAACTCCTCCTTTTCGTCGGAATGGGGGTGGAGCTGAACCGACTCCAAAAAGTGAGTGGAAATTCATTTTTTGTTGACTGATTCTTTTGCGCAGGTAGCGTCCATGGTTTGTGTACAAACACAGACCTATGAACCGAACCATTAGCCTTGTTCTTTTTTCCTTTTTTGTTTTGGCACCCTTTGTCATTCCAAGTGTTCTTTCGGCACAGGAATATATGCCCAGTGCAGGTTGTGAGAAAGACCCTCCACCGAAAAACCTTCCCTTTCCCATGGATCCTACAAAACAACTTTGTAAAAAGGATATAGAGGACAAACGAGAAGGTTGGTATCCAACAGGTCTCCCTCTCATCAACTCAGATCCAAACGAGGGGATTGGATATGGTGTACGTGCTTATCTTTACGATAATGGAAAAAAAGCAGATCCACTTTTTTATTATACGCCGTATCGGATGCGTGTCTTTGGGCAATATTTTAATACAAATAAAAATGCCCAATACCATCAGGTTAGTTTGGACATGCCTTTCATTGCAGACACTCAATGGCGGTTGCGTGCTGATTTGTTTCTAACCATTACACCTACCACTCTCTATTTTGGAATTGGTGAAGAGAGTATGAAACCCCTATCTTATTTGGATAGAAATCAACAAGATGGACGACATATTATAAACGCAAGTTATATGGACCAAGAAAACAACTTGGCTTATTACCGCCCAGGGACAAGTTCCGATCCAGTAAGTCTTGGAGGAAAAACTTATTCTGGATTTCCGCAGGCACCTGGATTTGTCGTAACAGATAAAATGTACAACCGTTATACGATTGAAACTCCGATGGCAACTACAAGTACAGAACGTTCTTTTGTTGGTGGAACTGTACGTCTTGTTGCAGGTCTAAAATTTTCCAACAACATAGTTAGAACATATGATGGAAAATTAGCACGTGGTGTGGATCCACTTCTTGGAGGTGAGCATACAGCAGATGTTCCAAACGGAAAAACTCGACTTACAGAAGATTATGAAGGTAAAAAAATAATCGGATATAATGGTGGTTATGTGAATGCTCTTCGTGTTGGACTCGTTTATGATACAAGAGACTTTGAACCAGATCCCAATTCTGGAATTTTTGCCGAAGCAACGTATGAAAAACATACCAAGTCTATTGGATCTGATTACGATTACCAAAAATACTTTGCACAAACAAAATTGTTTTGGAGTCCTTTTCCAAAGGTGTTTGATAAGTTAGTCATTGCCAATCGATTTGGTTTGGGTGTGACCGATGGGGAAGCTCCTTTTTATGAATATCGAAATATGTGGGGAACGGAAGGTCTTGTGGGAGGTCTTGGAGGGCTCAGGACCATTCGAGGTTTTAAACAAGATCGATTTGTTGGAAGGGCTATGGGTTGGGGGAACACAGAAGTTCGTTGGAAATTTGCTGAGGCAAAATTTGGAGATGAATTTTTTGCCTTTAATTTAGTTCCCTTTTTTGACTATGGCCGTGTATGGGACGATGAACATAAGTTAGGTTGGAAAGGGTATGCTTATTCTCGAGGACTAGGGTTACGGATTGCTTGGAACCAAGCTACTATCATTATGATCGATTATGCTAAGTCGAGAGAAGATGAGCAGTTGTTTGTCAACTTTAGCCATGTTTTTTAAGCTGATTTGATCTAAGCCATTGGGGGTCTAGGTGGCATCTCACTACAGATAAAAAAGAAAAATGATCTGGCTCTACACCAGGGTGTGCATTCCACTCCGCACCCACCTTTGAGTCTTGCGACCAAACATTTGTGATAAAAACGGATCTAACTACTTGGGAGATTTTGATTTAAGATCTAATCCTTTTCTGTAATATTCATTTGCTTCTGTCAAATTCCCTCTAGTTGTTTCCAAATCACCTAATTGTTTATAAACTCCCGCTTTGTCCGGAAATTTTGATTCTAACAATGATGTATAAATTTTTTCAGAATCATAGAAATTTTTTATAAACACAAGAGCATTGGCTTTTAGGTAGAGACTATTTAAATTTTCAGGTTCAAGCTCTAATGCTCTATTGATATAATGAAGTGTGCTACCGTAATGTCCGGCTTTAAATTCGTTGTTTGCTTTTGTTTTTAATTTTTTTAAGTCATTTTCTTCTGAAACATCTTCGAGTAAAAATTGAGTATAATCTCTTCCTGAAAGTGCTTCTAAAATTTCAACGATAGCACTTCTTTCACTTCGTTCCAAATTATGAATATATTTTTCTAAAACAGGAATGGCTCTTTTGTCTCGTATGGATGAGAATGAAAGTGCTGCACAATACCTTGCATGATAGTAGTTATCTTCTTGTATTGTGTATAATAAATATTCTGTTACTTCCTCTGTTTCCATCCAACTCAAAGCGCGTATAACGGTAAAACGAACATGATCACTATTGTCTTTTTTTAATAAAGAACCCAATATTGGTATATATTTAGGATTTTTAGATAATCCTAAACAGGTGATTCCTTCAATATTACTTGGTTCTCTGAAACTATATTCGCTTCCTTGCGTTGCTAACTCAAGACATCTTTCCAGATGATCTGGTTCGTGTTCCGAAGCATGGACCTTGGAGGTAAAAAATTGAGCGGCAATTGCGAGGGCTAAAAAAAAACGTGGATTCATTTGCAGAAACTTAAAACAGATATTGGACAAAACAAATAAAAAAAATAATTCTCTTATATTTTTCTATAGATTCTTATCGTTATAAAATTGTTTTCAAATATTCCTCAGGACTTAATCCAATCGTTTTCTTAAAATCTCTTATAAAATGTGCCTGATCGTAATATCCTAAATCCAAAGCCATTTCTGCATAATGGATTGATTTTTCTTTTTCAATTCGTTCTGCTACTTCTTGGATGCGGAATCTTTGGATCACCCATTTTGGACTAACTCCCACATAATCTCGAAATAGTCTTTGTAAACTTCGAAGGTTCATCGAAGTCAATTTTACAATTTGGTCTACCGATTGTATCCCTCGATCTTCTTTGATTTTATCTATGATTCCATTGAGAAAAGGGATTTTTGGATCTGGATTGGTTAGAATTTTTTCTAACCAAGTTTCAACCAATTCGACTCGACTTGTTTCTTCTTCTAAGTTAAAAATTTTGTTTTCAAGGTTTAAGATTTCTTCATTGGAGAGAATCGATAGAGGTAATTTTTTGTCAGTGAGAATAGAAACTGATTTTTTAAAAAAAGGATAAAATCCACCGGGACGAAATTTGATTCCAAAGACAGAACCTTTTCCTTGTAATAAGGTAGAAAATCTACCTTTAGTGACTCCAAAAACTTTTGAATTATCTTTTTCAAATACAATGTGAATGCTTGGGTAAGGTAGCGTTTCTGCAAGATAAGGTTTTTGGTTGGTTAAGTCCCAACTAACAGTCCAATAATGCTCTATAAAAAAATCTAGTTTTTCATTGGCAAAAAACCGGTTGTGTTTTGCGACCTGATCGGCCTTGGTTTGGCGTAAAACTCCTCGTGCCGGTTTTCCTTTTTCTCTGACCATACCACTTATTTAGCGTTTTGTCGTGTTTTTACAATCCAAAACTTTTTCTTTTTGGTATGGTATTTTCCGAGGAACACAATGAATACAACAAATCAATTGAATCACAATTTACATTTGCATCTGACAAAAACCATACATTCTAGTTTGGAAAAAGTTTGGGAGATACTTACATCCCCTAAATACATCAAAGAATATTTGTATGGAACTGAGGCGATTTCAGAATGGAAAGAAGGAAGTTCTCTTATATTCAAAGGAGTGTGGGAAGGAACACCTTATGAAGAAAAAGGAACCATTCTTAAATTCCAATCCCCTCATACATTCAAATATTCTTATTTTACTGCTTTTTTTGGATTACCGGATCAACCTGAAAACTATTCGATCATTGAAAATCATTTGGAAGAGAAAAACGGAATTGTGACAATTCGTTTAACGCAAACTGGATTTACCGCAGAGGACAAATTGAAACATTCGGAAGAAAGTTGGAACCAATGTTTGGAGATCATAAAAGAAATCGCTGAGAAAAGATAAGAAAATGCTTTTCAAGAAAAATCCATACAAATAGAATTTCCCGTTATGAACTCCGAGCAAATTACCATTCAATCAACAATACAAGCAAACTCCAAAAAAGTTTGGGACGATTACACCAAACCGGAACATATCATCCATTGGAACTTTGCTTCTGACGATTGGCAATGCCCTTGGGCCAAAAATGATTTACGAGTTGGTGGTAAATACAGTGCAAGAATGGAAGCAAAAGATGGAAGTTTTGGTTTCGAGTTCGAAGCCACTTATGACAAAGTAATCGATCAAAAATTAATCAGTTATACAATGGAAGATGGTAGAAAAGCCAGTGTAACATTTGAATCTTTGGAAAACAAAACACAAGTCACCATCATATTTGATGCTGAAGACCAAAATCCCATTGAAATGCAAAGGGGAGGTTGGCAGGCAATCCTCGATAACTTTAAGAAGTATGTAGAGTCCAATTGACGTTTATTTTTTGCTTTTTCTTTCATTTTTTCTCGTCTTTAACCTTATATGCCTCCCTTGAATGCATTCACCAGAAATTTCATTCGGGAAATCAGTGTACAAATTCTGGTATTTGGATTCTATTTATTTGCAGGAAAATTAAGTCTCAATCTTTCCTCTATTGATGGATACAGCACGCCGGTTTGGCCACCGGCAGGTTTGGCACTTGGGTTTGTGTTGTTGTTTGGTAAAAAAGTCTGGCTCGCTTTATTTCTGGGGGCTTACTTTACCAACACGAACTATCTCCCTACAACGGAGACTTTGGTTCAGTTTTTAATTTCAAATCCACAAAACATAACGATTTCATTTGGAAATTCCTCTGCTGCTTTAATGGGTGCTCACTTTTTAAAAAAGTATTCCAACCCAAATTTAAATATCTTCCAAGCTCATGAAATTTTAATCTTTTTTATCATTGCAGGTCCAGTCAACGCTCTCATTTCATCTATCATCGGAAGTTTGTCTTTATTATATTTTAAAATCATCTACTTCGAATTTTTATTTCAAACTTGGCTTACTTGGTGGATGGGTGACTCGATTGGAATTATTATTTTTACTCCACTAATGATATTGATTTGGAAATGGTATCGAGGTGAAGAAAAATTATTAAGACTGATTATTTTTGCTTCAGCAACGATGAGTACATTTGTTTTTACTCTATCTATTTTTTTTGTTACGAAAAATTGGGAAAAAGAATTTATTAAGTATAGGATCAAATCTGATGGACAAATTATTTCAACAGGAATTGAAAATCAATTTTTAGAAACATTAAGAGTTGTAAAAGCATTGGGAGCTTTTTTATCACTTACCGAACATCTAAATCGTCAAAATTTTGACCAATTCTCGAAAGAGATTATAGAAGATGCAAATGGTGTAGCTGCATTGTCCTGGGATCCTTTGATTAATCATTCTTCACGTTTGATGAATGAAAGAACATTGAAGATAGATTATCCAGAATCCAAAGGAATCTATGAAAAAGAGGAGGAAAGAATCTTTCCCGCAAAAGAAAAATCCGATTATGTTTTCATTCGCTACATTTATCCATTCTCAGAAAATAAACATGCTATTGGGTTTAATTTATTATCTGATCCAACAAGAGAAAAGGCATTGTTTAGTGCCACAGAAAGGCAAGGGATTGAAATTACAGGAAAAATCAATCTTGTCCAAAACGTAGAAAACAATTTAGGATTTTTGGTTTTTTATCCAGTGACAAGGTTGAATCGAGAATATGGATTTGCAGTGGCAGCGGTTCGGATCGCCACCATTATGAATAATGCCGTCATTGGAAATGACCAAAACCATTTATGTATTAGAATCGAAGAGGCAAGTGAACCAAGTCATATTGAAATATTTTCCAAGGATTGTTCCAATACAGACGAAAAAATTTTTTCAGAGTTTTCGTATGAACATCCAATCACAATCGGTTCTCATGTATTAAATATCAAAACCATTGCCACTAAAAAATACTTTCAAATGAATCTTACCAATGCTTCACGATTTCTTTTGATCGTATCTTCATTGTTAACAGGGTTACTTGGAATTTTAATCCTAATCATTATGGGAAAAGAAAAAAGTATCCAAGACATAGTTGAAAAAAGAACTTTTGAATTAGAAAAAGCCAATCGTGTAAAATCTGAATTTTTAGCAAATATGAGCCATGAAATCCGCACTCCAATGAATGGAGTGTTAGGAATGTTGACATTACTGGAACAAACAAAAATAGATTTTGAACAACGAGATTATTTAGATAATGCAAAAAAGTCTGTTTTGTCACTTTTGACAATCATCAATGATATTTTAGATGTTTCTAAGTTAGAAAATAAAAAGTTAGAGATCCTTCCAAAACCAACGGATATAAACAAATTATGTAAAGATGTGGTTCAGCTATTTTTAGCGGATGCAATCAAAAAGAATTTAGAGTTTCATATTAATTTATCTGGATTGGATTCTGATTTACATATATTGATTGATGAAAATAGACTTCGCCAAATATTGATTAACCTAATTGCAAACGCATTGAAGTTTACTTCGGAAGGTTCCGTAAGTCTAAATGTTTCATTGAGCAACGATCAGAAATTTCTTATATTTATAGTGAAAGACACTGGAATAGGAATTTCTGATGAAAACATTCATAAACTGTTTAATCGTTTTGTCCAATTAGAGGATTCACGCACTAAAAAATTTGAAGGTTCTGGACTTGGATTGTACATTTCCAAACAACTTGTAAACTTGATGGGCGGAGAAATTAAAGTTCATAGTCATTTGAATGAAGGTTCCAGTTTCCAATTTACAATTCCATTTGAAAAAACGGACCAAAGAGAAACAACTGCTGAAAATGATAATGCCAAGGTAATTAACCCTGATCAAAAATATCATATTTTGGTCGCAGAAGATAACTTATTAAACCAAAAATTTATTCTTAAAATATTCCAAAAGGAAAATGTTGAAGTCAGCCTTGCATCAAACGGAGAAGAAGTAATACATCTGTTAGATGCATCTCTTGGTCACTTGGAAAATCGGTATGATATTATTCTCATGGACATTCAGATGCCGGTACTTGATGGAATGGAGGCCACTAAACTCATTCGCAAACGAGATGATTCTTATCGTGACATCCCTATCATTGCGATTACTGCAAATAGTATGGATTCCCAATTGAATGAATATCTTGAAAATGGAATGAATGGTTATGTAAAAAAACCAATCATTCTTTCTGAACTTTTGACAACGATATATAAAAATTTGAATTAAAGAGAACTCGATTTCGTACCAGAACTTTCTAGTTCTTTTTTTGAAATTTCTCTCGTTTTATTCCATTGACAAAATATGTCTCATACGGTTTCTTTAGATTCTATTCCGGGAGGAATGAGGTGAAACTCCTCAACTGACGGCGCAACCGTAGATTCTTATCCAAATCAGATAAGAAAAGTCGGATCTTCCCACATATGAATCGCCCGTAAACGATCATCTGTACCGAAAATTTTTTCAGGGCCCCGGACTATTGCTACCGGGATACCCACACCTTCTTCCATACAAGTTGTTGTGTTCCGGGTCGACGAGATTTGGCCGTGGAAAAAATCCATTCCATTCCAATATCAACCAATAAACATATGTTTGTTGGTATCGTGTGGTTCTCTTCTGGCAAAGGAGACACATAAAATATAGAAATTCGAACCTGGAGTTGTTGAATGGATTACCAATCAGAAGTTTTATTAAAAGAAAATAAGGATCGATTTGTGATCCTTCCCATTAAGTTTCCTAAAATTTGGGAGATGTATAAAAAACAACAGGCATCCTTTTGGACGGCAGAAGAAATCGATTTGAGTGGAGATTTGGATGATTGGAATTCCTTAACAAACAACGAAAGATTTTTTTTAAGTAATGTTTTGGCATTTTTTGCCGCAAGTGATGGAATCGTAAACGAAAACTTAGCCGTAAATTTTATGCGTGAAGTCCAACTTCCTGAAGTTAGGTGCTTTTACGGTTTTCAAATTATGATGGAAAATATCCACTCTGAAACCTATTCGCTTTTGATTGATACATACATCAAAGATCCAAAAGAAAAAAATAGATTATTTCATTCGATAGAAACTATTCCAGCCGTTCAAAAAAAATCAGAATGGGCCTTACGTTGGATTGGTGAAGGGAATTTTGCGGAACGACTCCTTGCCTTTGCGGCTGTGGAAGGAATCTTTTTTAGTGGGAGTTTTTGTGCTATTTTTTGGATGAAAAAAAGGGGACTTCTCCCAGGCCTTAGTTTTTCCAATGAACTGATCAGTCGCGATGAAGCCTTACATTGTGAGTTTGCTTGTATCCTATTTAAAATGATCAATGAAAAACCAAGTGCTGAACGAGTGTATGAAATTTTTACTGATGCAGTCAATATAGAAAAAGAATTTATCACCGAATCTTTGTCAGTTGATCTAATTGGGATGAATGCGAAACTCATGCAACAATACATTGAATTTGTGGCGGATCGTTGGCTCATTGAACTTGGATTTGAAAAACTATATTATTCCTCCAATCCTTTCGATTTTATGGAGATGATCTCCTTGGAAGGCAAAACAAATTTTTTTGAAAAACGAGTGGGTGAATACCAAAAGGCTGGTGTTTTAAATTCGGAACAAGGTTTTACATTCTCTTTGAATGAAGATTTTTAAAATTTAAGAAAGGTGTTATTATGTTTGTAATCAAAAGAAATGGAAAAAGTGAATCGGTAAAGTTTGATAAAGTGACGGCCAGGATTGAAAAGTTATCCTATGGTCTCAGTCGTTTGGTCAGTCCCATTGATGTTGCCAAAAAAGTCATCGAAGGAATTTATGATGGTGTTAGCACTTCGGAACTTGACAATTTGGCCGCGGAAATTGCCGCATCTCTCACCACCAAACATCCAGACTACGCACTTCTTGCGAGTCGTATTGCTGTGAGTAACCTACACAAAAACACAACCAAATCCTTTTCGGAAACGATGGAACAGTTGTATTCCTATATCGATCCAAAAACAAATAAACAGATGCCTCTCATTGCAGATGATGTTTGGGAGATTATCAAAAAACATTCGGAACTTTTGGATAGTTCCATTATTTATGATAGAGATTTTGGATTTGATTATTTTGGATTCCGTACATTAGAAAAATCCTATTTATTAAAACTAAACGGCAAAATCGTAGAACGCCCACAACATATGTATATGAGAGTGGCGCTTGGAATCCACAAACATAGAATTGACGAAGTCATTAAAACATATCATTTAATGAGCGAACGTTGGTTCACTCATGCCACTCCGACACTGTTTAATGCAGGAACTCCGAAACCACAAATGAGTAGCTGTTTTCTTTTGACCATGAAGGACGATAGCATCGATGGAATTTATGATACTCTCAAACAAACTGCAAAAATATCCCAAAGTGCTGGTGGGATTGGATTATCCATCCATAATATCAGAGCTACTGGTTCTTATATTGGTGGTACGAATGGAACTAGTAATGGAATCATTCCCATGTTACGGGTGTTTAATGATACGGCCCGTTATGTAGACCAAGGTGGTGGGAAACGTAAAGGAGCATTTGCCATTTATTTGGAACCTTGGCATGCAGATATTTTTCCATTTTTGGAATTAAAGAAAAATCATGGCAAAGAAGAAATGCGGGCTCGTGATTTGTTTTTTGCCCTTTGGATTTCGGATCTATTTATGAAACGAGTGGAAGAGGGTGGCGACTGGAGTTTGTTTTGTCCCAATGAAGCCCCAGGTTTATCGGAAGTTTATGGAGAAAAGTTTGTTTCTTTATATGAACAGTATGAAAGAGAGGGGCGAGCCAGGTCCAAAGTCAAAGCACAAGACCTTTGGTTTGCTATCGTTGAATCTCAAATTGAAACAGGAACACCTTATTTATTGTACAAAGATGCGGCCAATGCAAAAAGTAATCAGAAAAATTTAGGAACTATCAAAAGTAGTAATCTTTGTACAGAAATTTTAGAATTCACTAGTCCAGAGGAAGTTGCAGTTTGTAATTTGGCTTCAGTCGCCTTGCCAAAGTTTGTTTCTGAAGGTAAGTTTTTATTCGACAAGTTATATGAAATTGTCTATCAGATGACGGTGAATTTGAATCGTATCATTGATGAAAATTATTACCCAGTCCCCGAAGCAAAAAATTCTAATTTGAAACATCGTCCCATTGGGATTGGTGTCCAAGGTCTTGCCGATGTTTTTATCCTACTTCGTATGCCTTATGAGAGCGAGGTCGCAAAAAACCTAAATATTGAAATTTTTGAAACCATATACTTTGCAGCCATGACTGCAAGTAAAGACATTGCCAAAGAAGAAGGAGCATATCCAAGTTTTCTTGGTTCTCCACTTTCCGAAGGAATTTTTCAATTTGATTTATGGAATGTCAAACCAACAGGTCGATGGGATTTCGAATTATTGCGGAAAGAAGTGCTCCAATATGGAACACGGAATTCTCTCCTTGTCGCTCCGATGCCCACCGCATCCACTTCTCAAATTTTAGGAAACAATGAATGTTTTGAACCTTATACTTCCAATATTTATTCGAGACGAGTCCTCAGTGGCGAATTTATCATTGTAAACAAACATTTGTTACATGATTTGATCGAACTAGGACTTTGGAATTCGGAGATGAAAAACCAAATCATAGCAGCAGGAGGTAGCATCCAATCCATTCCTTCCATTCCCGATTCCATCAAAGAAATTTACAAAACTGTTTGGGAAATGAAACAAAGATCTCTCATTGATATGGCAAGAGATAGAGGTGCTTTTATCTGCCAGTCCCAGTCCTTAAATTTGTTTGTGGAAAATCCAACTGTATCCAAACTCACTTCCATGCATTTTTACGCTTGGAAACAAGGGTTAAAAACAGGGATGTATTATCTACGAACCAAAGCGGCTTCGCAGGCCATCCAATTCACAATTGAAAAAGAACAAATCCAAAAAACAAAAGAATTTGTCTCTAATTCATCGCAAGCTAACAAAAAAGAGGTGGAATCTGAGTTTGTGGGTGAGGCCTGTTCTATGGAAGAAGGTTGCCTTGTGTGCGGAAGTTAATAAATCAAAGTTAGAAGTCTAAGAGTTTAGAAGTTAGGTTTTGAATCTAATTTCTAAACAATATCCAGATTTTATGGCATAAGTGAAATTGCTAAAAAGGATGCCATAATCACTAAATGAATGAGTCCATGAAGAGATGTGGTCCTTCCCGATCCAAAGGTAAAACTCCCTGCAAGAAAGGTTACCATTAAAAATACAATTCCTTTGGTATCTAATCCAAGGGTTAATGGTTTATCAAATAACAACGAATAAAGGCTAACCGCCGGTATGGTTAGGGCAATACTGGCAGCTCCTGATCCCAACGCTAAGTTCAAACTAGTTTGTAGTTCATTGATTTTTGCGGCATTCATTGCTGCCAATGTTTCTGGAGCCAAAACAAGAATGGCAATCACAATCCCTACCACTGCTTTGGGAGCGCCTAACGCAGCAATAGTGCTTTCGATTGTCGGGCTAAGAATTTTTGATAAACCAACGACTGCGAAAAGAGAAAATAAAAGAGAAATAAAACTAGTGATGGCCCTTTTTTGACTTGGTCTTGTATGTGAGGCCTCTACGGGAGCCATCTCTCCTTCAGAGGCAGAAAAAAAATTTTTATGTGATTTTGTTTGTGACCATACAAGGGAACCGTACAAAACAAGAGAGGCTAACGATACAAAGATGAGTTGTCCTGCACTATAAGTCCCTTTGTTAGTAGATGTTGTGTATAAAGGTAAAATTAATGTAAGTGTGGAAAGTACTGCCAAAACGCCAAGCAAAGCAGTTGTGCCCACCAATTGGAATCCAAGTTCCTTATGTTTTAGTCCACCTAACAAAATACAGATGCCTATGATTCCATTAGTGACAATCATAAGCGCTGCAAAAACGGTATCCCTTGCAATTTGTGGTGAGTCTGCTGTGTCATTACTCATAAGGCTGACAATGAGTGCCACTTCGATCACTGTTACAGAAATTGCCAAAATCAAAGTTCCAAGTGCTGGGCCCACTCGTTCCGCTATGACCTCAGCGCTGTGAACGGCACTGGAGATACCAACTGCTAAAAAAACAACAGCGAATGCGATGAGAAGTCCTTCGCCAATGGGTGCGACCATAGCAAATACCAATACCAAAAAGGAAGTATAGGAGAGCCAGTCATTGGATGTGATCGTTTTTGAATTTGCCATATACGTTCTATTCTATAGTTTTCACTTCGTTATTTCTCAGACTCTTATTGGACCCGTAAAGTTCATTCAAATCCACAAATTTGCCATAAATGAAAACACTTTGTGCGCCTCGAATTGATCAAAAAATAAACAACGGATTTAAAAACGACCGGGCTTTCCGTTCCAATCTCCGCTTCGCTTCGATTTCCACTGCAATCCCTGGCGCTCAGTTTGTTAGAAATCTGTTCAGTTTGCCACAACTTCTTAATTTTAGGAATGACAATTTTACTATCCGCTTTACTTATGTTTGTTGATTTCTATGAAAACAAATCGTTCGAATCGAAAAAAATTTCCAAAGAACACAAACTTTTGGAGAGCGTTTTCCCTCTTGGTTTGTCTTTTTTCGTTCAACGCCTGTCTTCTCAATCCAATTGTTCATAACCTTCTTTTTCCAGAAAAAGATCCTTCTTCCAAATCTTTGTTTGGTCTTTTGGCCTTACTTGCCAGTTCCAACCAGGTAGTCGAACTCAACCATACTTGGGCTGGGATTCGCAAAGGGGACAGTTTACAACTGGAAGCACAGTACTTTTCGTACGGTAATAAAACAGACTCAACTTTTCAGTGGTCCAGTAGCAACAACTCAGTTGCCACAGTGGATGCTAATGGTTTGGTCCAAAGCATTGGCAATGGAAAGGTTTGGATCACTGCCACTGCTGCCGATGGATGGACCAGTGCTAGCTCCGATATTACTGTGTATACCGGTTATGTATATATGAGTTTTGATTTGAATGATTCTGTTGGCCGTTTGGTGATGGATAATACCAATGGGCAGTTATTAAACCCAGTGACCTATACTGCGGGTGATGGCCCTACTGGAATAGGGGTTGATCCAACGGGAAAGTACTTATATGCTGCAAACTTATACAGTGGGAATTTCTCCCAATTTTTAATCAACCAGAGTACGGGTGTTCTCACTGCAAATTCTATCCCCACATATCCTGCGGGAACGGCGCCGAGAAATTTGGTAATCACGCCTGATGGAAGGTTTTTATACCTTGCATCGGAAGGCAACAGGGAGATTCGTGTTTTTGCAATCAATGCTGATGGCACTCTTAGTTTTCTTTCTGCCTACCCAACTGTTGTTCCCCATAACGTGATTCAAATTTCACGCAATGGGAATTTTATCTTTTATAACAGTCCTAACTTAACAGAAATTGTTTCTTATCGAATCAACTATAATGATGGAAGTTTAACTCAAGTAGGAATTAGCCCAAGTTTTCCCAATGGCGGTTCAGGTTTTATTTCGACCCATCCAAACGGCAAATATTTATATGTTGCTTCCAGTCCCACTGTTACTGTCCTAAGTTTTGATGGCAATACGGGACAAATGGGTTTTGTGGATTCCGTTTTTCATGGATTGAGTATCAATGGGACAGCAATCCATCCTAGTGGAAGTTTTTTCTATTTAGTCCATATCAATGAAGGTGAAATTTCTTGTTATACGGTGGAGCGAAATTCGGGGAAAATTTCGCTTTCCTCTAAACTATCTGGACTTGTTACAAACTTGCGTTATATGGTCATCGATCCAACCGGACGTTTCGCTTATGTGGCATATAACGGTGGAGATTTAAATCTATTCTCGATTAACCAAACCACTGGTGAACTCACTTTAATGGGGACAGTGAATCCAGGTTTTCCTCAATGGAATTTAACGTTTCTATAGACGTTACGATCCATTGTAAAGCCAATGATACAAAGAACTCAAATGATTAAAGTAATGTTTTGAATGCACTAGCAAATTGATACGCGTCCCCAGGCCATCTCGCAGATAGATAATTCCCATCTAAAACTGTAAAACCAACATCTGGATTGTCGAGGCTATCTCTGACTGATAAACTCCCTCCCGTTTTAAACTGGCCTTTTGATTTTAAAAAACCAGTGACTTCCTCCTGAACTGTCAACGGATAGGTTTTATAATAATTCCCTAACCAAAGTCTTGTTGTGTAGTAAGCGAGGAGTTCCTGTTTTTGCAAAAGGGCAGTGGTATTTTTTTCATATAACACAGATTTGTTTGTCTTAGGGTTTATACTTCTTGCCGCAAGTAATACACCATGACAGATCGCCGCAGCCGGTTTATTGGATTGAAAAAAATCCACGACTACGTTTTGTAAAATTCTGGATTCTAGGTATTCTTTCATACCTTGTGCATGTCCCCCTGGCAAAAGAATGGCTTGGAAATCCTTTTCTTTGATTTCAGAATAAGGAATGGGGATCTGAAACTCTTTTGAATTTTCCATTTTGAAGTAAGCGTCTCTGGCATCTTTGCGTGCCATAAACCCGGATTTCAAAATTCCCAGTCCCTTTCCAGTTAACATCCGTTCGTCTGCTTTTGCTTTTTTCCCGTCGGGTGTGGCAAACTGAAATTTGAAATTTGATTCCGATAATAATTTCCAAGGAAGGGAAGCTTCACTTGGATCAAAATCAGAACTAGGGACTGGAATTAGAATCATATCATTTCCTTAAGGGAGAATTCCAAACTAAAGACAAAACTTGATTTTGGCGATTATAAAAAATGGAACGATTAATCACTGGTTAACACAATATGTCTACCAAGACTTGAGATTTCATGCTCAATCTAGTTATATGGTAACGGGGCATTTTGCCTATGTTGCCGATGCCAATCACCAATCCCGATCTTATGGTTTTGGCAATTCCAATGCATCCATTCCAATTTTTAATTCCGAAAACCAATTGATAAACCGTTCCACATCGGGACCTTGAAATACAGAGCCATGTTGTGGGCAAAGCATATCTGGTTTGAGATGGGAAATTCTTTCACACCATGCTACTTTGGCTTGTTCAGAAGCCATCCATCGTTTGTGAAATTTTTCCATAAATCGAATGTGTTTATCAAAATCTTTTACAATCAAGTCTGTTTCATCTAAAGGAAGTAAGGCGGCGCCCACATCACCACTGAATAGAATTTTTGCCTCAGGATCCCAAAGATTTAAATTTCCGGCACTATGCAAAAAATGAGCAGGAATGGATCTCAGTTTGATATTCTGGTGGACAATTTCCATTCCTTCGTCTGGCATCGGAATGAAAGTATCGGCATTCCCGCCAAAATGTGGCAAAAAACCTGTCCATAACCAACTCACATAACAACGAATTGATGGATTGACTTCAAGCCAAAGAGAAATCGAAGATACAATATCTGGATCTTGGTGAGAAGCAAAAATATTTTTAATTTGGGATGCAGGAAACACATCCACCAATGCTGAAAATACTTCAGGAAAAATTTCACTACCACCAGGATCGGTGAGTAAACCCATTCCATCTGACTCAATTAAATATTCATTTGTGTCAATCAACCAGTTTGGTTTGGACGGGTCTCTTGCAATGACAGACCATTTGTGATCGTTATCAGAATATATAGTTTGGATCTTTTTCATGGTTTACCATAGTTTTGAAAGATATCGATAAGATGTTTCGATGATATTTAAAGCTCCATCAAAACTTTCTGCAACTGCTAAAAATAATTTTTGGTTCTCAACAATGGTAGCAGATTCGATTCGCGTTTGTAAAGACACAGTTCGACCTTCTAAACAAAGTTTAGTGGAACTCCGAACAATATGACGAATATCATCAAATTCTTTCCGCAACTGCAAATCCAACATTTCCTTTTCCCCGTTGCGATTGTTTAGACTATATTCTATATTTTTATAATGATCGAGGTTGACTCCCCTGGACCTACAAGTTTCAACAGAAACATGTAGGAGCCGGTTCACCTTAGAAATCTTTTGCATTTCGCTTGCCATTCGAATCACAACCGTAATTGCTTTGGTTAGCTTTTCATTTACATCTTGAATTTTGTTATTAAAATGAATGATCTCTGCTGCCACAACACCATAACTAGCTGCGAATGCTCCAGAGTTTGCCGAAAGAATTTGTGCGTTGAGTGCACGAATTTTTAAACTATATAATAAAATCCGAAGTTTTAAAATTTCTTCATTAGTAAAAATAATTTTCTGGAAAAACTCTTTTGTATCTTCATCTGCCATCAGGAGAACCTAACACGAATTCCAATTACGGAGAACAAACTTAGGAGATCATATTTTCATCCATTTGTCAAGAAGAGATATTGTGATTGGGGCGCCTCGCACTGGATTCAATTTTTGGATGGGGGAGTGGCCGCGACCAGGCTTTCCGTTTCAATCTCCGCTTCCGCTCCGATTTCCACTGCAATCCTTGGCGCAAGGAAACTAAAAGGTTATCATTATCTAAGCCACTCGCTTATATTTTTAGTTCGACAATTTAGTGAAAGATTTAGATATGAATCATCATCATATCAATCAAAACCTTTATAAAGTTTTGTATGATCATGATATACCTCAGAATAAAAAGGATTCGGTAGTTGTACTCAATGAATCAATTCAAAGCTTGGTTTCAATCCATCAACTTTCTACTTGGATTACAAAGTGATGACGAAACTCTTCCTTATGTTACAGAAATTCAAATTCCCGTTTGCAAAAGAGTTTTAAAAGCAGATTGTTATACACCAAAATCCAAATCACTTGGAACCATTGTGACCATCAATGGATTGGCACCTCTTGGAAACCGAGATCCAAGATTCATTATAGTCAATAAAAGCCTAAGTAAAATTGGATACACAGTGATCAGTCCATTTTATGACGAAATTTGTGATTATAATATTTCTCTTCGCAATATAGAAGATATTAAAGATTCTATTTTATTTATCTCAAACCAAAAAGAGATCTGTCCCTCCGGTAAAGTTTCTATCTTTGCTCCTTCGTTTTCAGGTTCCTTGAGTCTTGTTGCTGCGAGTGACAAAAAGATTGCCGAAAAAATCAATTGTATCTGCGCCATTGGAGCTTTTGCAAAAGTAGATGATGTCATTGAAAACTTATTTGCAAATCAGAATTTAGATGAATATGGTCGAATGATCCTTCTTCTCAATTTTCTTCCCATTTCCCTTGGAAAAAATCAAAGTTTGTTCACAGCAATCAAACTTGCGATTTTGGATAACTATTACAAAACAAAAGACTTACGATTGAAACCACATTACCAAAAAATGAAAAAAGCAGATCGTAATATTTTTGATCAATTGAAATACGATACAGAATTCAGAATCAAACACTGGAAAAACGTTGTTAAAAATGGAGGCAAAAGCCGAGACCTAATCACCGCTTTGTCTGTAACCAATCATATCCATTCTCTCAATTTGCCAATTTTATTAATTCATGGTTTGAAAGATGATGTAGTACCAGCGTATGAATCTTCAATGTTACATGAGAAATTAGTACAAAGAGGTGTTGAAAGTAAACTTTGTATTACAACATTGATTTCACATGGAGATACAGGATTTGGGTTCAATACTTTATTAGAATTACCAAAACTGATATCTTCATTCTCTTTCTTTTTCTTAAAAGCAAATGACCAAAAACAATAAAACCTATCTAAAATTTTTTTGTTTTGGAATGATTCACTCTAAATCGGAATTGTATCAATTGCCTTTTTGATTGTTACCAAAGCTTCGTTCATTTCCTCTTTTTGGATCACAAGAGGTGGTGCAAACCGAACCGTATTTTTATGGGTTTCTTTTGCTAAAATTCCAAGTTTCATCAATTCCAAACAAAGTTCCTTGGCATCCACTTCAGTTTGGAATTGAACCGCATTTAATAGTCCCTTTCCTCTTACTGATTGGATGGCTGGATGTTTCCAAGATGTGATGGTTTCCCGAAATAAAGATCCCATCTTTTTAGCATTCTCTGGCATTTTCTCTTCTAGGATTGTTTTTACAGAAGCCATCGCCACTTCACACGCCAGTGGATTTCCACCAAATGTAGATCCATGTTCTCCCGGTTTCAAAAGAAGTAGAATTTCATTGGAACCTAACACACAGGAGATGGGCATCATTCCTCCCGACAGAGCTTTTCCTAAAAGTAATAAATCTGGTTTTATATTGGAGTAGTCAGAACATACAAATTCTCCTGTTCTACCCAAACCAGTTTGGATTTCATCAACGATTAACAATACATTATGAAGTTTGCAAATCCTACTCACTTCACTTAAATAATGTTCGTCGGGAACAATCACTCCCGCTTCCCCTTGGATGGCTTCCACCATAAACGCGGCCACATTTTCATCGGAAACGGCTTGTTTGAGTGCCTCTAAGTCATTGTAGGGAATAATTTCATATCCAGGTAAAAAAGGTCCAAATTCATTTTTACTTTTTGGATCTGTGGAGGAAGAGATTGCTGCAATGGTTCTTCCCCAAAAGTTTCCTTCACAAAAAATAATTTTGGCTTTGTCTTGTGGAATTTTTTTCTTTTGGTATCCCCATTTCCTGGCAAGTTTGATTGCTGTTTCTCCTGCTTCGACTCCGGTATTCATTGGCAGTACTCGATCGTATCCAAAAGTTGTGGTCATAAATTCAGTAAAGAGTGGAAGTTTGTCGTTATGAAAAGCACGAGAAGTAAGTGTTAGAATAGCAGATTGTTTTTGAAAAACTTCCACAATCTTTGGATGGCAATGTCCTTGATTTACAGCACTATAAGCAGAGAGGAAATCAAAATATTTTTTTCCTTCTATATCCCAAAGATAAATTCCTTCACCTTTGGTTAATACAACTGGTAAAGGAGAATAGTTGAATGCTCCAAACTTAGATTCTTTTTCGATAAATAAATCTGTTAATTTACCCATTTGGAAATAAAAACATCTAAGATATTGTTTACAACTCCTTTCATATTTAGTAATCTAATTTCTTGAAAGAATTTAGAGTTTTAATCCAAAGATTGGTTGTTACATTATGTTTACAAAACAATTGCAAGACGAAGATGAAGAAATTCTAAAAATTGCAAAAAAAATTAATTCAACTTCCGGATCTTTGTCCCAACGATTTTTATTCTTTATCACTTCTCTTTTGATTCGCTTTGGATTTCGTTACCCAAAACTAAAATTACAAACTTTTAAATTCATAGATGTTTTGCCATCCCTTGAAACAAAAAATATTTATTCCTATTTCAAAATTTATATTTTTGATGAAGACACGGAGATCCCTAGTTTTCTAAAATCCTCGATACATTTTTTAATTCATCATTTTTATTTAAGTTCTTTGGTTTCCTATGTTTTATTAAGAGTAATTCAATTCTTTGCAAAACTTTTCATTCTATGCGAATCAAAAGAAACATTGAATAGAAAAACAAATCAAACTAGACCTCGTACTTATGATATTTTGGGTGAAATTGCCTTATCTCCACAGGAGGCAAAAGAATACCAAAAACAATATATCGATTTGATTGAAGAATTACCCGTAGTAATCCATAACATCGATCCAATAAAGAGAACCAATATTTCTATCAAATGTTCTGGGATTGAAACCAGACTTTTCCCTGAAGCAGAAGAGGTAAGCATTCAGTTTTTGAAAGAAGCCCTTCGCCCCATCCTTCGTTTGGCAATGACAAAAGGTATTGGGATCAATTTAGACATGGAACAATATGATTTAAAATCAATCATCACACGTACAGCGAAAGAGTTGTTTTTAGAAGAAGAGTTCAAATTGTACCCACATTTTGGAATTGTTGTTCAATCTTATTTAAAGTCATCAAACGAAGAATTAGTTTTATGGAGAAAGTATGCGAAACTCAGAGGAGTTCCCATCACCATTCGGCTTGTCAAAGGCGCTTATTTGGAGTATGAACGTATCAAATCCGAAGAACGAGGGTGGCAATCGCCTGTATTTGATTCAAAAAAAGAAACAGATATACAATTTGAAAAAAATGTTTTGTATCTTTTAGAATCATTTCCCTATCTAAGATCTGCATTTGGCACACATAACCTTCGTTCGATTTCTTTTGCTTTGTATCATACGAATCAAAAATCCATTACTGATTTTGAAATCCAAATGTTATTTGGAATGGCTGGTAAGTACAAATTTAGTTTAGAATCTCTAGGTTATCCCATCAGAGAATATTCTCCGATTGGATCTTTGTTACCGGGAATGGCTTATTTAATCCGAAGACTTTTAGAAAATACTTCTAACCAAGGATTTTTGTATCAATTGAGTCAGGGAAAAAAATTAGATTCTTTGGTTAAAAATCCAAATAAGGAAACACAATATGGAATTTAAAAATGAACTAATCAGAGATTTTTCATTAGAAAAAGAAAGATCTTCCATACGAAAAACATTGGATTCCATACATAGATTGTTTCCATTTCAAATCCCAATTTCGATAGGGACAAAAGAAAAGTTTTCCGAAAAAATGTTGGCTCATAAGAATCCTTGGTCACCAGAACTTGTGGTGACAAACGTATCGTTGTCCAAGGCCAATGATTTAGAAGAAACAATCCAAATTTCAAAAAAACATTGGCATTCTTGGAAAGAACATCCACAAGAAGAACGTTCTCGTTTACTTTTGAAAGTGGCAGAAAAATTAATCAGCAATAAAGATTTAATTCTTTCTGTTTGTATTTGGGAAACAGGCAAACATATCACCGAAGCCGAAATTGAATTCGCGGAGGCCATTGATTTTTGTCGTTACTATGCAATGTTAGCTCTAAATAAACTATCTCCACAAAAAACAATTTTGTTAGGTGAAGATAATATTTATTATTACCAACCAAAAGGAATAGTGGGATGTATTACACCTTGGAATTTTCCAATGGCTATTTTTACTGGAATGTGTGCGGGTCCACTGGTAGTAGGAAACATTGTCATAACAAAACCAGCGGAAGAAACTTCGGCCACTGCCTATGAGATTGCAAAATGTTTTTGGGAAGTTGGAATTCCCAAAGAAGTGTTTCATTTTTTACCGGGTATCGGTTCTGAAATTGGGGACGCCATTGTCAATCACCCAGAAGTTTCAGTCATAAACTTCACTGGTTCAAGAGATGTTGGTTTATCCATTCTTCGCTCTGCTTCGATTGTATCCCCAAAACAAACTATTATTAAAAAAGTCATTTGTGAGTTAGGTGGGAAAAACGCAATGATTGTGGATGCAGATGCAGATTTAGATGTTGCCATCCAATCTATTTTACCTTCTGCTTTTGGGTTCCAAGGACAAAAGTGTAGTGCCTTATCTAGATTGTATGTGCACCAAAATTGTTATCAGAGACTAAAAGAACGTTTGATCGAGGCAATGGATGGTCTGCTTGTAGGTTCCCCTTTGGATTTCGGGAATCGAGTTGGGCCTGTGATCCATGAAGAAAGTTTTTTAAGGCTTACCAGAATCCAAAAAGAAAACGAATCTTTTATTGTTGGAAAAACACGATCGATCCCCACTGAAGGATTTTATATTTCTCCGAGTCTATATGAACTTCCCAAGGATTCTAGTATGTGGAGAACGGAAATATTCGGTCCTCTGTTATCGATGCAGAAGATATCTAGTTTTTCGGAAGGAATTCATTTGGTAAACGATTCAGATTATGCTCTTACTTGTGGAGTTATCTCTCGAAATCCAAAGAATGTGATGGAAGCAAAATTAAAAATCGATGTGGGAAATTTGTATATCAATCGTGGAATCACAGGAGCAATCGTCAACAGACAACCATTTGGTGGTGGAAAGTTATCGGGTACCGGTGCAAAAGCAGGAGGACCCGATTATTTATCTCTTTTTGTTGAAGGAAGAACGTTTACAGAAAATACGATGCGACATGGATTCTCAAGAGATACGATCCAATAACAATAACCACCACACTCTCGTTTTTCTTATTTACAAATTTTAAATGCTCTTAGATTTCTATTCGGATCCTAGCATTTTCTTTGATAATATATTCCTGAAATTCGGGTTCATACATTTTTATTTTTTCAGAAATGGACTGTTTTGTTTGGTAGAGTTTTTTGTAATTTTGTAAGGAAAATTTTTCCGTATCCAAAATGGTATTTGATTCTTTTTGTTCGATATCGTAGACCAACTGATCCATCATTGAAATATATGTGATATAAAAGGAAAGGACCTCCATTTTGAGTTCATTGTCCTTTATTTCTGGAATGGAATTAAATTTTTCCAACAAATTTTCTCCGATGGCATTTAATGCATTTGTTTTGTTTTCGATACTTTCTTTGGAATCGCGAATTTGTAGAAAATTATGGAGTAGATGTATACTCGCAATTTGATTGATTAAAATAATTTTTGATAAATTGGTGTTTTTGAAATCTTCAAGTAAAAATGTTTCAAATTTAGTAATTTTGAATTGTTGTGGTAACAAATAGTTTTCAATGAATAAAGATTCGATTGCATAGGCATCGGCTTCAAATAATGCTTTTACTATCCTATTGTTTTTATAAAAAACAAAATATTGTTGGCTGTTGAAATAATCATAAGCATGGGTAAACTCATGTACCAATGCAGAATAAAAGACACTTGGATTCTTTTCATACTGATCCAAAAAATAAGTCCCTATGATGATGGCAGGTTTCCGGTTTTCATTATAATAATCGTTAAACCCCATCGCCGAAAGATCATTATTTGCATTGATGTCTATAGTAAATACAATTTCTCCCTTAATAGCTTGTTCCATAATGAATTTTACTTTTTGTTCGACTAAATCGTTTTTTTTGGGAGAAGATTTGAAAACAATTTCGAAATTACTAATGGCACTTCTGAGAATGAATTCATATTGTTTTTGTGGCTTTTGGGTTTTGTTTTGTTGTGAAACACAAAACTGAAAAACCAATAAAGAGAGAATGATTGTAATTCGTTTCATGAAGTATACCGTTTTCATAAAAATGGGTGGGATGGTTGTTGAACAGAAATTAGATAAACACTTGTCAGTTGGCAAGCATTATATTGTTAAACTTTGGTTTCTGGTAGATTTTCTCATCATACAATAAAAACCTTTTTGTTTTTGCTCTATCAATTAAGGATTTCTTAAAATTTTATCCATTGATTTCCCTTTCGCTAATTCATCGACCAGTTTGTCTAAATATCTGACTTTTTGGGTTAAGGGGTTTTGAATTTCCTCCACGCGATAACCACAAATCATCCCTTTGATTAGGTGTACATTTTTGTTTAATTTTGCTTTTTCAAAGAAGGTTTGGAAGTTTACCTTCTCATCTGTTAGTTCTTTGATTTTTTTTGTATCAAAAGAAGTTAACCATTCAATGACCTGATCTAATTCTTTTTTCGTTCTTCCTTTTTTTTCTATCTTTGTAAGATACATTGGATAAACAGATGCAAAGGTCATTTGCGCCATTTTTTCATTGTGTTTGTCTGATGGTTCCATTTTATTTACCTTCGTTTTTGATAGTGGAGTGCTGTGGCACCGGAGGGAAACGTCTGTGATCCCAAAAAATCCAATTGAATGCCTTTTGGTAAACTGATTGTATCGAATAAACGTGGTCCACTTCCTACAATTACCGGATGGATCACAAACCTATATTCATCAATGAGTTTTGCTTCTGAAAGTTGAGCAGCAAGGCTCAGACTACCAATACAAATATCCTTTCCTGGTTTTTCTTTTAATACTATGATTTCATCTACTAACGGTCCTTTTGCGATTCTTGTATTAGGATCTTCTACTTGTTTTAAAGTTTTTGTGAATAGAATTTTATTGAGTGATGTGAAAATCTCTGCAAATTCATTACTGATTTTTGACATGGACTTATTTTTTGCAACTTCTGGCCAAAAAGGGACCATCAGTTGGTAGGTAGTCCTTCCGTATAGAATTTGATCCGCACCTTTTAGTATGTTTGTGAAGTATTGGTGTAGATCATTATCGGCCACCATATCCGTATGTCCATAAAATCCATCCGCAGAAGCATTGATTGCAAATACAACTTTTCTCATTTGCCTTTTTATAATGAGTTTGCTTGAAGATGAAAGAATATTTTGACAGATTATCCGTTTACTTTACGAAATTTTAAGTTTCGTTTTGGGTTTCTGACCCCAAAAGCCCAAAGGAAAATTTAGAGAACACTGTTTTTACTTCTTCTATCGAAATAGTGGAAACTTATAAGATTTGAACTAGAAGAAGAAATCCAATGATGAGACATAGCGGGTTGTAAATTCTTTTTGTATAATACACGAATATCGGTTTCCACTGTTTGGTGATAAGTGGGAAATAAGCGAGTGTCCCTCTTAAGATAAATATTAGAGAGGCCGTTGCGATAAAAAGTTTCAATCCATTCTCAACGTCGCCGATGAGTTTAAGATCAGTTCTCCATATCCAAACGATCGGTAACATTGCAAACAGAACTAAACAACAAGCAACAAACAAACACATGAAACGAGAAGGAAATTGATCCCCTTTTCCAAAAACTAAATCAATTAATTCTTGTTTGGTTTTTCCTGGCCAAAGCCCACCAAATCCCCAGTAAACATGGATGGCAGAGATGGCTAATAGGAGAAGGGATGACGTAATGGTGATTAAGATCATTGTAGAAAATGGAAAGTAGGGAGTGGTAGAAATAAAGTCTTTTTTTATTACCAGCGGTTTTCACTTGAAGAACTTGAATTTCTTATAACAATCAATTCTTTTTTTCTCGAATTGACTAGCGAAACATTTGCCCAAATCTTAGAAAGAGCCGGATATTTTGCATTCTAGAATATTGGTGCTTATATACGCAATTCGCTTACCATCCCCCCTTTTCAAAATCTCATTGAAGGTTAGTCGTAATACGTATATCCGCACCCGTAAGTCTTTATGTAGGTTATCGTATTGCGATTAAAACCCACCAATCGGTTGATATTTGTATTTCGCATAGCTCGCATAATCAAGCAGCTATTGGCTTTTCGCATAGCCACCACCTTCCTATTTTCACCCTCTCAATCAAAGTAGTTATTTGTATTGCGTATATCCATCAATAGTTTTGGATCGATGGAATCATTAAAATGCCACTCCCTAAATTTTAAGGAGTTCTTAGTATTTTTTCGATCTGTTCGTTTTGAATGTACCAACGAATGGATTTTCCTTTTTGAAAAACGGAAGAAGGAGAGATTCCGAAGATTTCCCGGAATGCATTGGTGAAATGAGCTTGGTCGTAGAAACCTGCACTAAGGGCCGCATCGGCCAGTGAGGCCCCATCTTTGATTGCGATCACTGCGGATTTGATTCGAAACCACTTACGAAAAGCGCGAATGGGCAGTCCTACTACATTTTTAAATTCGTGTTGTAACCATGACTCTGACATTCCGATTTCATTGGCAAGTTCTACAACATTGATTGTTTCTTCCGGTTTTTCTATAAGTTTTCGTATAACATTAATTATACGGTCATTGTCTTGTATTTTTTTGACTGGTGTCAATCGGTTAAAAGGAAAGGAACGGTTCAGAATTTCAGGATATAAATCCGGGTTTGAAGTCTGAATTTCGAAACAAGTTGCAATTAATTCTGGAGCCCAAGTGGGATTTGCAGAAAGTTTTTCGGGGCCAGCCTCTTTTGTGAGAATCTCTCCAATTTCACTTCCTGGATCCGCAAACAAAATACCTACAGATCCATCAAGTATGGTTTCGTGACTCAATGTTCCATCAAAAACAAAACATCTAGAACTCATCCACTGTTTGTTCCCTTTGACACGTTTTTTGATTTCCGTATCCAGGCCGACAACCGTTGCAGAGGTAACGGTAGAATGAAACGAAAGATAAGGCAATCTTCCTATGAACAAAACAGCACCTCGAAGTGCACAGATTACATTCTGCATCTGCTTATGTTAAACGAAAAATTAACAAAGACAATCGAAAACTTTGACTCTTTCAGTGAATCGATAGAAAAAATTATCGAGGTTCTGCGATTGCGTATTTGTATTTTGCTTGTGCTGTTCTTTTATTTTCTTCGTTAAAAAAGTCGCAGACGTATTCCAGAAGTTTTCCGTTTTTTTGAACAAGTTTTGCTTTTGCACGTACTGTTTCAGTTCGTACGGGGCGTAGGTATCGTATCGAAGCATCCATTGTAAATGTTCTTTCTCTATCGTTTTCCACATGGAAGAAGGCCATGATTGAGGTTAGAGTATCTCCGACACTAAAGAAACAACCTCCATGCATAAATCCGTGAAGGGCTCTATTGCTTTGAGAGTAGGGAATATCGGCTTCCGAAATTTCCGATGTGAGATTTAAAACTTTCATATTCGTTGCACCTGGATGGCACTGGTCGATTAGATTTTGGGCCTGTTCGATAAGAGAACAGTTTTCTTTTAGGGTAAAAAGATCAATTGGTACATTCTGATATAGCAATTCTAAGACAGTCATTTTCTTCTCGTTTATTTTGATAGATGGAGAGTAACATTTTACTAAATTTTGGTCTTGGAAAAATCAGCAGCTTGAAGGTTTTCGGTTTTGGAATGCGATATAGTATATAGTTAGAGCACTTTCTTTTGTGGTAGATTTTGTTACGGCGCCTACAAACTGGTTCCAACTGGCCAAGGGAGAGGTTTTTTTGACTCCTGATTCCCGTCCCCGGAGGACAAAAAAATATTGTTATGATAAAATGAGGAGGTGCTAGTTCCATTTATGAGAATAAACGTAGTATTTTCTTTTCTTTGTTTATTGTACTTTATTAGCTGTAAACCAGCAGATTTATGCAATGCGGCAGATGCTTCCAGTGAATGTGGAATTTTGCAACTGGCAATGCCGAAGCCAAATTCCTCGAGTATGCCACGAATTCCTCACTGCTCGCCTTGTAAATTGTTTGTTACCTCAACTGCTTATAATGCCAATTTGTTAGGAATTACAGGTGCTGATAGTAAATGTTCTTCTGATACCAACAAACCGACCACCGGAATTTATAAAGCACTTCTAGTGGATGATGTCAATCGCAGAGCCTGTACAAGTACAAACTGCACTTCTGGCGGAGTCCTGGAGCAAATTGATTGGGTTTTGGCACCTAATACTAGTTATGAATCTATAAATACATCAAATTTTATTTTTACATCCGATGCAAATGGAGTATTTACGAATACCTTAACGAATCCATTTTCGGCAGCAACAGGGATTTGGACGGGTATTAAAAACAATCCAAATTGGGACTGGCAGACTGATACTTCACATACTTGCTCCTCTTGGACGGATAACATATCAGCAAATTGTGGAACCTATGGAGTCACAAGTTGGACCGATAGTCGTTCGATAGCAATCACATCCGCCTACGCAAGTGGAGGTACTTTAAATAATTTATTATGTGTGGAGCAATAGTTAAATAATGTTAGTTTTGAATTTAGAAATGACCCTGAATTCAAAAATCTATTTCCATTGACCGAATTCGCTTTGGCGATTCTTGACTAATTTTATAAATTAAGGAATAATTCTTGGCTGAATTCAATATAAAATCTCGTCGACTATATTGGAGATTTTACTTATGTCATCTGTTACTGGTAACTACTTAGAAAAAGGAAGTATGATTGCGAACTCGATTCGTATTTCTTTTGCGATTGTGATGTTATCAATCAATATTTTCTTTATGGTGGCGATACCCACAACAGAAAAGACCATGAGCCTTATACTTTCTGCTTTAGAATTTGTGGTTTTATCATATGGTGTTTATACTTTCTGGCTCTACAAAAAGAAAAGATTTTATTTAAAATTTGCTTACATATCTATTTTACTCGATATCATCATCTACTCGAGCGTTTTCGCCATCGTAGTCATTTTGTCTAAAACACCAGCAGAAAAGGTCTCCATTGCAACACTTCCATTCGTAATGTTGGTCCTACTTTTTGTCGTTATTTATTCGGGTTTTTTATTATCTTATCGATTAACAATGGCGGTCGGATACATTGCAATTTCTAGTTTGCTTCTATACGTTTACTTAGGAGTAATAGGAGGTGCGGAAATCAAATTCATTGCAACATCCGCGGGCGAATTTGGAATTCCTTTTATCGGAATCAACACAATTGCTTTGATATGCGGTGTTCATATGATGAGTGCTGTTGTTAAATTTATGTCGAATTCTAGTAATGAGGCTACAAAATCTGCTGAAGAGGCGAGACAAAAATCAGAAGCCGCAAATCTGACAAAACAAAACATACAGTCCGAGGCAGATACCTTGAACAAAAGTGTCCAAGAAATGATAACATTTATGGATTCTTTAAATTCTGAAATCCAAACACAAGTTTCGAGTGTAGAAGAAATCAGCGCTTCGATGGAAGAACTTGCAGCATCTATGGACAGTGCCAGCGATTTTGTAAAATCACAGTTTACAAGAATAGATGGCTTAAATCAAGAAAGTGCGGTCATGGATAAAATTTTGCATGAAGTCTATTCAGCGACAACTAATTTGGCGCAGACCACGGATGAATCCAAACAGTATAGCTTGCAAGTCACTACCGCTATGGATTCAGTGAGTTCCAACTTTGAAGAAATCAAAGAAAGTTTTCAAAAAGTGGAAGAAGTGAATCAAATTTTGAGAGACATTGCTGATCGCACCAACTTGCTTGCGTTAAATGCTTCTATTGAAGCTGCTAGGGCAGGTGAACATGGCCGAGGGTTTGCCGTTGTTGCGCAGGAAGTTGCAAAACTTGCTGATAGTGCACAAGAAAACGCGTCTTTAATTTCGAAAATCATCACACAAGCTGCCAAATTGATTGTGAACGGAAATACGGCGGCAACGGAAACAAAAGAAAAAATGGGAATTCAGGATAAAAGTTTTGAAATTCTTGTTTCAAACCTTTCGGATTTAAAAACCAAAGTCGAAAAACAAACAACTATTCATAAATCATTTTTGGATTCATTTCAGGAATTGTTCTCACTTTCCAAACAATTGGAGGTAGTGGCATCAGAGCAGAAAATGGGAACACAAGAAATGTCGAGAGCGCTGGTATCCATTGAACAATCTGCTTCTTCGCTTGCATCCAATACTTCCCACTTACGTGAAAATGTGGATGGACTTTCAAAACAATCAGAACGATTGGCAAAACACATTTAAGAAAAGATTCTTTAAATGTAGCTCTGCACATGATTTCTCAAAACCATTTTGTAGAAACATGGGTTTAGTTATTTTTGAGTGAAGGACTGGAAAACTTCATTAAAAACCTAATTGATTGACTCCGAAATCCAGTCCCAGGAGGACGGTTTGGAAGATTCATTATAATATAGTAACTTGTTTTAACTTAAAATAAATCAAAGGTTGCTTAAGATATATGATTCAAAAAGTATTTCGCTATACCGGAATTTTTTTATTTCTTTCGAGTGTGTTTCAATGTAATCCTAAAGAAACAAATAATTCAAATATTTTTGATTCCTTACTTACAAGTGTTAGTTTGATGCAATCACAAAATAGTCTCAATAGTACAGGTTTGGTTTCAACCAGAGAAATCAACACAGGTTTATCTCCGATCAATCTGTCCAATGATACAATTCCATCTGACGGTCACAATTCTATTCGTCTGATTGGAGATGGGTCCATAGAAGGAGGTGGATTGTTGGTCTTTGTGAGAGAACGGTTGATTGAAGGTGAGACTCTTGTGGTAAACGGTCAAGTCCCTAAGGCACCTGTTTCTATAGAAAATGGTATCCCTAAATTTCATGCGATTTCGGGCAAGAAATACGAAGCCATTCTGGACTTCTACATAGATGGTGCTAATAACACTGAAATCGATGGTACATCCATTTTTTTACCTTTTACAGCTACTGGAAACGATCAAATCGAATTTTACGTTTCAGGAACTGGGGGAGTCGGATTGTTCGCCAACGGAAGATCCGTTGTTACCGACATTTTTTTCGCACCAGTCGGGCAAAATCTTGGTTGGAACAATCCACAAGAAAGAGAATTGGCAAGGAAATCGAATTATGCTCTATACGGTGGTAGTGCTTATGTAGTTGAATATTTATATAATCCATAAATATATTTATCACATAAAATGGAACCGATGAATTTTATAAGTAGAATACTTCGATCCATAAACTATTTATGAAATAGAAATAATGATTGTCCCGAAGTAAACAATATTGTTCATTTTGTATAGAACACAAAACACGAATGTCTTTCAATAAGGAGAGCCAATCATGAAAAAAATCTTAATGACTTTAATATTCACTACTGCTTTCGCACTAGTTACTTTTAGTGTATATACTGCTGTACCGGCAGATATGGCAAAAGAAGTTTACATTCCTTTTGATCCAAACAAAAAGAAAGTGGGAGAGGAGTGTAAATCTTCCGACGAATGCCAAAAGCACCATGAATGCACAAATAATGGTGAAAAAAATGTCTGCACGGCTCCACCACCACCAAAGTTACCACCGGGAGCTGTGACTTAACATTAGGAGAAAGTGGGAATTAGCGGATCTATGCATTTAGTTTTGCCTAAAGTATCCCACTTTGATATTGGCTTTATCTTCGGGATCACCATGCTTGCTTGTACGATGGCAAGTGTCACCGTGGTCTGGCCTTTACTTTTTATACCCATGTTAACTGTTCATAGTTGGCTTTTTGGGTATGAACATCTATGGTCTACTTACACCAGGCTTTTGTTTCACACTGAGGATCGCAATCGTTACAAAGCACTCATTTGGATTGTGCCACCGATTGTATTTTTCGTACTGTTGACCATTGGTAAAACTTGGGGACTCAAAGGAATTTACCTTACTTACTTTATCGGACAATTTTTTCATACCGTTCGACAGAGTTGGGGAATCACACAAGCTTACCGTCGTCAGGCGGGTGGTATGAGTTGGGATTCAGAACGATTGTCCGAATGGACGATTTGGTCGATTCCCATCTGGGGATTTCTTCATCGCTCTGCACAGAGGCCAAATGAATTTTTGTTTCAAGAATTTTGGCTTCCCCCTGTCCCATGGTTTGTTGTACATCTGGTAGGTATAATCACGATCACTCTCTGGTTGTATTGGGCCTACACTCGACTCATTGCGTTTCGTCGAAATGAATTGGCCCTCGGTCATACTTTGTTTATGATTTCCCATTTGATTGTTTTTTATCTGGGGTATATTTGGATAGAGGAATTGTGTTCCGGTTGGTTACTTGTCAACGTTTGGCATAATGTTCAATACATTGCCTATGTTTGGATTTATAACCAGAAACGATTTGTTATTGGAATTGATACGAATGCAAAAGTTTTGTCCTGGCTTTCGCAAAGGGGACTTGGACATACCATCCTGTATTTTATCTTCACGATAGCACTAGCCTTACCCATGTATTACCTACTTCCCGAGATTGGGTTTACATTGGATGGATTCTTCCAAAACCAACTAGTTCCCATGGCCGTTGTTTTGGTCATGTCATTTACCTTTCATCATTACATTGTCGATGGTGTGATCTGGAAACGTCGTCATCTGCAAACCATTTCTCACTATGCACAGTGAGAAATGGGAGCGCTTTAAATGATTTACTTTGCGTAGAACAATTGTTTGTTTGTGTTATCTCGCCTAGTCAAACTTTTCAGTTTTGATTTGGGAGATACGGTCCACCTGTTTCACCCCAACCCCATTTAGGCATAGGTTCGCTCGTAGCCATTGGATTTTCGGTAAGTTGAGAGTTAATCACTGCTAGGCGTGTTCCCCATTCAATATAACCAACAAAGGCAGAACGAAATTCTGGGTCGTTTTTTAAACCAACTTCATCGGCTGTTTGTAATAATAAATGAACCCAACGTTGTCTTTTCTCTTCTGTGAGCATTTTTCCAATGTGGTGCCCAATCATATTGGAATGGCTGCCCTTGTCTAGGTCCGTATACAATTTTTCACCACCAAAAACTTCTGCAACAAAATGTGATACATGTTGTACATGCTCCGGCGACATATTTTTAAACACATCACCTAGTAAGTCGTCTTTGAGAACCTTTTCATAAAATTTACCAAATAACATTTCAAAGGTCGCCATATCGCCTACCCATTCGAAAAGTGTCGGGATATTTTTCTTAATAGATGTGTTTTCGCTCAAAGTTGGCTCCTTTTGGTCATTAGCGATTCTGTCCGCCTATTTAATATTTGGTTGTCCACCAATCCGTCTACGATTAAATCATTTAGGTTCTGAATTTAAAATTCGAACGTCTTCAAAAACGAATACGTAATTGATTGATTCGATTGTCTGCGAAGGTGTTTTTGAAGGTGGGCACCTCGCAATCGTTAGATTATCTTTGAATTTTCTGTCTTAAGCGACCGGGCTTTCCGTTCCAATCTTTTCGCTTTCGCGAAAAGGATTTCCACTGCAATCCCTGGTGCGGGGGAAAAATCCACTTCTAAAAAAAAGGGAATTCGAAACAGATTTAACCTAAGTTCATTCCACACAATTTCAATAAAAAAATTCAGATAAGTGCTGATAGGATGTCAGATATACCCGGTTGAAAATGCGATCATAAACTGTGCTGTGTAATACATAGGAAGTCCAATTGCACGATTCAGAAATTCTTTTTGAACGAACCTGTGTCGCGCTACAAATATATCAGACGCGTAAAATAAAATTGCACCAACTAACACCAGACTACGGCCTGTGATGTCGAGTGTTGAATGATTCCAGAGGGAACCAGCTCCCACAACCATTGCTGTAATAATGATAATATAAGCTGAAATTGGTCCTATCATATTGCCGAGATAAGACTTTAGCCGTAAAAAAATGATGGTGCTGATAAGGATACAAATGGCTCCCACAGTGATCATCATCACTCCCACCTCACCCAAACCTGAAAAGGCAATTGTATACATGACATGACCGGCAAGAAAGGCGACAAGGCCAGCTGTAAAAACTTTTTTATGGAAGAAAAAAATTAGGCAGATATCTCCTACAAGGCTCAACACCAACCCTACAAAAATGAGAGAATTGTAAGTTGTTTGTTCCTGTATTTGAAGAAACGCTAATAAAACAAAAAGAGATGATAAAAGTGGTTTTACACTTAATAAACCTTTTACGGATTCTTTTTTTTCAAAGTAGAGAAGGGCTATAAGAACTGGGAGTGCCGCCGATAGAATGGTAGATTGGATCATTTAAGATACTCCTTTGCCAATTGATAAGATCAAACCATTGATCGTTTGGACAGATTGTCCATCAGAACAAAGTAAAAAGTAATGATTCTGGTTCTGAATTAATGTATCCAATCAAAGTCCTACCGCGCCCCGGATCGACAGAGCGCCCTCGTCGAGGGAGAGCCGGAGATGTGCGCCCCAAAAGAACTTAGAATTATCTACGTGATTCGTATATTCGCTATCTCTGTGCGGATATACGCATTTCGTTTAGCACGTGAATTAGTGCGACTATTTGCATTGCGTATATTCGCCTTCATCGTTCTATGCACTAACTTCATGCATCAGTTCTTTAGCAAAAAAAAAGGGAACTTTCGTTCCCCTTTTTCTCACCAAATCATTTAACCGATATTTATCGGATCCCTGGTTTAATGTATTTCAATTCATCCAAGTAACGACCTGTTCCAAGAACCACACAAGTCAGTGGGTTTTCGGCACGGAATACCGGAACTCCTGTTTCTTTGGTGAGGTAGTGTTCTAGGCCACGAAGCAGGCAACCACCTCCTGTGAGAACGATTCCTCGTTCTACGATGTCGGCTGCAAGTTCTGGAGGAGTTCTTTCCAATACAGATTTGATTCCGTCTAGGATTTCGTCTGTTGGTTCTTTGAGGGCTTTACGAATTTCGTTAGAATCAAGTTCGAGTGTGCGTGGAAGACCAGAGATCGCGTCACGACCTTTTACTTCCATCGTGTCGACACGTTTGTCTGCGAACGCGTTTCCAATCGTGGGCACCTCGCAGTCAATAGTCACAGTCTGATTTTTTTGTGTTCGCGACCGGGCTTTCCGTTCCAATCTTTTCACTAACGTGAAAAGGATTTCCACTGCAATCCCTGGTGCGGGGGTAAATTTATCATTCAAGAAAAGGCAATTGGTAGAAAAGGATATCTAAGTTTCTTGTTCAATAAAAATATCCTAAAGGGATAGATACAACTTCAAAGGAATTTGGAATTTTTTTAAATGACCAAGCATTTATATTCGAAGCTGTTATCAGATTTTTGCAAAACATTTTTCACAGTAGTAAAACGTTAGGTGGGAGTTACATATACGTCTTTAACGGAACGAAAATCTTTTAAATTTTCTCACAAGTTTCTTGGTACGGTTGTTGGTCATCATACTTACTAGTTTAGTTCTTTTTATTTTTCCTCTATGAAATTTCTTTAGAAATGAAATGATCTAAACTTATGAATTTAATCCCTTTTTATAAATCCTGGTTGATTACTTAAATTAAGTTTACAAAAGTTAAGTCTGTGTGATATTTGGAGTATGGTTCGGCTAAGAAAGAGATCATTCAGTAGGATTGGTTATCCTCTGTGTTTTTTAGCATTTACTCTAGCAATTGCTACCTTTTTCCCATCTAAAACCATTAATCTCACAACGATTTGTATCCAAAATGACCATATCAATGAATTGGATATTGCTAAGTCTTATGAAAATGCTAGTTCAAAAAACTCGGAAGGAGTTCTTCTAAATTCTTCCACTTGTATTGGATCTTCGAAACCAAAGGAAGATTTTGATTCTCTTGCATTAATAGAAACCAGCCATCAGAAACTTCAGCGCAATAAAGAAATCTATACTTTAGATGAACCTTTCACTAATCAAATTTTACTTTCTTTCCTTCTCGCTCGTGCTCCTCCTCTTGCCTAACTCCTAAATTTTTAACACACATCAATATATAGTTTAAAGATTCTCTCGAATCACTTTCGAGAAAGGAGTTATGTTATATGGATTTTCCCATATTTCACTTAGATTTTATGGGCAATCGATTGCTTATTGCTGTCATTGCCATTCTACATGTTCTCATCAATCATTCCTTAGCTGTTGGACTTGCTCCATTAGTTACATATTTTGAATATTTGGGTTGGAAAAATAAATCCCAAGAAATGGATCAATTTGCCAACAAAGTTATGTTTGTTGGGTTTGTCATTACAACTTCTCTCGGTGCTATGACAGGTGTTGGCATCTGGCTTTCCGCAAGTCTTGTAAGTCCTGCATCTATCGGCAGTTTAATTCGTGTTTTCTTCTGGGCCTGGTTTACGGAATGGATTGTTTTTGTCACCGAAGTCGTTTTAATCCTCCTATACTTTTTAACATGGAAAAAGTCACTCCAATCTGAAGATGCAAAAAAGAAACACATCAAATTTGGAATTGCCCTTTCTATTTTTTCTTGGATCACGATGGCGATCATCGTAGCAATTCTTAGTTTTATGATGGATCCTGGAAGTTGGAGCCAAACCAAATCTTTTGTCGATGCAGTAATCAACCCAGTTTATATGGCTCAATTGGCTTTTAGAACACCTGTTGCGATGTTTATGGCAGGAACAGTAGTATTATTCTTATCTGTATTCTTTACAAAAAAAGGCAGCCCCTTACGAAAATCCGTAACCAAAACTACTTCCATTTGGATTCTAAGTTGGTCAATTTGGGTAGTAGTTGGCTCAATTTTTTACTATTCTGTGATTCCAGATATGATGGCGAACAATTTGTCCATTGCAGTGGGAACAATGGAATTTTCAAATTGGTATGATAGTCTCCTCGTTGTGATGGGAGTTGGAATTATTTCCGTGATAGGGATTTCTCTCTATTCCTTGAGTGGAAAAAACTTACCGATCGCACTTTCTATCATCCCAGTTTTAATTTCTTTTTCATTACTAACGGTCTTTGAAAGAGCGAGAGAGTTTATACGTAAACCATTTGTAATTGGAAATTATATGTATTCCAATATGTTTCGAATTGAAGAATACCCTCTATTACAAAAAGAAGGAATTCTAAAACACGCAACCTATGTAAAACAGAATTCCATAAATGATGAAAACATAGTGGAAGCTGGAAAAGATATTTTTTTACTCACTTGCAGCAGATGTCATACTTCACATGGAATTAATTCTGTTGTTAAGAAATTCCAAACTATGTATGGATCATCAGACTTAAACCCAGATGGTATGGTTGCGTACATTCAGGGAATGCACAATGCACGTTACTTTATGCCACCATTCCCTGGTTCAGAATTGGAAATGAAGGCTTTAGTAACTTACATACAAAAAACAAAAGACTACCCAATCCCTACCGAAGGGGCTCAAGAAACAGGAGTAACTGTTTCTATCAAAAGAGGTCATCAATGAATATCATCTCTCTAATTTTAGCGAATGTTCCTGTCCCTAAAGATTTACCGCTGCCGTTACCCGCACCTGAATGGCTACTGGTGGGAGTGCTTATTTTTTCTTTTTTATGCCATATTCTTTTTGTAAATTTAATGGTAGGCGGAACGCTTCTTACTTTTTTTGCTCAGTTAAAAGGATTAAGAGAAAAAGATTATGATACTTTAGCACACGAAATTGCAAAAACCATCACAGTAAACAAAAGTATGGCTGTTGTTTTAGGAGTAGCTCCACTTCTTGCCATCAACACTTTGTATACAGTTTATTTTTATTCTGCAAATGCATTAACAGGATTATTTTGGATATCCATCGTACCACTTGTTACCGTTGCATTTCTGCTGACTTATCCGCACAAATACCTTTGGGATAAGTTACAAAATAACAAAGGATTGCATATTTCTATGATTGGTGCTGCCAGTGGGATATTTCTTTTTATTCCTCTGATTTTTTTAACCAATATCAACCTAATGTTATACCCTGATAAATGGGGAACCATCACAGGTTTTTTCTCCGCCATGTTTCTTCCCAATGTGTTCCCTAGGTATTTACATTTTATTTTTGCTTCTTTAACAGCAACGGGTCTTTTTCTCTTTTATTACTTTGGGCGAGAATCTTACTCATTCGAAAAAAAATTTCTAACTTTATCAAGATATGAAGTAAGAAAGAGAATGTATTCTCTCGCTTTTATGGCAACATTACTTCAGTTTGTTGCTGGCCCTCTCATTCTTCTCACACTTCCAAGTATTGCCATCAGTTGGAATCTGTTTTATCTTTTAGGGCCTGCGATCCTTTTGGCAATTTATTCACTCTATTTGATGTGGAATGGAATTAATGCGCAAGAAGAATTGATTGGTCAGGATTTTTCAAAAGTTGTCACCTCACTTTCAATCGTGATTGTCCTTATGGTGAGTGGAAGACATGTTGTACGAGAAACAGCACTTGGGCCACATAAAAAATTAGTCAAAGAAAGAACATCAGCTTATGAAGCAAAAGTTCAGGAAGCATTCCAATCCAAAGAAAATCAAAAAGAAACAGTTACTACTGTTTTATCAGCCAAACCTGACAAACTAGAAGGCGAAAAGATTTTCCGTGGAAATTGTTCGGCTTGCCATTCGCTGAAAGCGAAAGTTGTCGGACCTCCCGTGACGGAGATGGTTTCCATTTACAAAAAAGATAGAACAGCTCTAATTGCTTGGATTAAAGCACCCGGTAAAAGAAGGAAAGATTACCCGCAAATGCCTGGATTTCCATCGTTTTCCCAAAGAGAATTAGAATCTTTAGCGGAATACATTTTAGACAACCCGTAATAGCCAATGACTGGATCGGAGGGTAGAGACACCCTCCGATTTTTTTTCTTGAGACGCATAGATCACAATCTAATTTTGATCTATGCGACTTTTGATCGGATTTATTCTCTGTTTTGTTATATTACTTTGCAAACCAAGTTCTTTTCTCCAGAACCAAGACAATGAAAAATTAGCAACAAACTTTGAACTGATAGATATAAATCAAAATCCCTTTCGATTTTATGAAGATACGCAATCAAAATCATTGGTGGTTCTTTTTTTTGGATACTCTCATTGCCCAGATATTTGCCTTACAACTCTCAATAAATTTTCAAGTTTGAGCGATAACCTTCCAGAAGAAATCCTAGAAAAAATTCAATTTGTCTATGTATCAATTGATCCAAAGAATGATGACCCGCTAACATTAAAAAAATACATGATGGAATTTTCCAAAAAGATTATTGCCCTTACTGGTGATGCAGCGGAAATCAAAAAAATTGCGAATGATTATGAGTTAGTGTTGTTAGATAATCCAAAATTTGGTAAAGTCCAAGGGGAGGGAAAAATTCTACATTCAACCAATATTTACCTGATCCAAAAAAACCATAAAATTATAAAAACTTTACCACACCAGATTGGATTAGAAACATTAAAAGAAGAAATATTGGAGATAGTAAATTAAAATATAAAATATTTCCAAGAGTAAATTTGAGCTATTTTAACGCCATTTGCTCCAAGCAAAAAAAAAAGGGAACTTTCGTTCCCTTTCTCTCACCAAACCATGTAACCGATGTTTATCTGATTCCCGGCTTAATGTATTTCAATTCGTCCAAGTAACGACCTGTTCCAAGCACCACACAAGTCAGTGGGTTTTCAGCACGGAAGACAGGAACTCCTGTTTCTTTTGTGAGGTAGTGTTCGAGACCACGAAGGAGGCAACCACCACCTGTAAGAACGATTCCTCGTTCTACAATGTCGGCCGCAAGCTCTGGAGGAGTGCGCTCGAGAACCGATTTGATCCCGTCTAGGATTTCGTCTGTTGGTTCTTTGAGGGCTTTACGGATTTCGTTAGAATCAAGTTCGAGTGTACGTGGGAGACCAGAGATTGCATCACGGCCTTTGACTTCCATCGTGTCGACACGTTTGTCTGCGAACGCGTTTCCAATCGTAAGTTTGATGTCCTCGGCAGTTCTTTCTCCGACGACTAGGTTGTATTGGTTACGAAGGTATTTCACAATGGCTTCATCGAATTCGTCACCACCAGTTCGGATGGATTCGGCGATTACCATACCACCAAGAGAGATCACAGCGATTTCTGTGGTTCCCCCGCCGATATCAACGATCATGTTTCCTGCTGGTTCATGGATCGGGATGTTGGCACCGATGGCAGCAGCGAGAGCTTCTTCGATGAGGAAGATTTCGCGAGCACCCGCTTGTTCAGCAGACTCACGAACGGCACGTCTTTCCACCTCGGTAATTCCAGAAGGAACTCCGATGACGATGCGAGGTTTTACAAATGTAGTGCGGTTGTGGACTTTTGCGATGAAGTAACGAATCATCTTTTCCACAGTTTCGAAGTCAGCGATGACCCCGTCTTTCATAGGGCGAATGGCAACGATATCACCAGGAGTCCTTCCTAGCATTCGTTTTGCTTCTTGTCCTACAGCAAGGACTCGGCCCGTAGAGGCTTGGACTGCCACGACCGACGGTTCTGATAAGACAATTCCTTGCCCTTTCACATGCACGAGGGTGTTCGCGGTTCCCAAATCGATTCCCATATCGTTCGAGAAAAGTCCATAGAGGTTATCAAATATCATATCAGATCCTGGTGAAAGAAGTACGAAAGGGGGAATTTACGGTGGGTTCACACCAAAACAATAGAATTCTACCCGTTCCCCATAATTTTCGGCTGGTTTTTGCTTTCAACCGTAAAAATTTTCGTTAGGCTAGTTAGATACAAAATGCTTCCTTTCTCACAAATTTTAAAAAAATCCAATCCCGCATTTCGCACGGAAAAGATACTCGCTGCCATTGATTTGGGCACAAATTCTTTCCACATCGTTGTCGTAAAACTAAGACCGGATGGTACACTCGAATATCTGACAAAGGAGAAGGAATCGGTAAGACTTGGGAGTGGTAGCAGTGATTATGCGGTCATTCAGGACGATGCGATGGAGAGGGGACTTGCTTGCCTCAAACGATTTCGTAGCCTAGCTGATTCTTACCATGCGGAAATCCGAGCCGTAGCCACTAGTGCCCTCAGGGAAGCAGAGAACCGCCAAGTATTTCTCGACCGAGTGGAGAAAGAAACTGGAATCCAAATCCAAGTGGTTTCGGGAAATGAAGAAGCAAGGCTGATTTACCTCGGTATTTTACAGGGCCTTCCTGTCTTTGAAAGACGAATCCTACTCATTGACATTGGAGGAGGGAGTACGGAACTCCTTGTAGGGGAAAGAGGAGAGATTCTATTTTCCACCAGTTTGAAACTAGGGGCCATCCGGTTAACAGAAAAGTATTTAAAAAAAGATCCCATAAGCCCCACCGATATTCAAAAATGTCGGATTCATATTGAATCGGTTTTATCTGCCTTTTTACCTCAGATTGAAACTTGGAAACCCTTTATGGTGGTGGGAAGTTCGGGAACTATCTCCTCTGTGGCGTCTATGGTTCTAGAAAAAAAGATGGAAAAAAGGGACAGATTGAACGGAACGGAAATCCCGATTGATCTTTTTAAGGACGCCCGCAAACAAGTATTAGATGCTGACAGTTTAAAAAAAAGACTCAAAATTCCAGGCCTTGATGCCAAAAGGGGGGACATCATCGTTGGTGGTGTTTTGGTTTTGGATGAAGTATTACAAAGGATCAAAGCTCCTTCTTTTACAGTGAGTGAGTTTGCCCTCAGGGAAGGGATTGTATATGACACAATTGAATCCTGGTTTCGTCATAAAGATTCTTCCCTTCCTCCCTTAGATAATATTCGCGAAAAGGCAATCAAAACTGTTGCGAATCTTTATCCTGCTGGAAAAAAACATGCTGCAGCTGTGGTAAAGATCACCTTGCAAATGTTCGACGACTTGAAGGATTTACATGGACTTGGCAATTTAGAAAGAGACTATTTAGAGACGGCTTGTTATTTGCACCAAGTGGGACTTTGTATTTCTCACCACAACTACCACAAACATAGTTATTATATCATTCGAAACTCAGAGGCAATGGTGGGTTTTTCTAACTCGGAAATTGAAATCATCGCTCTCATTGCTCGTTACCATAGAAAGGGCGGGCCCAAAGGAAAACATGAAGAGTTCAAAACCCTGAGGCCAGATGACCAACTCCTAGTGAAAAAATTAGCAGCCTTCCTTCGCATTGGGGACGGGCTTGACCGGTCTGAAAAATCTATTATAGAAAGGCTTGATGCAGTGGTAGAACGAGGAAAGGTTCTTTGTAGGTTATATCACCAAAAAGGAACAGATCCTAATTTGGAAATTTGGTCCGTAACGGAAAAAAAAGATCTTTTTGAAGAAACCTATGGTGTATCTTTAGAGTTTCAAACCTTTACTGTATGAAATTTTATTTAAGATTATACGCTTTTCTTTTTCTCCTATTTCCTTTTTCCCTCTTTGCTTTGCCCATTGATCTGACAAAAAATTGGAATGTCAAAAAGGGTTGGTGGGAGTCTGAAACTCCCATTGGCGCCTCTTGGATTCCATTGGAAACCTTACCTCTTGTTTCCATCAAATCCCAATTGGAATTTCCTGATGGTGAGTTACAACAAATCACAATGGTAAAACCATTTCTTTTGTCCGAAATTGATTTTAAAGAAACGGATGCTGACCTTTTTGCCTTACACATCCCTTATTTAAATAATGTGTACAAAGTGTACATAAATGGGAGGATTGTGGAAGCGAGTGGGATTATCGAAAACGGACATATCATACGAAGTGGATACAAACGCAATATTCTCATCAAACTTTCTCGGAATTTGTTAAAAGTTGGTAAAAATGAAATCCGAGTCCTTCTTGCATCCGAACCAGGCGAAGAACTTAATTTTTACAAAGTATTTAATAATTATATAACATCTATCGATCGTTACACGGTGCTTGAAAAAGTAGAAGATGAATATGTTACATTTATGCTTTTGTTTTTATATTTTTTTGTAGGGATTTATCATGCTTTGTTTTACTGGAAACGAAAGAATGAAGAGTATAATCTTTACTTTGCATTATTTGCAATATTTTTATCTGTTTATATGTATTTCAGATCACAGGCCATCTATGTTTGGGATGTAGATCCATTTACAGTCACAAAAGTAGAATACTTTGTGGTATTTCTCACTCCGCCTTGGCTTTTGTTATTTGTTGATACTTTTTTTCGAAAACGAATTAGCCTCATCACTAAAGGATATTTTGTTTTTAGCTTTGTCCTTGCAATGGTTCAGATCTTTGTCAACCGGGCAAATTCTGTGATGCTGTTACGAGTTTGGCAAGGATCAGCTTTAGCATTCAGTGTTGTTTTGTTTTACATCACCATTCGTGCGGTATTTAAGAATAATAAGGACGCCAAAAGATTGTTAGTTGGAATTCTCTTTTTGGTGTTTACCGCCATTTGGGATATTTTAGGTGCTTCGGGAATGATCCCCATTCAAAACTTAAACCTTTCTCGGTTTGGTTTTTTATTTTTTGTTTTAGGGATTGTCGTTGTTTTGGCGAATCGGTTTTTGCGAGTCCACAAACAAGTAGAAGAATTAAACTCTAACCTGGAAAGAAAGGTTGTCGAAAGGACAAACGAATTACAAGAAACTCTCACTCGAGTTCAGGAATTAAAAGTCCAACAAGATGGAGATTATTTTTTAACCTCGCTTCTTCTTGATCCACTAAACGATTCAAAAAAATCCCATTCAGCAATGATTGGAATCCAATCTTACACCAAACAAAAAAAGGAATTTGAGTTCAAAGGAAAAACCAAAGAGATCGGTGGAGACCTCATCATTTGTGATGATATAGTTCTTAACGGTAAAAAATACTTTGTGTTTATCAACGGAGATGCGATGGGTAAATCCATCCAAGGTGCCGGCGGCGCACTTGTGTTAGGTGTTGTCTTTTTATCGTTTATCAGACGAACACAAGTGGTTTTGGAAAGTCAGTCCAAATCTCCAGAACGATGGATCAAAGAATGTTTTTTTGAACTCCAAACTATTTTTGAATCCTTTGATGGATCTATGCTTGTTTCCGTTGTCCTTGGACTTGTGGAAGAGGAAACAGGCGTACTTTATTATCTCAACGCAGAACATCCTTGGACTGTTTTGTATCGAGATGGGGTTGCCTCTTTTATCGAAGACGAGTTGGAACTTCGTAAAATTGGAACCAAAGGGATGGCAGGTGAAGTTCGGGTTAGGGTTTTTGTTTTAGAACAAGGGGATGTCATTTTTATTGGTTCGGATGGTCGAGATGATTTGATTTTAGAAAGTGGAGCTGATGGGACACGTGTGATGAACGAGGATGAAACTAAGTTTTTACAAGTGGTAGGCGAATCCCAAGGTGAGTTAGAACAAATTGTCCAAAACCTCCAAACCATTGGTAGTTTTTCTGATGACTTAACTTTACTGAGACTTGAGTGGAGGGGTTTTGCCAAAAGAGTCGGCGCATCTTCACTTTCCTCCATAAGCCCAGACCATTTTTTATATTCCGAACTCCAATCCGTATTAGAATCCGGAAATGCAGAAGAAACCTATCATACCATTGAACGAATGTTAGTGAGTGAAAGTTTGGAAGATGACGTGCGCATCAATTTGTTACGGGAAAAATCCAGAATTTCTTTATTGTTAAAAAGATTTGACGCGGCAGTGGAATCTTTGGAGTCCATTTTTCCCTATTTTGTGACTGATAATGAAATTTTATTACAATTGAGTTATGCATATCGTAAGTCAAAAAATATCCGTAAGGCGGTCGAAATTGGGGAAAGACTTCGGGCAAGAGATCCAAAACATATCCGAAATCTTATCAATTTGATCGAATGTTATAGGCTTCAGAAAAATGAAGATCGGGCAAAAAAGATTCTTTCCAAACTTGGGTCCATTGCGCCAGAGAATCCCCAATATTTGAAACTAAAAGAAACTTTCAGCTAAAGAAAGTTTGATGGTCGTTTGCTGAATTTTTTTTCGTAAATCAGAATTTTCCTCCTTGGCGGCCTTAAAATGTCCGCATTGAGTAGTAGAATCATTCGTATATTTAGAAATGTCTGGAAAGGGAAATAGAATGGATTTTAAGTTCAGCGCGTATCATGTCTTTGTAGTCGGTTTACTTGCTTTTTTGCAATTTACCGTGGTCCTTGATTTTATGATTCTATCTCCCCTGGGAGTTCTAGTCATGGAAAAATTACAAATTTCAACCCAACAGTTTGGATTTGTAGTGTCTGCTTATGCATTTAGTGCGGGGATTTCCGGTATCATTGCAGCTGGTTTTGCCGATCGATTTGACCGCAAAAAATTATTATTATTCTTTTATATTGGATTTGTGGTCGCCACCTTTCTTTGCGGAATTGCAACGAATTACATACTTTTATTTAGCGCTCGTATTTTGACGGGAATCTTTGCTGGTGTTCTTTCCTCTATTTCCTTTGCGATTGTTGCCGACTTATTTCCACTCCAAGTGAGAGGACGGGTGATGGGATTCATTATGACAGCATTTGCTGCAAGCCAAGTGTTTGGACTTCCCATCGGGATTTATATATCCAATTTATGGGGATGGCAATCTCCATTTTTGATGATCGCTGGTATTAGTGGAATTGTTGGATTCGTTATTTTCTCCTTTTTGAAGCCACTCACGACTCATCTTGATCACAAAACGGATTTACATGCATTCCATCACTTAGTGAAAACATTAACCCAAACAAAATATTTGCCAGCATTTCTTGCTACCACCTTACTCGCAACAGGTGGTTTTATGTTAATGCCTTTTGGATCTGCATTTTCTGTCCACAATCTTGGGGTTAAGTTAGAAGATTTACCTCTGGTTTATATGGTAACTGGAGTTGTGTCAATGTTAGGTGGACCATTAATGGGTAGACTGAGTGATGCCATTGGAAAATACATTATGTTTGTGATTGCGTCCATCCTTGCAGCAGGTATCATCATCTATTACACAAAAATGGAAGTCACTCCGTTGCCGATTGTGATTTTCGTGAATTCCATTCTTTTTGTTTTTGTAGCGGCACGCATGATTTCTGCCAATGCATTGACATCTGCAGTTCCCGAGTTACATGACCGTGGTGCCTTTATGGCAATCAGTTCTTCTATTCAACAAATTTCTGGTGGAATTGCTGCTTCTGTTGCGGGCCTGATTGTGATCCAAACTTCTAGCGGTTATATGGAAAGATATGATATTCTAGGATATGTGGTTGCCACAGCCATTGTGCTCACAGTGATACTCATGTACAATGTGAACCAAATTGTTTTGAAAAAACATACAAAATAATCATTCAGAATGGTTCAGTAAAAAGTGAAAAGTATGGTTTGATCTGAAAGGCGGGAAAGATTCTCCCGCCTTTTTTATATACTCAAATTGAATTTGGTTATTCTTTAGATAGTTCGTTTGCTAAATCCACTAACAAACGCACTCCGTAACCAGTTGGTCCATGGAATTGAGTTCCTGATTTTTTCTTCCTCCACGCGGCACCGGCAATGTCGATGTGAGCCCATTGGATCGATTCATCCACGAACTTAGAAAGAAAAATTCCAGCAGAAATGGTTCCTGCCCCTTTCACTCCACCAGTGATGTTTTTTAAATCAGCAATGTCTGATTTTAAATCTTCACCATATTCTTCCCAAAGAGGAAGTTCCCATACGCGGTCATCGGAAGCATCCGATGCAGTGAAGAGAGCTTCACGAAGTGGATCCGAATTGGTAAGGATGGCGGCCGCTTCATGGCCCAGAGCAATGATCACAGCTCCCGTCAGTGTTGCTAAATCCACCATATAATCTGGTTTGTAATTTTTGGAAACATAGGACAATACATCACCGAGCACAAGTCTTCCTTCTGCATCCGTGTTTTGCACTTCCACAGTGGTTCCATTGTATGCGGTATACACATCTCCCGGTTTGATGGCTTTTCCATCTGGCATATTTTCTGCCACACCGATTGCCGCTACAATATGAATCGGAAGTTCGAGAGCGGCAATGGCACCAATCGCATGTATGGTGGCAGCGGCCCCACACATATCGTATTTCATTTCATGCATCTCACCTGGAGGTTTGAGTGAAATTCCACCGGTATCAAAGGTTAATCCTTTTCCTACAATCGCGAATTTCTTTTTGGCTTTGGTCGGTTTGTATTCTAAAATCACCATCTTGCCATTGAGCTCTGATCCACGAGCCACTGCCAAAATCCCACCAAGACCTTCTTTTTTCAATTGTGGTTCGTCCCAAACTTTAACAGAGAGTTTGTATTCCTTTGCAATTTCTTTGGAACGAGAAACAAAATCATCTGGAGTGAAATAGTTTGCAGGCAAGTGAGCGATATGACGCGCACCGTTCACGTGTTTGGCGACAATTTTGCTTTTAGATAGTCCTGATTCTGCAAGGCTAGTGACTGATTTATCTTCGAACTTTAAGTAAACTGCACCCACTTTCTTTTTTTCTTTTTTCTTGGTTTGTAAAACAGAAACAGGATAACTTCCGATAAAAAGAGTATTGGCAATTTGATAAGCAATACGATCAGCAGAGAACTTTTTGGAAAGGGATTTCGAGATGATAACCTCAAGCCCCATTCCATCATAACTTAGAATTTTTTCTCCATACTTAAAAAAATGAGAAATAAACTTTCTAAAGTTGAGTTTTTCTTTCTCACCTAATCCAAGATAGATGGTTTGTTCTGCTTCATCACGAAATTCTTTTCCAAGTTCGCCAGAAAAAACTTTGGTTTCGATTTGGACCGGAAATTTTTTCCCAAGTTCTTCTTTGACATCCTCTTGGAAGATGGGGATGAGTTTATAATATGTGCCGGATTTAGGCGAACCGATTTGGATTTGGAGCGGAGAAGTTTCTATTTTCATTTCCCTTGGATTTCCTGAATGTCTTTGATGATTTCTTCAACGTGTCCTTTTACCTTCACGCTGTCATAGATTTTTTTGATTTTAAGAGAACTATCGAGTAGGAAGCTGGATCTTACGATACCCATCCCTTTTCTTCCCATAAAAACCTTTTCTCTCCAAACACCGTAAGCCTCACAAATTTCTCCTGATTCGTCAGAGATCAGATCAAAATTGAGTTCTTGTTTTTCGATGAATTTGGTATGGGATTTGGGATTGTCTTTGGAGATTCCCACTACATTGAATCCGAATTTTTTAAGTCGGGCAAAATTATCTCGGAAGTCACATGCTTCTGTTGTACATCCCGGTGTCATGTCTCTAGGATAAAAATAAACAACGATTCCATTTTTTCCTGTTAGGTCTGCGAGTTTTACTTTTTCGCCATTTTGGTTGATACTCGTAAAATTGGGGGCTTTTTTCCCTACTTCCAACATAAATTTCTCTCCTGGTAAATGCATTCTTTTAGACAATTTTCAGTTGTCAATTTAGGAATTTAGTTCGATACTCTTTGTATGGACTCCAAGGAAAGAGCAGCACTGATTCGAGAAGCGAATACCGCTTTCAATGCAGGTGATATCCGTAAAGCACGTGAGCTCTTTCTCAAAACCGATTATAAAGATGGCCTCATCCGTTTGGGTGATCATTTTATGTACGATCGGAAACTTCCCATGTTGGCCTTTGGATACTATAAAAAGGCGGGCAGGCAGGACAAAGTGGACGAAATTTTCCAACGTATGGTCTACGCACTTTCTGTCTGGCTTGGTCGTGACAAATGGAAATTTCCTGGGCAAACAAACCAAACGGATCCGTCTGGCGACAAACCTTCTCGTCCGCTAAATCCTGATGATTTTGTAGTGCATCCCATTCTAAAAGCAAAGGCTCTCGAGATACTTTCTTCGAATCGATAGTCCTTTCGATTCGTCTAAGGAATAAACATGATAGACAGTTTTACCTTACAAGCTCTTGTTATTTCTACTCTTATTTTATTCTCTATTTTATCGAGTAAACTATTCTTTCGTTTTGGGTTTCCCATCTTACTTATTTTTTTAACCTTTGGTATGTTAGCTGGTGCTGATGGTCCAGGGAGAATTGATTTTAGTGATTATGGTTTAGCACAATCGATTGGGATTTTTGCCCTTATCTATATTTTGTTTTTGGGTGGTCTTGAAAGTGAATGGGATAGTTTAAAAAACTTCTTATCTGTCGGGATTCGGTTGTCGATTGTAGGAACCATTCTGACTGCACTGATTTTAGGTGTACTCATCCACTATTTATTCCCTGTTCTTGGTTTTATGGAATCGTTTTTACTCGGTTCCATTGTGAGTGCCACAGACGCTGCTTCGGTATTTAATATCTTCAAAACGGGATCTTCTGATTTACCGGTTCATTTAAAAAAAATCATAGAATTTGAGTCTGGATCTAACGATGCGGTGGGTGTTCTTTTAACAACCATCTTTATGAACCTCATCACAGCTGATGCGAGTTTTAGTGGGTTCCAGTTCTTTCGGTTTTTTGTCATGCAGGTTCTTGTAGGATCAATGATGGGATACAGTTTGGGGATCCTCATTCTGTATTTAATGAACTCCGTCAAACTGGGGTATGATGGTCTTTATTTAGTTTTTATCACTGCTTCTGTTCCTTTTATTTATGCAGTCACCACCGTGTTCCAAGGGAATGGATTTTTGGCAGTCTACATTGCTGGGATCATTGTTGGCCGAAACAAATTCATTCATAAAAAATCCATCTTTCGTTTTTTAAACGGATATGTTTGGATCTTACAAATTGGTATGTTCCTTTGTTTTGGACTTCTAGTGTATCCTTCACGGATGGCCAATATTTGGGTACCGGGACTTCTCATTGGGGTACTCCTCATTCTTTTTGCAAGACCAGTGGCAGTGTTTATTTCACTATTCCGTGTGAAGTTGCCTGTCAAAGAAAAGTTATTTATTTCTTGGGTGGGATTACGCGGTGCCTCACCAATCATCCTGGCAACCTTTCCGATTGCCCAAGGATTGGTATGGGGAGATTTACTTTTTCATATCGTATTTTTTGTGGTCCTTGTTTCCCTTCTCGTGCAAGGTTCTCTTATCCCTCGTGTGGCGCAGTGGTTAGGAATCTTAAAAAAGGATCCTGATCGTAAAATTTATCATCCTACTGACTTTGATAACATTGAGTTTCCTGGGATGACATTACAAGAGTTGATTGTTCCATATAACTCTAGTGTGGTGGACAAAGCTTTGTTTGAAATCAAACTTCCAGAACAGTCGCATATCCTACTCATTGCCCGGGGAGAACAATTTTTGATTCCATCGGGAAATACACAAGTGAGAGGTGGGGATGTGATTTGGGTGTTGGCAAAAGACGAAGTGATGCCAATCATCGGTAAAACGTTTATGGCTGTTGCATAAATGCCAGCTTAATTATTTGAGTGATTGCTTTTTAGCTTCGGCCATTTTTTTATCCAATCGAAATCCATAATAAACGGGAAGGGCAATGAGAGTGATCATGAGTCCCCACCCGGCAGTAACTGGTTTTTCAATAAAGAGAATGGCCATCACAGCAATATTGGCAAAAATATAAAGGAAAATGGGCAAAGGATAAAAAGGAATTTTATAATCCGATTTCATTCCCATCTTTTCGAACCGAAAGGGCGTGGCTGCCGTAAGACATGACAAAATTAAAATCGAACAAGTGATCATGTAAAGTAAGGCTTCAATTTCTTTTACAAACAAAAAGAGAATCGCCACGAAACCTTGAAAAAAAATAGAAACATAAGGGCTATGCCATTTGGGATGGACTTTGGAAAAAGAGGGAAGAAACACTCCGTCTCTTGCCATCGCAAAGTACACTCGACTTCCCCCGATTAGAATGGCCGACATGGAACCCAAAATCACCCAAGCAATAAAACTTGTTGTTAAAATGGAATAGTTTGCACCAAATAACTTCTGAAAGGCGATTGCCCCAATCCCATCTTGGCCAGCTAACTCTTCAATGGGAGCTGAAATCACAAAAAGCAAATTGATAACAAAATAAAGTCCAGCCACAAGAAAACAAGCAGTGATAGCGGAACGAACAATTGTTTTTTCTGGGTTTTTTACCTCTTCCGCAATATAGGTAATCATATTCCATCCCAGATAAGAGAAAGATACGGGAACAATCCCAATCAATACTTTGGAGTAAAAAGAAAGTTCCATTAAGTTAGGAAAGGGAGAGTTGAATAAATAAGACCAATTGGTGTTTCCAATCGAAAACCCAAGTGCCAAAAAGAGAAGTAGGCCAGTAATCTTTAGAACAGCAAAAACATTTTGTACACGCACTGCCGACTTAATTCCAAAGTAGTTGAGCGTACTAAAAAATAAAATTGGTAAAACACCAATGAAGGTGATGGAGCTAACTTGTAAATCCAAACCTAACAAAGTATATGTGGGAGATTCCCAAACAGGAAGTTCTGGAAATAAAATCTGAACATACTTACCGAAGGCGAGAGCAAGTACAGATACACAAGCAGAGAAATTAGTAAGTAGGGAAGACCAACCACTCATAAAAGCAATGGCCGGTGAATAAGCAACTTTTAGATAAACATAATCTCCTCCAGCAAATGGGAGGAGGCGAGCAGCATAAGCATAGGTGATAGAACCAGAAAGTGCTAAAATTCCGCCGACAATCCAACAGAATAGGACTATCCAAAGGTTTCCGGTTTCTTTGATCAAATAACCAGAGGTGAAAAAAATTCCCGACCCCACCATAGAGGAGAAGAGAACCGAGATGGAATCAAAAGTATTGAGGCTACGTTTTAATTCCAATTAATTTCCGAGAAGTCGTTTCACCATTGTTTCAGAAATTGGTTTCATAGAAGAAGCAGACAAAGTTCCAATTTTACCTTTGAACTCTTCTGGGTTTAACATCATTCCAAGAGAAAAGATATTTTCGCTCTCTACTTCCTTTTTCTTTAGTTCCGCAAGGAGACTAGAAATATTACCTTTGCTGTTTTCTAAAATTTCCGGTTTGGTTACTTTTCCTTCACCTAACTCTGGGAACAGTGGTTCTCCTTCAAAAAGAAGTTCTTTGAGTTTGTCTTCTTCTTGTGAGTTATCTTCCAAAAGACCAATTCGAGATTGTTCTTTGGAAAGTTGTTTTTGCAATTCCGTGAGCCTTGATTGGATATTGTGGTACTGAACAGGAAGGCTGACAACAAAGTCGGATTTTTCTTCTGACTTTTGTACAGGAACTCCTGATTTTCCAGAGACATCTTTACTGTCCTTTTTGTCCTGGATTAGTTTTTCGGCTGAATTGAGGAGACGATTGAGACGAACATCCATGTCCTACCTTCCTTGGTAAAGGCCTTATGTCTCGGCGGTGCCTGGACATAAATCCTATGACTACCTGTCTAATTTTCGGTTAGCCCGTACAAGGAAAATAAACTTTTTCTAAAAAAAAGTAAAGAATTATTAAAGTTGACTCGGGTTTTTGCAAGGTTTTGCTTGTGGGAGTTTATGGAAAGAAACCAATTTCTTCTCTTTCTCTCCTTTTTGTTCTCCACCATTGCCACAATTCTCGGAATTGCCATCTTGGTATCTGGATCAAGCCTTGCCCGTTTCTCTAGTGGGACCGGTGGTGGTCTTTTCCAAGCCAGTGAAATTGGTGCTGTCGTCATACCAATCGTAGGTGAGATTCACTCAGGGGAATCCACTTTTGACTCTACGGGTGCTGATACCGTTTTACGCCAATTACGCGAATTGGAAGAAGATGGAAATATCAAAGGAATCCTAGTCGAAATCAATTCTCCAGGTGGAACAGTTGCTGCTTCCCAAGAAATTTTCAACGAACTCCTGCATCTACGTAAAACCAAAAAGATTGTGGTGAGTATGAAAGATGTGGCTGCCTCCGGTGGGTATTATATCGCCGCAGCCTCCGATTATATTTTTGCTCAGAACGGAACCATTACAGGCTCCATTGGAGTCATCTCCTTTGCACCTAACGTAAAGGGACTTTTGGATCGTTATGGAGTAGGTGTTCGCACTTACAAAGCAGGGAAATACAAAGATATGTATTCTCCATTTCGTGATTCTACAAACGAAGAAGATGATATGATTGGAAAACAGTTACAAGACACCTATCGTAAGTTTGTGGAAGATGTTGCCAAAGGAAGAAACAAAACTGTTAAATCCATTGAAGAGTTAGCAGAAGGAAAAATCTATTCCGGTGAAGATGCGTTCCGTAACAAACTTGTGGATGATATAGGTGGCCGAAGAGAAGCACATAAAAAACTTTCTGAACTTTGCCAATATGATGGCCTCATTCCACTCTTTGAACAAGAGATCTCTCCTTTTGATCGTTTTTTACAATCCATTGGTGTAAACTTTTTGGGAGACAATTCTCATGTATCCAAAATCAGATCTCTCATCCAATCTCAAGTTTTGGTCATCTTACCAACCGCTCTTGGAAAATTAATGTTATGAGAGATTTTTTCTTCGATTTAGTGGATGTATTGGAATTGGTATTTTTGGATCCCCTTCGGTATTCGGAGGAGGTTCAAGAGATCCCATTTGCAGCAAGTCCTGTGTCCAGTTGGATGTTTTCTATCCTTTCCGCCTTGTCTTTGTCAGTGGGGATGAGTATTCTTTCTGCCCCATACACCATTTCTACTTTGTCGTTTTTGTTTTTTGGTTTTATTGCCAATTTGTTTTTGTTTCGATTTTTTCCTTTTTTTTATTCATTAGTGGCTGACTATTATGTACAAAAAAAGGGAAGGACACCGAAACTTTTATTTTTGATCCTCTTTGCAAGACACTCCGTCGTATTGTTTCTGTTATTTGCTCCGGTTTGTATTGTATTTCATGCATTGGGACTTTCAGGACTTGGGTCAGGGTTTTTTTTACTCCTCAGTTTTATTTTGCTCTATAGCCTTGTAGTTTCTCGTGGTTTAAAGTCCATCTATGAACTAAGGAATCGAGATTCCCTTCGGTTTTCGTTTTATGCACTTGGACTTACCATCATCTTTCCTTTTCTGATGAATTTGTATACGGCAACGAGTATCCTCCAATCGATTTCGGGCGGTTTTTAATTTGAATTTACTCATTACGAATGACGACGGAATTTCTTCCGCCGGAATCAAAGCCTTAGAACGTATTCTTGGAAAATCCTATCAAACTTATCTGATTGCACCTTTGAAAGAACGTTCTGTGACATCCATGGCACTCACCGTCTTCCAGGGGATGCGTGTGGAACGAATCAATGACAACCATTATATTGCCGACGGATTTCCTGCTGATTGTGTAAACATTGGATTGTATGCAGAGATTTTTCCGAAAATTGACTTTGTCATCTCTGGGATCAACCGTGGTGTGAATATGGGATATGATGTCCATTATTCGGGAACTGTTGGTGCAGCCAAACATGGAGCCCTTCATGGGATTCCATCTCTTGCTGTGAGTTCGGGTCGGATTGATCCAGACGATGGTTATGAGAAAGAGGCAGAACTTGTTTTGTCGTTTTTGGAAAAATACAAATCGCAGATTCAGTCCGGCGAAGTATGGAATTTAAATTTCCCTCCCGAAATTTCTGGTTCAGGCACATTAAACGAAGTTGTGTTTACTCGTCTTGGTCGCCGTCGTTACTCTGAAAAGTATGAAAAAAAACAAATCATTGAAGGTGTCAGCGAATTTCAGTTAAACGGAAGTTTGCTTGGACATGATGAAGAAACAGGTACTGACTTTGAAGCCTATTACCAAGGAAAACTTCCCGTCACACCCATCCAATTGGATCTAACGGAAAAGATTCGATTAAAGGAACTACAATCTAAGTAAACCAATGCCTGAAGAAACAGATTACCTCAGCTATATGAACAAAGGCAATTATGCCATGGCACTGAACCTTTTGGACCAGGCATTACTCCAAAATCCAGAAGATCCCGTCCTTTTGTATAATTTTGCCTTATGTTGTTTCCAGACTAAAAACTTTAAAAAATCGATTCAGGTTTTGGATCGGATTCTCAGCGAATATCCTGGGTTCATTGAACTGGATAATGTGTACCGTCTAAAAGTATTTGCCCTTGTGGAATTAAAGGATTGGGAGACAGCCGAATCCATCATCAAAGAAAGATTGCAAGTGGCAGTGGATGACGCAAAACTTTTGTCTTTTTTGGCCCATGTTTATGAATACACACACCGGTTGGAAGAAGCCATCGATATCCATAGAAGGATTTTAAGGCATACTCCCGATTACAAAAACAGTCTGAACTCTCTTGGATACCTTCTTGCTTTGAAAAAAAAGATAAACACCGAAGAACGTTCGGAAGCCATCCGGTCTTTAAAAAAAGCTTTGGAACTCGATCCCAACAATCCGGCCTATTTGGATTCCTTTGGTTATTTCCTGCAAACCATTGGAAAACCAGAGGAAGCTTGGAAAGCCTATCGCAAAGCTCTACAAAAGAACCCAAACCATCCCATCCTCTTAGAAAGATTGAAGAACCTAAAGAAATAAATCTCCGTTTTGTTGACACAGTCCCTAAGCCAAAAACACTGGTGTTTCAAGGACTTTCTCGGGATGTAGCGCAGTGGTAGCGCATCTGTTTTGGGTACAGAGGGTCGCAGGTTCAAATCCTGTCATCCCGAATCAGTTGGTTCTATCTGACCCGGTAGCTCAGCTGGATAGAGCAACTGCCTTCTAAGCAGTTGGTCGGGGGTTCGAATCCCTCTCGGGTCGATGATTGTTCTAGAAACGGTGGATGTAGTTCAGCGGTAGAGCCCCGGTTTGTGGTACCGGTCGTCGCGGGTTCGAATCCCGTCATCCACCCATTAAAATTTCCCCTTCAACGAATAGACTTTCTGAGAAATGGCATGGGCGCCTTGCGTTCGTCTGGCCCTCCTTGGCCAGAACTCTCGCTCACACCCATCCGTGGGTGCTGTGCGGCGCCCATGCCATTTCTCAGAAAGGATTCGAATTCATTAGGGAAATTGAGAACAAATAAAAAGTACTTTAAGACTGAAGTGTAATGGGAGTGTTACGGTGATGGGTTTTAGATAAAATTAATGATGGAGGTGAAAGACAGAAATCATTTTAAAAATATGAGAATTTTGACAATCATATCATGTAAGGATAGTTTAAAATTTGGTTTTTGCATCTGATACAAAACAATTGTTGAATTATTTTTGACAAACAACCGTTAAACTAGGTATATATGGTTAATTGGTTTGGTAATCTTTTGAAAAATGTAATAATTTTAATACCGTTTCTTCTCACCTTTCAATGTTTGACATTGCCTCCTTCGGTATCGTTAGGAGAACCAAATATTCAAAAAAAAGACTTAGGCATTGCCGTATTGGATAAAGTCAAGGTATTGAATGTTGATGAAAATTATCGAAAAGATACAGAGGATGGTTTAACATTAAATCTACACTCACATCTAAAACAAGGTAGATACTTTGAAAATATTTATCTTTTTAATGAAGAAATTCCAAAGAATGTTGAGTTTGAAAGGTTACAATTTGAATTTACTTCTTACTCACATAAAAGAAGAATTTACGAGGGATATTTCCCATTTGCATTTTTGACACTAACACTTTATATCTGGTTCGGTGGAACTATCGGTATTGATTCCATGGATTATGATTGTCGATTAATTGTGAGAGATATGAAAAACCAGGTTGTTTATGAAGTTCAAAAAAAAGAAGTATCTGAAAAAAGTGTCAACTTCTATTCTTCTGAATACATGCTCCCAAAAAGCGAAGAAGCCAGAACAAAACTAATTTCTGATATAATGGAACATTATAAAAAAAGAAGAGTAAAGTAATGAAAAAAATAAATATCTGTTTTTTCTTATTATTTATCGGTTGTGCAACGTTTACTGACTATAATCCAGAATATAAAGATGTCATTTTTGAAGAAAAACAAAATAGAAACTCATCTGTTGTTTTGAATTTAAGATATAAAATGTCTTTAAATGAAACTCCTGCGGATGCAAATGTACAAATCGAAAAAGAATTGCGTAACGAAATTGAAGTAATATTGAAAGAATCTTCGATGTTTAAAGAAGTTAAAAGTGGTTTAGACATAGCTGATATTAAAATGGATGTTGATATTGTGAATCGAGGAGAGGCAAATTTATTTTTGTCTTTTATGACTGGATTTACTTTTTTCTTACTTCCTTCTCATGCGGTTGATAATTTGACTCTCAAGTATAAGTTTACAACAAATAAAGGAAAAATTGTAAAAGAATACCAACGGCAAGTAACATATGATACCTGGGTTCATATAACATTGATACCATTTACTCCGTTTATGTTTCCTTTTACTACGTTTTATTCAGGAATTCGTAATGTGACTAGGTCTGTTTTGGTTGAAGCAAAAGCAGATGGAATTATAGACTAAGACTTGTTTTAGATTTATAGATTCGGTAGCCCTTGGGATAGTTTCCTTCTTAAAGATAAAAATATACCTGAGGCAATCCATTTGTTACAATTGGTTCCTTTATTATAGTTTCTGAGTTCATTGATTCTTGGTTTCCAGTTTTGATTTCCATCTTAAAAAAGGATATTCAATCAAAACATAAAGGATCATACTAAAAATAAATGTATAAATAAAAAATTGGAGTGTTGCCATTCCAAATTGAATTGGAGTGACAAAACCATTTTGTTTTAATGGTTTTGCCAATGTTTGGAAAGCAAATGGTGCCAAAAGTAAATTCCATAGATACATGGTGTAACTTAGCCTGGCAATTGGTCGAAAAAAGGCAAAACTGAGGTACCTTTGGAATTCATTTTTACCCAAAATGGCAACTAACAAAAAAAGAGCGAAGGATAGGTTGTAAAAGTTATAAGATAAAACAGTTTTATAAAATGAATTTTCTGAGACTAAAAGAATGAAATTAGTCGCATAGATGAGTATGGCAAATCCCAAAAGATAGTATTTGAATTCATCTAGTTTTTTGCGAATTTTTTCGTTGTTGGTTAATTCCATTACGAGAATTCCTGCGATGAGATCGTCAATTCTCAAATGAAATTGATGAAATGCCTCTGAATTTGGTCCATACAAAATATAATAAAAAACTCGGAAAGCTAAAGGTAATAGATAAAGGCAAAGAAGGGTGATGGTTCTATTTTTTGTTTGTAAGGAGAATAAAAATAAACCTGCGATAAAAGGAAAAAACAAATAAAACTTTTCTTCAATTGATAGTGACCATGTGTGAATATTGTAACTTGCAAAATAATCGGATAGGTACATTAGATCAAATTTGAAGTTTTGGTAGGATGCCAGTAAAGATGAGTTCGGTCCTTGTTGGTTGGCATTTAAAGAAAAATTTTCCCCACCTTTTTGGATGATGGCTGTGACTATCAAATAGGTGATGATGAGATAAAAATAATAAGCAGGAAAAATTCTTAAACTTCGTTTTATAAAAAACTGTTGGTAACTAATTTTTTGATTTCGATTCCATTCTTTTTTTAATCCATCGGAAATTAGATATCCGCTTAAAACAAAAAATAAGGCAACGCCTGAGTCCAGAGTATGTAAGAATTTTATAAAATATGAATTTTCCCAACCAATCATTCCGATACTCGGAACTGTATGGAAAAAAAGTACACTTAGAATTGCAAGGGCTCGCAAACCGTTGAGAGCTTCATTTTCTCCTTCTTTTCGTCTCCATGTTGATTGTAGTCCTTTCCATAAAAACATTTGTCTTTTAATCCTTTTGCTTATTTGAAAACAAAGGAACTCTTCGTCGAGTGGATTTTTTTGACATTCTATAACGCTTGGTAACTGTTCCAAATCTGTTTGTACTTTGAATTGTAAGGGCAATCAAAGAATCAAAAAGAAAAATATTCCCCTTTTTTTACTTTACATTATAAATAATTAATTTCTAATATGCGTCGTTTGTAACGAAACAAAATAAGTGATTCACTGGAAGGTAAAACGATATGTCATTCCAAGATGCGATTAAGGTATGTTTTCAAAAATATGCTGATTTTAGCGGCAATGCCAAAAGGCCAGAATTTTGGTGGTGGGTTGTTTTCTGTATCATCATAAGTGCAGTACTCAACATGATTCTTCCCATCATTGGAGGAATCTTTTCTTTAGCTGTGTTGTTGCCAAGTTTGAGTGTGGGTTCACGCCGCCTTCATGATGTGGGAATGAGCGGTTGGTGGCAACTGATTGGTCTAACAGGAATTGGAGTTTTAGTGCTAATTTACTTTTGGGCCCAAAAAGGAAAAAATTAGAGTATTTGTTTGGTCTTGTCAATTCTCCGCGTTAGGGAGACGCAGGGCTTGGTCGCCTGCCATCGTTAGATGGTCGGCGACGGAAGCGTCAGCGGACCCCGGAGTGGCCCGACCCTGTTTTTATAAGATCTGAAAAGTAAATCAAATTGGGAACGCAGAAATTTATTTTTCCTTTTCCAAAATGGTGAGATAAATTTCACGTAAACTTTTTGGAAGACTTCCTTTTTTATACGCGAATGTAAACATTGTAGAGTTTGATGGGCTCGTTATCATACGAGTGATTTCTGTGGATGCAGGCCAACCATTACATCCGTTATGTGACCATTCATAGATAATTTCATTGTTAGTTTCTAAAATTGTGTTAAAAACCAAACTAGGGCAGTTTTCTGATAAACTTTCTTTGACTGCGTTCATAAAAGCAGTTCGGTTGGAGCTGCCAATGGTTTTCAGAAGATTTAAACGGTAAATTTCTGTCCATGTTTCGATTTGAGTTCCTTCCGGAATCATTTCAATTAACACCTGTTCTTCGTTTTCTCCCGAATTTCCAACATACCAACGTCTACCATCTAAGTTTCGTAAAAAAGCTGTTTTGATGGGTTCCTTTTTTACGTTTAAATTTTTTTCCATAAATAGTCGGAGTGATTCTTTGGTTTTATCTGAAAAGTTGATGGGAACATTTAGATGTTTTTTTTCACCTTTTGCGTTTGTGATTTCAAATGTAAAAAAGAGGCTTGTGTTTCCTAATTCGTAAATCCAACGATATTCTTTTTCGGTTAGAGGTTCGCTGAACAAAGATATGGTGCCTAAATTGATTTTTTCGGATTCGGAGATGTATTTAGTTTTTTCCGGCCACTTTACTTCATAACCTTGGATACTTTCTAGATTTTCTACTTTGACTTCGGCGAGAAAGTGCCAGCGAATGGAAGACTTATCGATGAGTGGTCCTAAACTTTTGGATTGGATCCATTCGTTTTCAAGTTCGGGTTTGAGTTGGGCAAATATTTGTGAGGAACATAGAAAGAGACTAAATAAAGTGATATAAAGTTTTTGTTTCATGGAAGTGTACTGTTGGTCTATTTAGGAAGATAACGTTGTATTTTAAGTGAAGGTTGAAATTCGTCAAGCGATTGTTAGAGAGTGCCGTTGGTCTAAGGTGTTGTTGTTGATTGTTTGGAATTTTGGTTCGATTCTTTAATACTCATTCTGTTTGTCAGAGTTGTGTTTGTTTTTTTCAGTGATAGCGGGAATTCGGTCCAAAGGGCTTGCGATATTTTCTAACCGGCTTCTTGCGACTTTGGTATAAATTTGTGTGGTTCGGACACTTGTGTGTCCGAGTAATGTTTGGATCATTCGTAAATCGGTTCCCAACTCTAAAAGATGAGTCGCAAAAGCATGCCGCAGACTATGGAAACTGACTTTCTTTTTGATTTTTGCCTTTTGGGCAGCATTTGTGAAAATACTTTCCGCCGTACGAATGTTAAGTGGCCTATTTTTCATTCCAGGAAATAACCAAGGATTTGCTTTGACTTCGTTATAACTTTGTTTTAAGAGCAAATTGTATTCTCTTGTTTTTAGATATTCTTTTAGTTCTTCAATTAGTGTAGTCGCAAGAACAGTATATCTATCTTTTTTGCCTTTGCCTTGGTTCACACGAACCATATTTCTTTTTAGATCTATATCCGTTATTTTTAAATGAATCACTTCGCTCACCCGTAATCCAGAGGAATAACTAATGAGTAGTAACATTTTATGTTTGATGTTGGGAAGTGCTTCGAAGATGGCCCTTGTTTCTTCTGCCGACAAAACTTCTGGTAGTTTGGATTCCACTTTCATCCGCGGAAATTTTAAATGAGTGAACTGTTTTCTTACCTCTCGAAAATAAAAGATAAAAGCTTGTCTGGATGATCGAATACTTGCCGCCTTGGTTTTGCGTTCTGTTACCAGATGATCCAAATAATTTTCCAAGTCTAAGATTCTTATATTTGAAGGAAGTTTTTCTGTAAAAACTAACAATCGAAATAGATGAGAGTAATATGTTTTGGTAGTGCAGAAGGTGAAATTTCTGTCCCTCGTTGCTTTGAAATAGTCTTCTAAGATTCCACATTGTTTCGGAATTTCTCTTGGTGAAATTCGGATATCATGTTGCTCAAAAGCATTTAATAGTTGTTTTATGATGATTGGATCATTGGGGTAAGACCAAGTTCGATTTGCTGGATGGTAACAACCTTTTGGAATCGATTTTGCAATCGAAAGAAATATTTCCGAAAATCGAAATCGTAAATGAAAACGATTGTCTTGGGAGGAATAACGAAGTTTGATCATTTGGCACCTAACCTTGTATTGGTAAGTTGAATAGGTGGATTCTTTTCTTTTTGGTCCTTGAAATTTCTAGTTTTGGGAAGTTTTTATTGGAGTTTCGTATATTTTTCGGGGTGGGGTAGTTGCGAATCTAGTATCCCCGCCCTGATTAGGGTGGGGAACTGAACCCGCCACCCAATGGCTTCCCTCTATCACGAACTTTTCAATTCCGATAGCCAATTCGACTTTCACCGCTTTTTTTTCTTGGAAAGTTCGCATTCTCACATAAGTTTGAGATTATCAAGGAGACTTATGAACCTAATCACAGTAGGACTCGGCGTATTTTTTATCCTCTACGGAACCACCACTTATATCCTCCGCATTTACAAACCGAGTTTTTTTTGGAAGTTGGAGCCAATGAAACAAAAATGGGGCGAAAAACGCGGATATTTCATCCACGTGTTTAGTTATTCGATCCTACCCATCATTTTAGGTATAGTTTATACCATTCTTGGATTTAGAGGTTAATTTTTGTTAGATTGGATTTTCCGGACAAATGAATTTTAAATTCAACCAATTAAAGTTAGGTGGGCGCCTCCGACTTTTTCTTTAAACAAAAATTCGAAATGAAAAAAGGACCGGGCCCTCCGCTTCAATCTTTCTCTGACGAGAAAGGATTTCCGCTAGGGTCCCTGGCGCTTAACCTTTGTTTGTTGTTTAAAGTTTGTGTGAAAGAATGGTATCTTGTCTCGAAGGAGTTCTATCTTCTGGATAGTCCGTACTAAAATGAAGTCCACGACTTTCTTTTCGTAATAGTGCTGAACGAACAATGAGTTCAGCAACTTTCACTAAGTTTCTTAGTTCTAGTAACCCAAGAGAGACAGTGGTCCTATTGTAATAGTCCTTTACTTCTTCGGAAATTAGTTTCAAACGACGGAGTGCTCTTTCGAGTCGCATATCTGAACGCACAATCCCCACGTAATTACTCATAATGGTTTTGATTTCAATCAAATCATGCGAAATAAGAACCCATTCTTCTGTATTGGTTGTCCCTTCTTTGTTCCAATCAGGGATAAGATCTGTTTCGGCGGAATAACTCAGTTTTCCTTGGGACTTAATATCTCCTGCAATTCTATGAGAGAAAACAAGGCATTCTAGTAAACTATTTGATGCCAATCGGTTTCCTCCATGAACTCCCGTGCACGTGGTTTCTCCACAAGCATATAGGTCTGCAATATTGGTTCGTCCGAGAAGATCGGTTGCCACACCACCACACATATAATGAGCGGCGGGTACCACTGGGATTGGATCTGTTGTGATATCGATCCCTAGTTTTTTACAACGTTCATAAATTGAAGGGAAGTGGTTGATGATGTCGTTTGCAGGTCTATGAGTGATATCGAGAAGAACATGGGGTTCTCCTCTTTTTTTCATCGTATCATCGATGGCACGAGCTACGATATCTCTTGGTGCGAGTTCCCCCATATCATGGTAGTCTTTCATAAAGGGTCTACCACCTATCTCTCGTAAGATGCCACCATGGCCACGAACTGCTTCAGAAATTAAAAAACTATTTCCTTGTTCATGAAAAAGGGAAGTAGGATGGAACTGATAAAATTCCATGTTTTTGACAATGGCCCCTGCTCGGTAGGCACTCGCCACTCCGTCACCAGTCGCAATGTTGGGATTGGTTGTGTGTAAATATACCTGACCCGCACCACCCGTAGCTAAAATCGTTTTTTTAGCAAGGACTGGAAATACTTCACCTGTTTCGGTATCTACAATATAAGCACCATAACATCTTAAGGGAAGATTGTCTTTATCCTTTAAATGGTGTTTGGTGATAAGATCCACACAGGCATGGTTTTCTAAAATTTGGATGTTTTTGTTTGCATGAACATGATCGAGTAACGACTGTTCTACGGCGCTACCTGTTCTATCCAAAGAGTGAATGATTCTGTTTTTGCTATGACCACCCTCGCGAGCAAGATCGAGTTCCCCGGTTTGGTTTCTGGTAAAAGGAACTCCAAGGTCTAGGAGTTCTCGAACCCGCGTGGGTCCTTCTTCCACAAGGACTCGCACGGCTTCTAGGTCACAAAGGCCAGCACCCGATTCTAAGGTATCTTTGATATGTTCTTCAAACTTATCCTTGTCATCAAAAACGGAGGCAATTCCCCCTTGCGCATAATTGGTGTTAGATTCGTAGTCTGCCTTTTTGGTAACAACCACTACAGATCCAAGCGGAGCAAGTTTTAGGGCAGTAAATAACCCACTCACCCCGCTTCCAATGATCAAAAAATCCGATTTAATTCGTGTCACATGGTTCCCAATTGTATTGTAAATTCATATCCTAACCTTTTGGGATTCGGATTATTTTGTATTTAACATTCCTTCAATGTAATCCAAACTTCTGATCAACATATAGTCTGGTTTGATGGCATCAATTGCATGTTCTTTTAGATATGTATCAGCTTTTCCATTTTTTTTCACATAATCTTTGATGCTGTTTAAATTGAATCTGGATTTAACAACACCTTCGTGTGGGATTAAAGGCAAGTGGTTCCACATATCTTCTTCTCTATATCGGAATGGAAATGTTCCATCTTGTTCTTCCGAAACTTCTATATCAGGAGAGACACCTACCACTTGGATTGTTTTACCAGAAGGGGAATAGTATCTGGCATTGGTGATTTTTAGTAAATAGGCTGGGTTACTATCAAGGTGCTCAAGTGTTTGAACTGTGGCTTTACCAAATGTTCTCTCTCCAAGTAAAATTCCTCTTCCATGATGTTGGATAGCACTCGCCACAATTTCGGAAGCAGATGCAGACTTTGAATTGATAAGAATTGCTAATGGAAGTTTGGTGATATCCTTATTTCTTGCCATTTCTTCTTTATCTCTTCCTGAAGGAGTTCTTGTTGAAACGATCAAACCTTTTTCAATGAACATATCTGCGATATCAATGGCTAAATTTAAAAATCCGCCAGAGTTACCTCTTAGATCCAAAATCAAAGCTTTAAGAGGTTTTCCATTTTCTTTTGCCGTTTTTTCCATTTCTGTTAAAGCTTCGGCAATTTGTGTATCAACTGGTGCTTCACCTGGACCGGGTTTTACAAATCCAGTGAGTTTGATATATGCGATTTGCGGATTTTCTTTTACTAAATGGTAAGTTACGTTTTTAATCGTAATTTTATCTCGGACCACTTCTATATCAATTTTTCCTGTATTTCCTTTTCTGGAAATGGTAAGAACAACTTTTGTTGCCTTTGGTCCTTTGATTTTTTTGACCACTTTATCAAGAGATAAATTTTTGATTAGTTTACCATCAACAGCTACAATGCTATCTCCACTTCGAATCCCTGCTTTTAAAGCGGGGCTTCCTTCCAATGGATTTTCTACGATTACTTCTCTACTTCCTCCGCCAGAAAGAATGGCTCCAATACCTTCAAAAGAACCATCGCTGATTTTTTTCATGGACTCTTCCCAAACTTCTTCCAAAAAAACATTGGAATGGGGATCAAGAGAATTTAAATATCCATTGGCAGCAGCAACAAACACTTGTTCCATGCTGAATTCTTTTTTGTCTTCTTCCTCTTCTTCTGGAAGTTCACCATCTAATTCCACTAATCCTTTTAATACAGGAGTTTTGTATTTTTCTAGGTTATCTTGAATGTAAGAGATCACTCGATCAAAATCTTTCTTAGAAAAATTGATTTCTTCCCAACTTGCAGAAATAACAGATTTTTTCAGTTTTTCCTTTTCTATGAGTTTTTTCAATTCCGCATCAGAAAGTTTTCTGTTTTCGTTTTTTTTCCGTTTTTCTTTTTGAATTTTTTCAACCTGATCATAGTCAGGATCAAAAATGACAAATGCATCTGAAGGAGAAAGTTTGAACGTTGTTCCTGGCCAAAGATCTTCTTTATCATCATATTTTTCACGTTGTTTGAAATAACTTTCCGGATAAATATAAAGTGGGTGTGGCAAACTTAGCGCAGAAAAACTGGCTGCGTCAGTAAAGGCTCGGTTGACATTGATATGTTTATCAATATACAGTTTGTCTACCGAACGAATCACAGTTTCAAAGTCTCCGTAAGTAAAATCTGTCTTTCGGTTGGGAGCTTTTTTGGCTTCTGGTTCGCAGGAAATAAATCCTACCGGGAGGGCAAAACTAAGTAGGGCGAAAAAGGAAAGTAGGTAAACAATTCGTTTCAAGGGATCTCTCGTAAAGTGGATAGATTATCCTAAGAATTTCCGATTTTCCAGTCCATGCAACTCAAAAAAAATCGGGACAAATCTAGGACACACCTATATCATAGACGGTGCCATGCGTGCTTTCGTTGTCCTGATTTTTGCTCTTTCCCTTGGGTTTTGTACAACAGATCCTCAGAAGAACCCAACCCGGGATCCGTACAGTTTGGAAACTCTGATTTTCTTAGAAGAGGTACTTCTTGATGTTTGGGATTCCTCCGAGTCGAAAGAAGAAGCAATGTCCCGACTAAGATACGTTTGCCGGACTCGTGACACCGACGACGGGTATTTATGTTACACTTGGGGATTGCTTGAATACCACAGAGGCAATTATGCAGAGAGTTATACTGCTTTTAGAAAGGCTCTAGAAAAAAATCCAAACGATAGCCTATATAAAAATATGTTAAGGATTTCTGCAGAAAAATCAGGGAATTTATCAGATTTAAAGGCACATTCTTATGATGGGGAAGTTTTTGCGGTATTTACAGAAACCCAAAAACTTTGTCAGGAAAACAAACCGCCAAAATCGGAATCTTTTCTCTTTCTTGCCGAACGAGGTGTTCTCACAAAGGACAGTATCCGACGGGGAGTCCTTGCCGATTGTTTTCAAAGCCTAAGTGCAACAGACAAATCCCTAGTCCAAAAAGAAATCCTCCATTCCTCTTCCTCATATAAAGAACGTCTTTATGCTGACCAAATGAAGTCCGATCCATTTTCTCGGATTTGGGACACCGCCAGTTACCATCGGGGGGAGATGGGAAAAGAGGCAGTCGGTGCCAGTGCGGGGGTAGTGTCTGTTAGTTCCTCTCTCGGAACCGAGGCAGGTGCTCCTCAAATTGGAACAACAGTAAGACCAGGTGCTCCGATCACGGAGGCATGGAAAAAGGTAAAACTTGCCTCAGTTTCTGGAAACGAATCGCAAGCCAGAGAAGGCCTTCGTAGTTTTTTATCTGAAATCCAATCGGCAAAACGAAAAGGAAAAATGGAAGGGCAATTGGCTCTTGCTTTGGAAAGAGCCGCTAAGTTGCTTTTGGAACAAGACCCTCAGTATTCTAAACTTCGTTTCCTTGCGAAAGAACTCTGAGATAGTCTCCAATGGTTTTTTTCATTCCATCCACAAGGCTTTGGCTGACCAGTCTATGTCCAATGGATACCTCCGCTAAGTAGGGAAGTTTGGAAAAAAGTTTTAAATTGTTTGTATCCAGGTCGTGGCCTGCATTTACACCTAACCCCAGTTTGTTTGCCTCTATTGCGGCCTTTTCATATATTGGGAAACTTTTGGCTCCCTCTTCTGGAGATTTGTCATAAGCATAGGCGAATGGCCCTGTGTAGAGTTCAATTCGTTCGGCTCCGAGTTCTTTTACAAGCGGATACTCTGTAAATTCTGTCTCCATAAACAAAGAAACCCGGATCCCTTCCTCTTTGAATCTTTGCACCATTGGTTTTAAAGTTTGGAACACTGTTTTGTTTTTTAAATCAAACCCGTGGTCAGAGGTAATTTCCCCAGGTTTGACCGGAACTAGGGTCACTTGGTCGGGTTTTGCTTTTAGAACTAAATTTAAAAAACGTTCACTTGGTTCGCCTTCGATGTTGAATTCTTTTTTTGGAAATCCATTTTTGGTTATTTTGGCATTGTAAGAATTTAGAAAATTCTGAATTTCGAATACATCTTGTTTGGTGATATGCCTTTCGTCCTCTCTCGGGTGGATGGTGATACCGTAGGCACCTGCATCCAAGATAATCTCTGAAATTTGAATGACACTAGGAATGGATCCACCACGGGAATTGCGGAGAGTGGCGATCTTGTTGACATTGACACTTAATTGGGTCATAGGAAAAAAAAAACTTTTCATTAATTTTCATCCAGGAGAAAACCGTCCAATTTCAAAAAGGTTGTCCCCGAGAGGGGATTCCCAAAACTGTCAAAAGTACGTTTATGGTCGCAAAAAAAGCAGTCAAGAAGCAGGCTCCGCCCAAGAAAAAAGCGGTAGCCAAAGAGAAACCCAAGGACGCAAAGTCCGCTTCCCCGAAGGAAGACAAAAAAAAGGCAGTCGCAGGAGCAAAAACTCCGGCAACTAAGGCGAAAGCCGTACCTGCCCCCAAAACCGCCCCTGTCGCAGTGAAGGACAAACCAGCACCTGTGGCGAAGGCCCCAGCTGTCAAAATTGATCCCAACAACCCTCTCGGCAAAAAGTTCAGTTGTTATTCATGTGGAACGAAGTTTTACGATTTGTACAAACCGGAAAAAAAATGCCCTAAATGTGGGGCAGACCAATTGGCAAAGCCAGCCATCAAATCACGAATGGCAGCCATCCGCAGTTCAGAATACGAAGTGGAAGAAGAGGAAGAGCCAGTTCTAGAAGATGATGAACTCATGGAAGAAACGGAAGAATTGGAAGAGACCGAAGAAGAGGAGGTCGTAGCCGAGGAAGAGGAGTGATCCTCCCCGTCCTTGGTGGCCCCACCGGTTCTGGAAAAACCGCTCTCACCCAAGTACTCGACCCCAAACGTTTCGAAATTGTTTCTTTTGACTCACGCCAAGTCTACCGGGATCTACCGGTAGGCACAACGGCCCCCACTCCCCAAGAGTCCTCTTATATCCGCCATTGGTTGATTGGTTATTTAAACGCAGACGAATCCCTTAATGCGAGTCAGTTCTCCATTTGGGCCCGCGAAGCGATAAGCGATATCAGAGCCAGAGGTAAAATTCCTTTTCTCATTGGTGGCACAGGTTTTTACCTCCGTGCTTTTCTTTTGGGAATGTATCCCGTACCAAATGTACCGAAAGAAACGAAAGATTATGTTTTGGAACTTCCATTAGAAGAAGCCAGGACACAACTTTTTGCCAAAGATCCCAAAGCTCTCGAATCCTTATCACCGCAGGATGGATACCGAATCAAAAGGGCCTTGGAAGTTGTCCTCACGGGAGTTTTGTGGTCTGAAGTTTCTAAAGAAACCGTTGGAGGATACTTAAACGATTATCCGGATGTCCAAGTGATTGGACATTGGTTGGACTGGCCCCGAGACATTCTCTATGATAGAATCAATCGGCGAGTCGAAGAGATCGCCACGGGTATGTTAGCGGAGACAAAAGAAGTGGTTTCTAGATACGGATCTGACTGTCCTGGCCTACGAACCTTAGGTTACAATTTTGCGCTTGCTTTCTTAAATGGAACCATAGACAGTAATACATTCATTGAGCAGCTGGCCCAAAGCCACAGGAATTATGCGAAACGACAGATTACTTGGTTCAAAAAAGATCCATTACTTTCGCCCATTTCCTTCGAAGCAGCTGTCCAACTGTATACAAATATAGATAAAATATAGAGAAAACACTCGGGATTTCCAATGTCGGCAAAAAATAATATCCAAGACCAACTTCTAAATACAGCAAGAAAGGAGAAAATTGATCTCACCATTTACTTGTTAAACGGAGTTCCGCTGAAAGGAAAGGTTGTCAGCTTTGACAACTTCACAATCATCTTAGAAAACGATAACAAACAGAATTTGGTGTACAAACACGCCATTTCTACCATCATCCCTGCAAAACCCATCAAACTCCACAGCGATGATGCACCGAAGGAAGCAGGAGGGGTCTAAGACTTTTCTGGTTTTCCTCTGTTTCGCTTGCTAAATTCTGGTTCCAAACCCTATGGCAAAATTACCTAAAGAATCCCCGGTTGTCCTCATTATGGCTGGTGGAAAGGGGGAGAGGTTTTGGCCTCGCTCCCGCACCAATTCCCCTAAACAACTTCAGAAAGTTTATTCCAATAAAACCCTTTTACGTGAGACCATTGACCGCGCTCTCACCATCACCTCTCTTGATCGAATTTATATTGGAACCAATGCCAACCTAAAAGCGGAGATCCTAAAAAAAGATCCAAAGTTTCCTTCTACTAATTTCATTTTGGAGCCAGAAGGAAAAAATACGGCACCTATCATTGCTCTTTCGGCACTTTACTTTCAGAAAAAATTTGGCAATCCAAACTTAATCGTTTTATCAGCCGATGCCTTTATCGATCCCATCAAAGAATTTACAAAAACCATTGAGCAGGCTTTATACGAAACGGAAAATGGAATGGTTCTACTTGGTGTGAAACCCAATCGTCCAGAAGTAGGTTACGGATATATTAGCACGGGAAAACCAACTGATGTAGGTTATACGGTAAAAGCTTTTTTTGAAAAACCTGATTTTAAAACCGCTCTAAAATATATTAAAAAGAAGAATTTTTATTGGAACCCAGGGATTTTTCTTTTCCGCACAGAAACTATCCTTTCTGAGTTGGAACGTCATGCTCCTCATATTTTAAATCCTTTAAAAAATGGATTTCCTTTTAAGAGTTTCGGGGATTTAAAAACGGCCTTCCAGATGCTTCCTTCTGAGGCAATTGATACTGCCATTATGGAAAAATCCAATCGGATTCGTATGGTGGAAGCAACCTTCAATTGGGATGATGTAGGATCTTGGATGTCACTCGAACGTATTTTACCTGGTGATAAAGAAAAGAACCACCACCAAGGAAAAGAAGTGCTCTACCATAAGGCTTCGGGAAATATTTCTTCGGTCCAAAAGGAACTCATTGCCTTTCTTGGTGTGAAAGATCTCATTGTTGTGGAAGAACCAGATGTCCTACTTGTCACTTCACGTGAGGGAGTGGGTGATATCAAAGCGATGTTATCCACAATGAGGAAAAATAAAGTTTTACAAAAGTACCTCGACTAGAAATTTGACAGAACAGGCTTGATATAAGGAGGAAGGAATGCCTTCCGGAAAAAAGAGAAAGCGTAGAAAAATCGCAACCCACAAACGTAAGAAAAAACGCAGAGCCAACAGACACAAAAAGAAGAAATAATCTTTCTTCAGTGACTTTCTTTTTCCTCCGATAGATTTGTTATGAAACAAGTCTGGAGGAAACAGAAACCCCGCACCCCCGGTTTCATCCGAGCATTTACCATGGAAACACCTCTCGGGGATGTCCTGGAGGCTGAGTTCAACTTTCACGAACGACTCGTTCGGTTAGCTGTAGAAATCAAAGAAGAAAAGGGACGTATGTATGGTGCCACTGTGAAAAACGGCACTGTACAAGTTGAGAAGGACATTACTTCTGGTCGTGCGTATCCCGTCTTTCGAAAGATTTGGCCCTTTCGCGAATACTTTAGTACCCTCCCTGATAAAGACATGCTTGCATGCATTGGAGGGGCGTACGAAATTTATCCCCCCTTTGTACCTGATGCCCAAGAGAAAGTTCGTTCCCAAAGGCATCCTTTGGAATCGGCATTATTCCCTTCCACACGTTACGATTCTATTTTTGGGATTGTCCGCGAAACTCGGTTCCAACGTTGGAGAAGAGAAAGGCGTGAGGCAAGAGAGGCCCGAGGATCGCTCTGGTTGCGTTTTAAGAGGCGAGTCTGGGGAGATTTGCAAGATGTCTGTATGGGCGTCGGATTTGGATGTTTGGTTTATTATTTGTATTATGATTATGTCGTATTAGGGCTGACTCTTGGGGTTCTTGGTATGACGGCGGGGCTACTGGATTTTCTTGTGAGAAAACGCTCTGTCTTAATGACAAAAGTGTTGTCATTTCTTAGTTTCGGTTCATATTTTTTCTATAACGGCTACGTCTACTTCTAGACGTAGTTCTAAAATTGTAGAAAAGTGATATGGCAAAAGAAACATCATCGGCAAACCAATTCATTCATGAGCAGTACATTATATTCAATTTGGGCGATGAAGAATATGCCATTCCCATCACCATTGTCGAAGAAATTGTCAAAATCACCAACCTAATCCGTGTTCCACAGTCCAAAAGTTTCTTTGCAGGAATTATGGACATTCGTGGAAAAGTGGTTCGGATGATTGACCTTGCCAAACGTCTCAATATTAAAAATACAACGGAAAGTGCCGCCGACCGAGCCATCGTGATCAATGTTTCTGGAAAGTCCATTGGTGTGATTGTGGACAAGGTGTCACACGTGGTTCATTTTCCTGCAAACCAAGTGGACCCACCACCACCTTCGGTCAAAGGAATTTCTTCAAGATACATCACAGGTGTGGGTAAAAAAGATAACCGGTTCATCATCCTGATTGATATCGAAAAAATCCTGACTGTAGAAGAGATTACCGAGTTGGCCACTGTTTGATCGAACACAGTGACCAAATTTTTTTTATACTGAAGATAAAATAAAACAAATATGATTATCTCGAAGTTTTATTATTTAAGAAAGAATTTGTACTCCATGGCAGAACTTGTTTTGGAGCAGGTGATTCTTTTAAGTGAAGCTTTGGAAGCGGATGATTATGTACAAGCAGAACGCATCGTGGAACGTGACGATCTCATTGATGATTTAGAAAAGGAAAATGATAACCTTTCCCAAAATGCGATTTTGGAAGCAGTGAGTAACCGTAACATTCTTGGAATGGGTGATGTGGACAATGATATTGTTTTAAAAAAAGACCCCCTTCGTTTTGCGCTCTCTGCCATTCGTATCACAAGAAATATGGAGCGGATGGGAGACCAAGTGGTGAACTGTGCCGATGTATTTCGCCATAAAACCATTCGTAAAGGTTTATTCAAAAAAGAAGAACCTATGACATTGATTTTATCCCGAGTGACAACTCTTGCAGGTATGGCAATCGAATCTCTCGTGGAAGAAAAAGAAAGATTTATGGGCAGTGTCAATACCTTAGAAGATGAACTAAATGACCTTTGTGACCAAGCCTTTCAAAAATATAGGTCTGTACCTGATATGGAAAAACAGGAATTTGCGGATGTATATCGAATTATCCTCGCCTTGGAAAGGTTAGGTGATTATGCGGTAAACGTAGCAGAAGAACTTGTGCGTCTCAATACTGGAAAAGACATTCGCCATTTAGAAAACGTAAAAACGAAAGCCTCTCATTTTCCTTAAAATAAACTGACAAATGAAATAGAAGGGAATTAATTTCCTTCTCTATGACCTCAGCTGGACATTCACCCAATCTGAAAATATCAGAATTTATGGTTTCCTATCTTCTTATTTCAAACTTAGATCCATTTATTTTTTTTACTGGAATGTTTCTTGCGATGGCAATTTCATCTATTTTAAAAGATTTTGCTGATGGAGATTTAAGGTCTGCAGTCAAATCAAACCGAACAAGAAATGAAATTGGATTGATCTCTATCGAGAATTATCATTATTTAAGTTATAAAAATGATTAGTGCAACTTTTATTTTCAAACAAAAAGAATCCGATACGGAATTTGAAACTTTAGATCGATCCATTGAATCTTTCGTAGAAAGCCATCCAGAGTATCTTGGAAAAGATAGTTGGGTGAATTTAGAAAAAGGAATTATGGCTGTAGTGTATTATTTTAAAACCAATCTTGGTTTAGATTCTCTAAAAAATTTTTCTGATCATCAATTGGCGAAATCTAAATATTCAAAATGGTATGAAGGATATCAAGTGATCATTGCTGAAGTGACAAAAACTTACGGTGATGGCGGAATTTTACACTTAACGAATAATAGGTGAAAGCAATTGAGAAGTGTTTTTGCTGTATTAATGGGATTTGTTTCTGGATTCAGAAACTTCTTGGTAAGTTTTTAATAAATTCTCTATATAAAACGGTTTGCCAATAAATCCATCCATTCCTACTGCAAAACATCTTTCTTTGTGTTCGTCTAGGACATGTGCAGTGACAGCCAAGATGATAGTTTTTTCTTGTTTTGTTTTTTCTAACTCTCGAATATGCAAAGTTGCTTCAAATCCATCCATCACAGGCATTTCACAGTCCATTAGGATAAGGTCATACTGGTTTTGTTGAAAAAGTTGGAGTGCTACTTCTCCGTTCTCAGCAACATCAAAGTTTATATTGTATTTTCTTAAGAGTCCACCAATGACTTTTTGATTCAAAATATTGTCTTCAACAATTAAAAACGTTTGGTTTGTGAATAAAGATTCTATAGAAGAGTTAGGATTGAGTGGTGAATTAACCGAATCATTGTTATTGGAGGAAATTGGTTTTTCGTAAGGCAAAAGGCACCAAAACAAACTTCCTTTGTTTACTTGGCTTTCGACTCCAATGGTTCCACCGAGTAAGGAAACCAACCGATCAGAGATGGCAAGTCCAAGTCCAGTTCCGCCATATCTTCGTGAGGTGGAGGCATCAGCTTGTGAAAATTTATTGAATATAAATTTAAGTTTTTCTGTGGGGATTCCAATCCCTGAATCTTCCACCTCTATACGAATCCACTCGTTTTGTTTTTTTAGGCGAAATACAACAAACCCGGTTTCGGTAAATTTGATCGCATTACCTAGCAAATTAAAAATAATTTGTCGAATTCTGCTTGGGTCAGAATAAATAAAATCTGGAATTTCTGTATCTATCTCAAGTTTTAACTCGATGGATTTTGATTTAGATTCAATTGATAATAAATCAAAAATTTCAGTGACTGTATTACGAAGATCGAATTTGATTTTTTCGATTTTCATTTTTCCGGCTTCTATTTTTGAAAAATCGAGAATATCATTTAGGATGACAAGTAAGGATTGCCCTGCAGATGCTATGGTTTTAACGAGGGAACTTTGTTCTTCATCTAGGTTTGTTTTGAAAAGAATTTGAGTGAGCCCAATCACTCCATTTAATGGAGTTCTGATTTCATGACTCATTGATGCTAAAAATTCCGACTTGGCTTTGTTTGCTATTTCTGCGGAATCCTTCGCCAGTTCTAACTCTTTTTGAATTTCTTTGGTAATACCAATGTCAGTGGATATACCGCAGAGTGCATAAATTTCTCCCGTTTGGTTTCTTAACGGAATTTTAACAGTGAGAAATGGATATGTTTTTCCATCGGCCCGATTATGAATTTCTTCTTCGGCATGTAATGTTTTTCCTTCCAATAATACAGATCTATCGTTTTTAAGAATGATTTTGGCAGTTTCTTCTTCTAAGAATTTTTCATCCGTTTGATTGAGAATTTCTTCTAGCGGGTATCCAAAAAGTTTACATACTTGTTGGTTCGCAAATAAATACCTTCCGTTTGTATCCTTTAAATAAATACACGCAGATACGTTGTCCAAAATATGACGAAGTTTTGATTCACTTTCAATTAATCGTTGTTTTGTGAATTCACCTTCTTGGTGTAATTCTTGTAATCTTTTTTGTGTGACATTCAGGCTATCTAGTATGGAGTTTTTAATTAATGTTGGTTGGATTTCGCCAGAAAAATTTCCTTCACCTAATAAAGATATTCTACGAAAGGCTTCGTCAACACTTCCTCCAATAATATCAACAAGAGATTGGTGTGTCAGAAATAAACTTAAACCAAAAAAGACACCAACAACAATGAGTATCGTTTTTAGAATGAAAACATTTCTTTTTGCATCAAGGATGGCTTTTGTCGTTCGATCGTTTAATTGATAGTATAAGTCATTGATTGGTTTCATGATCTCCGCTTTGGCACGAAGATAGTTGTCATCGAACAATAAATTGATTGCTTTCGGATTGAAATTTGATCCAACCTTCATGTCCTTTTCGACTAGGGACATTGCTTCGAATTCAATTTTTGTTAATTGGTCTGATTTGTTTTTTGATTCAGATAATAATAAAAAATCAGATTCAAGAAAGTTTTCATTTCTCATAGATTCATAAATGCTGATTTTTTCTCCATCATCGGAAGGAGGGGGGAGTTTATTTGCAATTACAAGATCCCAATATGCATAACCATATTCTTTTGGTCTTGGGCGATCACCGTTACGTATATCCAAAATCATTTGGAAATATTTTTTATACTTTATATCTCTATGAATGACATACAACCGAACTAAATTTGTGAGTTGGTCAGAGGATTGGCGAAGTTCATTGGCTATCCGTAGGGACCTGTAACGATTTTCCTCTGCTTCATCAATCTTTCGTTCGCTTGCTGTATAGAAGAGAAAGGAAATGGTGACAAAAATAAAAAGAAGGATGTTCAAAAGCAGGTAAGGATACAGCCTACCTTTGTTCGTCCAAATTCTCATCAACATGGCAAAAGAGTAAAGATTTAGTAAGAATGGTAAAGAATTTTATTGCTTAAGGATCTAAATATAGATCAACGGATACAAAATTATGTTTTTCCTTCCATATAAGCTTGTAGTTCTTGTTGTAATCCTTCCGGAAGGCTAAGCCCGCGAGCTCTTATCCTTTCATTGTATTTGTTAAAAGACATCCTATGTTGGTTGGTATTGAGGTAACCTTCTAAGGCAACGGCAGCCCAAGGCATAATCTCTTTCACAAAATCATGGTTTTCTTCTAACTGATCGCAAAATGGTATAAACAACGGTCGGTTGACTGGTCTACCAATGTTTCGATAGAATAACAGACAATATAAAGTTTCATCGCCAAGAACCGATTCTGTTCGAATTTTTTCTTCCACATATTTAAGATTGATCGTATCCAGATAATCAATGTTAAATGTTTCTGGTGCTAACCTTTTTAAAACGAATTTTGAAATTTCTGTTTTAACAAAAGACAAATTGGTGCAATGATTTGGGCAACAACTTTGGTCCTTGTGTAAGTCACATTCCAAAAGCAAAATACAATCAACATCGGAAGTTGGATCGACAATTCCAAAGTTAATTGACCCTAAAAGTTCCAATCCAACCTCATAACCTTTGCGGGACAATTCCTGGGTGGCAAGTCGAAATGCCTGCATACGTTTTAGGGCATATTTTGTATCATAATTTCGGTATTTGTTTTTTAAGACGAGGTACCTTTCGACAATGTTTTTTGACATAGGAGATCCAGTTCTGCTGGTCGATTGCCTACAGTGAACGCCAGTCATTCCAATTATACAACACCTTTTGGTTGTTAAAAATTGATTTTTCGCCGATAGTAAGACCAGGGAAATTTACGCAATTGATGCAACGGGACAGGGCCCCAGGTGATCTGGGTCGGAATGAAAACAAAACGAGGGAAACTGGATTTCTTTGGAAATTGAGGGGATTTTTTCACTCGATGAAAAAGGTAAGTCAGTTACTTTTTTCACTCAGTTACTTTTTCTCTTCATTTTCCTTCGTAACAGGGTTTCTCTTTCTCGTGTTTTTGGTTTGTTTTGCGCCAAGGGATATTTCTGCCGGAGAAGAGGATAGGAGAAACCCTTTATCTGGACTTTATCTTTCCCCTTTGCAAGTCATCTCAACAGAGGAAATCCAAACCCTAGATTCGGAAAAGCGAATCCCTATCGATGAGGATTCGGGGATTGCCCTTCGGGAAGAGCCAAAAGCTCTAGACCCAAATGCGCAGGATGTTCCCGTCGTTCCGGGTGCCGATAATCCTGTGGAAGCTAGTGTCGAATCTGGACCTAAGAATTCAGAAACTAAGATCCGTGAGGCGGAAGGTTTACTAAAACGCTATTATAGTCAGTTTATTGAAGAAAAGAGGATTTGGGAAGATAGAGAAAAGGGTAATGTTTATAATTCGCGAACAGAGATGAATGATATTCGTCTTTTGTTATGGCAAAGTACCCATAAAAATTCTGAAACATATATTGTTCGCGACTCACCTGTATTATATAACTTGCATATAAAACTTGCTAGGTTATATGTTGAGTCTGAAAAATTTGCTCCTGCCTTACGTCATTATCTCGCTGCTTTCAGATACCACCCTTTAGAAATGACAGAAGAGGGATTTCGAAATGGGGAATGGCAAAAAGAAGATATACTTGGTTATGATGCTTCTTCTGCAAAGGAACATGACCGTTTATTTAATGAATGGAAACAGGCAGAACAAAAATTAAAAAGAACAAAAGATGAGATTCATCTCAAAGAAAGTAACTGGATACGAGAAGGAAAAAAATTAGAAGATTTAATTCCGCAGTCAAAAGTTTGGAAAGAGGATGTAAGATTAGCAGAAGAAAATAGAAAATCAACTAAACAAAAATACGATGAATCGGTGAACCTTCGTTATTTGAAGTATCTGAACCAAAGGAAACAAGTTGAATCCAATGATTTATATGCATTCGCAAATGTAGTAAAAAAATTAGAGGATGATAACAAAGAAAGACTTAAAATTGTAAATAAACTTGGAACAGCAGGGAAAGGGATTTATGTTTTGTTCGATTATAAAAGAAATACTGATTTTTTTGCATATGAATTACTTTTAGAAAGAGCTTATCGATTATGGAATGAAAATCCTTTAGTATTAACAGATATTGCTGAACAATATCGGCAAGACGGTAAAAAGGAAAGAGCAGCAGATTTTTATGAAAAGGGTTTGGATGAACTTTTAAAAAAACAAAACCCATCTGAAGAAGAAAAAGAAAGAATTATCAAATCGAATCTGCGTTTGGCTACGATTAATGCTGATTTAAAACGAAATATCATTGCCGGTCTATATTATGATAAATATTTTAATTTATCTCCTGATTCTCCTGATAAAACCAGAGTTTCCTATGAAATTGGAGTTTTTTTCAATTCTCAAATTGGAGATCCAGATCGTGCAGCACCATTTTTAGAATATTGGTTGGAGCGAAACAGTAAAGATTGGAATCCTGCATTGGATGTAGAAACTGGCCTTACCGAATTAGAATCAATTGCTTACTATTATCTTAGTAAAAAAGACAAAAAACATAAACGGAATGAACAGGAACGAAACAAACTTAATATTTCATTTACTCAATGGAAAAAGTTAGATCAAAAATTGATTATAGCTGAAAAAGAACTAAAAGATTTGATCGAGAAAAAACAAAATCTTAAAAAAGATTTAATGGTTACAACTCTGGATGATATTCTATCCCAATATCGTTTAATGGATTTAAAAATAGAAGACCAAGAAGCCGTTATACGTGTGTTGGAAACAAAAAGAAAAAAGATCCCTTTGATTAAAATATTGTTTCGTTTAGGTGTTTTGGCTGAAGAGTCAAGAGACTTTGTGAAAGCAAAGGAGCACTATGAACTGATTATCAAAGAAGGTGGAGAAACAGAAATTCGTGTTGCTCTAAAAGAACTGGAACGTGTAAAACGCATTTTAGAAACAGGGAATATTCTTCCACCGATCAGCGAGAGTATTTGATAATTTCATCTGTTTGGTCACCAGCTAACTCTTGTTCTAGGTTTTCTTGGGTGTAACCTTCGTCTGGTAATACACGGAATTTTACTTCATCAACAGTATCACCTTCATAAACAATTTTAATTAAATACTCACCCGTTCTTAAAAGAGAAAATTCATCTCTTATTGCCAAAGAATCCGGTTCTACTCTTTTCTTTTTGATATCAATTTCCACATAATCCAGCTCATAGCGATTGAGTGAGATGTAAAAGTCGGTTTCTAAACCTGGGTTTCTTGAGAACTGGTAAACATAATGAATTGTATCGGTCGGAGAGAATATTAGATCATCTCTCATCATTTTGTAATCGGTAATGGTTTGGATGTGTTTTTCCAAAATATCCATTTCTTCCATTTTCGTTGTTGTCCACCCAAACTCACCTTTGGGGACACTGCATTGGATGAGGGTGACTGTAAAGAGGATGGGTAGAAGCGCGAAAATGCGTTTGGAAAAAATCCGAATGAGGGTATTGGGAACCGAATTCTGTCTCATCTTAGTTTCATTTTCGACAGAATTTCAAAATCGCGTGGTAGGAAATCGAAACTCAGTCTACAATTTTTCCACGGTCCGAGATGTCCTTTTCCTTGGGTTTGGCCCATGGAGACTGGTAAGACTCCCGTGTTTCTCTCTCTTTCTGTCTGTTTCCAAATTCTTCGGCAATTTTTGCCGGCAAAATGAGAATCCGGCTGACCCAACGTAGAACCAAAAAAAGAAGAATCGAAAGGACAATGATTTTTGCCATAAAAACCTCAGCGGGCACGTAGGGATTTGGGAAGGTGGCGATCTTCTTCATTTTCACCCCAGCCGAGCCTTGTTACACCATACAATCCTACTAGGAGAAAAAGGAAAACGGAAAGATAAAGTAAGGGACTGTATTCTTCTGAATAAAATACCCTTCCTTCTCCTGGTTTAGGGATTTTTTTGGGGGTTTGGGGAAGGCCAAATTTCCGCGCAAGTGATTCAATTTGGATAAAATTGATCACTGGAATTTCCCGTTCTAAAAAAGACTTAATTACAGAGTTGGGGATATGAATTTCTTCCGGTAAATTGGTAATGAGTCCATTTTTGAAAACTTGTTTTCCAAGATTTGTTCCGAGTATGGTTGTCCCTCCGCCAACATTAATGAATAATTTGATTGGCCTGTTTTGAGATAATTCATCATACAATTTCATTCTTTTTTCAATAGAATCATCGAAATGAATAGGATCTAAAAGTTTTACTTGGTTTCTTTGTAATGCACGATGTAGATACTCTTTCCCTTCTTTTGAAATTCCCATTGCTTTGTCTTGGATGCCACCTAATGATGAATAGCTGGATCGAAAGGAAAAAATTCCCGATGTAACAAGTTCTTTTTCCATATCTAACCAAAGCATTTGTGGATGGTTTGCACCGAATTGAGATGCGGAGGCACTCGATATAATGATTGGTTTGAGTTTTAATGTATCGAGTGCAGCAAACAAACAAATATTTAATGCTGGAAAGGAACCTGAAACCGCAACGGCAACTGTATCACCTTCTTCTAGTTTTGCTTTTTTAAGAAATTGAACCATTACTGCGGCAAAGTTTGGATTGATCGATGTTTGTTTTGCAGATAATGATCCACTGTTACTTGTAACTGGTGTAAGAAATTCTCCAATCAATCCTGAATTGGTTGGATCTAATTCTTTATAATCTGGTTTTTTATGTTTAAGAAGTTCTGGTTTTAAAATTTGAAATCCACGTTCAGCAAGTTTTGCAGCATGGAGTTTCTTTTTGAAATAAGATTGTTCTTTTTTTACTTTGCAAGTTTCGATTAAAAGAAGTCCCAAAATTCCAAGTATTGCCAATAAAAAAAGCGCAATGCGGGAATGTTTCCATGGAGACCAATATATTTTAGTCATCATAATGTTTCTAACTCTGTGCCTAAAAGAAAAATAAGGAGGATTTTTACGAAAATGGAAGCAAGTATCAGAACAGAAGTTGTTTCTAATACACCTTGTCTTTCATACCAGACCGCAATCAATCCAGGAATAATAAATCCAATTCCCCTAACTTCGGATAAATATCCAATTTCTATATCAGGTAAGATCTGATAATTCAAAAGGTATCCAAAAAAATAACCAAATAACAATATGAAGACGACTTTTCTTTTTCCAAAAATTAATAAAAAGTTAGATATTATTTCAACACAAATATAGGAGAGAAGTGCAATCAAAAACGTAAGCGCAATGTTTTTCGGATGATTTAATGAAATTGCTAAATAACCGGGCACAACAAGTCCCGTTCCAAGAATCCCAAACAATTCAGAAAATACTAAACTTACAACAAGGCTAAGCCCGATGGAAAGAGGAAGAATTTCATTCATTCGTATGTTCCGACCTGTTTTTTAAATATAAAGATAGGTCCATTCCGAGACCAACTATATTTCCGATTCCAAAAACCAATGATTGTTTTGGAAGAATAGAAAGTAAAGATTCAAATATTCCGTCCAAGCTTAAATGTTCCCAAACAAAGATAGGGATATCTTTTTTGGAATAAGTTTTTAGATATTTAAAAGCTAGCGAAGTGGATGTTCCGATTAATATGACTGCTTCATACCCATCCCAATGAGAAAATTCTTTTGCGAGTTGGCGACTTCTTTCTGGTCGATCTTCTCTTGTGTGAAATAAAATGTAGCGTTTGTTATATTGTGGGTATCGTTCTATTACAGATGACCAAATTAGTTTTGTGCTATTGGGGTCATTGGCTGCCATTGCGTTCGCATAGATAAATTCTTTACCAAAAAAGTGAATTGGGGAAACAGAGAAAGCCCCAGGGTCTGGATTCACTTTCCACATTGCTTCCAAGGCATTTTGTCGACTTACTCCTAATAATTCACAGACCTTCAGTGCGATTGAAACATTTTCTTTGTGTTCCCAGTATGAAAATTTTGTCATCTCTTCGTCGGTAATTGATTGTATGTTTTGATCTGTTAATAAAATTGCTTTTGATTTTCGATCTTCGCATACTTCAAAAATAAATGATTCAAAATCTGTAGGGCCAGTGACTAGGGTTCCGTTGATCGGACAGGCAGATAGCAATGATTTGGCGACATCAGATAATTCTGGGCCCATCACTTCTAAATGGTCTTCTCGAATATTTGTAATCACTCCAATGTCTGATTTTAGAATCTGACCTTCACTTGCCCATTGATAACGCGGTTCTAATGCCATACATTCTAAAACAACTATTTCGGCACCTCTATGTACTGCCTTTTTTAGAATTTTAATTTGTTCTAAAATGGATGGTTTCCCAAATCGAGATATGGATTCTTCTGATCCGTCTGGAAAAATCATACGAGCCATTGTTCCCGTTGTTTTTGCAAATACGGACATTCCTGTAGCACTAAGGCCTGCTCGTATGAGCCTTGTTACACTAGACTTTCCTCTGGTTCCGTTGACATGAATGCGATGTTTGAATTTTTTCAGGGTTCGTTTATGTAGGATGTATTCAAAAGTATAATATACTATTAAAACAAGGATAATAAGGAAAAATAGAAAAGCGTTTGGTTTCATCTGAATTTTTCCGGATGATACATTTCCTTCAAGGGAATGTCATTTGATTGTAACCCAAAACTGAGAAGATTCACGTAGTTTTCTATGAGCATTCGTTACAAATTCTTATTAATATTGAGTGTGAGTCAAATTCTTCTTGTAATTGCTCTCACTACCAGTTTTGCCTACCTCTTGCAATCGGTAAAAAATATACCACAAACGCAGCGAGCGGAGGACCTATCTCGAAATTTTCAACGGGAGCTGGAATTCAAAGAAGAAAAACTGCGGTTGTTACTAGAGGAAATTACATTTAACTCTCAAACTAGAGGGATTTTGGAAAGAGGGATTGCGGATCGAAATGTTCTTTCCAGAGAGCTACCTTACCTACAACAAATTTTGAAAAGATATGGCCTTTCCATTTTTGAAATTGGAGACAACCAGGGAAAGGTTTTGTTTCGTGTTCATCGTCCAAAAGATTTTGGGGATGATAAAAAAAATCAACCAATCATTCGTAATGCTCTTAATGGACAGTCAACAGCGGCATTAGAAGACGGACATAGTGGTCTTGGGTTTCGATTGGCTGCACCTCTGTTTGGGCGTGGTACAATACTCATTGGACAAGTTGTTGATGATAATTTTACAAAAACCATTTCGAAAGACAATCGCATTCACTTGGCAATTTTTCAAGCAGGAAAGGTTAAAACCATCGGATCCGATATGATTCGTTTGGTAATGAATGAAAAACCAGATTTGTTAATGGAGGAACAAAGATTTCATTTTCAAAGTAAACCTTATTATCTAGTAAAAATTCCATATGTTGGGAATTCAGAATCAGTGAAAAAGTTAGTCTTTCACGTGATGATTGATGAAAATGAAGTTGAATCGAAAACTTGGAAGATCTGGTCTTTTTTCGTAGCCGCCTCACTTATATTATGTGGAGTTATTTTTCTAATATCCTTTTTGTTTTCTCGGGATATGGTTGAAGCAATTAAATTACTTACAACCGCCATGGTTGATTTGGACCAATGGAAACCGGAAACTCTACCAACCCATCGAAGTGATGAAATTGGGCAAATGGGAAGAGTTTTTGTTGAAATGAAAGAAGAGTTATCGGAACACCAAAACCATTTAGAAGAAATGGTAGATCAAAGAACAAGAGAGTTAAATGAAACATTGTCTGAAATGCAAAAACTCCAAGATAAACAAGACGGTGATTATTTTTTAACTTCTCTTTTGATTAGACCTCTGCGCGGTTCTTTTTCTAAATCTGAAACAGTTTCCATCAAAATTTTTGAAAGACAAATGAAACAGTTCAAATTCAGAAACAAACAATCTGAAATTGGGGGAGATCTTTCTGTTTCCGATTCAATTTACTTAATGGGTAAAAAGTATACAGTTTTTTTAAACGCAGATGCAATGGGTAAGTCGATCCAAGGTGCTGGTGGCGCACTTGTGATGGGAACAGTTTTCAAATCTATCATCACACGAACACAAAAACTAAGGTATATGCAGGATCGACATCCTGAGCGTTGGTTAAAAGAATGTTTTCAGGAAGTACATAACGTATTTATTAGTTTCGATGGCCATATGTTGCTTTCCGCAATCTTAGGGTTAGTTGATGAGGAAACTGGTACGTTATATTATATTAATGCGGAACATCCTTGGATTGTTTTGTATCGAGATGGAAATGCGAGTTTCCTTGAAAATGAACACTCTCTGAGAAAGATTGGTTTTACTGAAATGAGTGGCGATGAGGTTGTCATTCAAATTTATCCATTGCGACCTGGTGACGTATTGATATTAGGCTCAGATGGGCGAGATGATTTATTTGTTGGCCAATCTGGAGGAAATCGGCTCATCAATGATGATGAAACTGTATTTTTGAGACACGTTACTGAAGGTGGTGGAGATTTAAATCTGATTTGTAAGGCCATGTTACAATTCGGAGATCTCACAGATGATCTGAGTTTAATGAGAATTGCCTTTTTGGAAGAGGTGGCATACGCTGCAAAAGAATCAACAAAACCAAATATTTATTATCAAATGTTAGGTGAAGGGATTCAGTCGTATCGAGATGGTGAATGGAACAATGCAATTTTTGCTTTAGAACTCGCATTGGATTCAGAGCCGGATGATCTTTATTGTTTAAGAGAATTATCTAAATTGTATATGAAATCTAAGGATTATGAAAAAGCCATAGAGTTAGCGAATCGATATTTGCAATTAAATCCAGGAGATACCGACTTTTTGTTTTATATTGCTTATGCACATAAACAAAGAAGAGATTTTGTTTTGGCGACGGACTTTGCAGAAAGACTTCGATTTAGAGATCCGAAAAATTTTAATAACCTTTTGTTACTTGCAGAGATACTTATGCATCGTAGGGACATTGAGCGATCCAAAGAAGTGTTGTTGGCTTTGCAGGAAATGGCTCCTGAAAACCCTAAGTTGATGAAATTAAAGAATTTTTGGAAGAGAATGGTATCGACTTCAGTCAGTTAGGTTATTTGAAAGAGTTGATTGCATCTTCCGTGCTTTCAAAAATTTGAATGACGGAAGAAATTTTGGAAATTCGGAAAATTTGTCTAATCGTTTTGGAAACGTTTACAATTCTTAGGCCACCACCTAACTCGGTTAATTTATCGTTGAGCGACATGATGAGACCAAATCCGGAAGAATCAATAAAGCTAACGCCTTCCAAATCGAAGATAAATCGGTGTTCTTCTTGTGAAGCAGATTCTTTGATCCGTTCTTTTAGTATGCCGGCATTTAACATATCTAAGTTGCCGAATAATTTCAGAACAACAATACCGTCGAATTTTGATTCTGTATATTCCATTGAACCGCTCTGAGAATAGCCAATTTTAGAAATTGGTCAATAGATTAATTAACGAACTTGTCCCATTTTTCTTCCACAGAGATGGACCTAAGAATCCGCCAAATGAGTTTGGATCCATTTTCTGAGTTGGTCATAATGACCACTCCATATCCTTTTTCTGTATTAAAAAGGGCAAGCGACTTATGTCCCTTTGTGTGACCACCATGGAAAAAATATTCCGTTCTACCCGTTCGGTTTAAAAAAAATCCGTGGGCGACCAGTGCATGGACTGTTAGGTTTGCGGCACTCATTTTGGGTGAAAGCAGGTATTCTGCAGATTCTTTTGTGAGAAAGTTTGATTTTCCTTGTTTTGCTTTTGCAACTTCGGAAAACAAAATTCCGACTTCTTCCGGAGTTGTCCAAAGACCACCTGATGATAATTCAGGTGTGACAAAAGATTTTTGTGGAAGTATAATTCCTTGTTCATCATATCCATCACATCGATCATCTTGTGTATTTAGATTTTGACGAAATGTACTGCGAGTCATATGTAGCGGTTGGAATACTACTTCGGACATAAGGTTTTGAAATGATTTTCCAGTTCGTTCGGTAAGTATTTCTTGCACAATGCTATATCCACCTCCCGAATATCTAGATTTAGATCCAGGTTTGTAATATAGTTTTAAACCATTTCCTTTTGTAGTATATGTATCCTTTAACTCGCGTAAGTGTTTTTTACCTGAGTTGATTGGATCATCCCAATTTCCCTTTTCAGTAAGACCGCTTGTATGCGAAAGTAATAGATCAAGATTTACTAAAGACCTTCGTTTCCCTTTTGGTACGGAAACTTTGTATTGTTTTAATTTTCCTATCCAATTGGAATATAAATCTAATTGACCTTCTTCAACTAATCGAAGTGTGGCGGTTGCAGTCATTGTTTTGGAAAGAGAACCTGCTCGAAAAAGTGTATGTTGTGTTTTTGTACCATACATTTTTTTCCAACTTAATGAGTAGTTTCTAAAAACTGCAATTCCGAGAGATGGGACTTTTTCTTCTTTCATCAATTCTTCAATGGAAACTTCATTTGGAAGGTTTGTTCTTTTTTTTAAGTTTAATTTTTTTGCATCAAAAATAATTTCTGTAAGTGCTGATTTAACTGATGATAAATCTCCTTTGCTACTTCCATATGGACTTACGATGGTAATGAAAATTCTACTTTTTAAATCATGATAGACAAAGTTTGAAATTCCTTTTTCTTTTCCATAAGTCCAATAAAAGTAATCTCCTACAAAAACTCCTTCGCCGAATGCAATTGGATCTTCCGATATAGAGTCAGAAAGAATCGTTTTTTTGATGATTGTATCTCTTGAGATTTTAGAAATTAGTTTTGGTTTTTTTAATTCTGCACTGAATTGTACAAGGTCTTCAGGTGTGGAATATATTCCGCTATTTCCAATTAATACTTCATTTGAATCCACATTGGTATTTTGCATTTTCAATGGAACAAAGATTGTTTCCTTTAAATAATTAGCATAAGTGACTCCTGAAACTTTTTCTATAATATATGACAGAAAAAGATAATCAAGACGACTATACTTCCAGTATTCTCCCGGTGCAAATGCTGGTTTCAGTTTTGATTCTAAAAAAGATCTTTTGATGTCGTCGCATTTTAAGTGATTTTTTTCAGTATCAAAATTTGGTAGAAACTCTATGATTTTTGGTAAGCCAGATGTATGCCGTAACAAATGTCCAATGGTTACTTTGGAATATGGAAACCACTTAAGATGTTTGGATACTGGATCAGATAAAGAGATTTTTTTTTCTTCTTCTAGTTTGTGTATTGCAAAGGAAGTAAATGTTTTTGTAGATTCACCTAAAGGAAAATTGCGTTTTTTATAAAGTTGTATCCTTTTTCTTTTTTTACCTGCATAGATTGATTCGCGAAAAAGAATATTGTCGTCTTGAGAAATTAGAACAACTCCCTGAAAACCTTCTTGTTTAATTTTATTTCGAATTTTTTCTTTTGTCTCTTCGGAAAAGGAACCAATTCCGGGTTCGGAACAGTTACAAACAACAAAACTGAATAGAAACCCGATGATGATTCGAAAATGCATAAAAATAATGGGGACTTAGTCCCTAGCGATTAGACTTGGATGATAACCTTCTGGAGCTTCAAAGCCTAATAGATCCATCATCGTTGCAGCAACATTTGCGAGTCCTTTTTCCTTTAGGTTTTGATTGAGTTGAATTTTTCCTTTCGGATCATAAAGAACAAATTGGACCGGATTGAGAGTATGGCTAGTTTTCGGAACCGGTTTCCCATCCTTTGCAGTTTCAGCTGTTCCTTTTTTGTTAAGCTGGTACATTTCGTCCGCATTTCCGTGATCAGCGGTTATACATAAAACAGTATTTGTTTCATCACAGATTTTTTTGATTCTATCTAAACATACATCAAGATACTCTAGACCTTTAATGGTAGCATCCATATTTCCAGTATGCCCCACCATATCGCCGTTAGCATAATTGACTCTCAAAAATGGAAACTTGTGTGAGGTCAAAGCAAGCACTAAATTATCAGTGATTTCTTTTGCTTTCATTTCCGGCTTTTGATCAAAGGGAATAATGTCTGATTTTACTTCTTCGTAAGTTTCTAAGGTTTGATTAAAGTATCCGGATCTGTTTCCATTCCAGAAAAAAGTTACATGTCCATACTTTTGTGTTTCAGAAAGTGCATATTGTGCGATTCCTTCGTTGGCAAAGTATTCACCCATAGTGCGATCAATTGCAGGTGGATCAACTAAGTATTGTTTGGGGATGAATAGATCTCCATCATACTGCATCATACCTGCAAATTCAATTTTGGGAAATCTTTTTCGATTGAAATTTGTTAGCTTTTCTTCTGTGAAAGCTCTGGAAATTTCGATCGCCCGGTCACCGCGGAAATTAAAGAATATTACTGAATCATTGTCTTCCACTTTACCAAGTGGTTTCCCATTGGCGTCTGCTACCACGAAGCCTGGTAGGTATTGGTCAATGACAGAAGGGTTTTCCGAACGGAATGTTTCAATGGCTTCCTTTGCCGATTTAAATTGGCGACCTTCCCCCTCCACATGATGGTTCCAACCTCTTTCGACCATCGACCAATCGGCATCGTAACGATCCATCGTGAGTTCCATTCTTCCCCCACCAGAAGCAATTTGAATATCGATTCCATTTTTCCGATGGGTATCCAAATATTCTTCAAATGGATTTAGATAAACTAACGCAGATTTTTCGGGAACATCTCTTCCATCTAATAAGATGTGAAGTCTTATTTTTGTGATATTTTCTTTGATTGCATGATTTATAAGAGCTCGAAGGTGATCAATATGGCTATGAACATTTCCATCTGAAAATAAACCAAGAAAATGTAGTGTAGATTGATTGGACTTACAATTGGATATACACTTTTTCCAAATAGGACCAACAAACAAACTTCCGTTTTCGATTGATTGAGAGACTAATTTTGCACCTTGATCAAAAATTCTACCAGATCCTAATACATTATGACCAACTTCTGAATTTCCCATGTCTTCATCGCTAGGCATTCCGACAGCGGTTCCATGTGCTTTTAATAAAACGGTTGGGTGTGTTTTCCAAAGACCTTTTAAAATTGGCATATTTGCTTTGGCTACTGCATTACCATTCTCATATCCTTTCTCTGTAAAGCCAACTCCATCCAGGATGATTAATAAAACTTGTTTGGTCAATGGACCATTTTTTTGTTTTTTTAGAGTTAACATAAATTAGATTCCCCTGTCTTTTTCCATATTGAGATTTATTGAAGATTTTGCAACTGGAAGATATCAAAAGGAGTTAGTTCTACTGAACTCGGTATGGGGTTTAATAGTACATTCCCAAGATTCGTATCGTAAACATAGATTCCTGGCCGATTGAAATCAGTAGAACCAACCAATAGTTTTCCTTCATTCGTTAGTAAAAGGCCTGAAAGACTTATGCCTACATTTCCTGGGATTTGCAGAAGAGTTCCAATTCGCTCTCCTGTTCTTGGGCGGAATGCTTGGATTGTTTTCGTAAATCCTGCGTCGAGGACAGCGACAAATCCCAATTCTTCATTTTTAATTTGAAAAGCCAAAATATCTCCGCCTGCTGCCTCTTCGGCAAAAAGACGATTTGGAAGGAATTGGCGAGTGCTTAAACGAAAAGCGATGATTCCTGCATCTATTTGAGAAATAAATCCGACGCGACCTACGCAAGATAATACTAAGTGTGGTTCACCAAATAGATTTACTTTTTGAATTTTAGAACTTGGATTTCTGTAAGGAAGAGTATATACAGCTCTTATTTGATTCAGATTCATATCAATCTCAACCATATATGAATCAGAGTTAGGTGGTAGGTATCCTGATACATCATTTCTGTCCAAACGTTGTAACAATACAAACAAACTAGTTCCGTCTTGAATCATATATGATGATTCAACCGAACTATCTGGAATTCCAGAAGTGGAATAGGTTTCCCTAAGTGAGGCAAACGAAATAGCTCCAATTTTAGTTCCGTTATATCTCGAATATATGACTAATTCATCAGAATTATAAAGGCTAACAAAATATTTATCATTCCATACGGAGATGTCTTGTGGATTTTTACCTTGTCCGACACTAAACTCTTGTTCGGTGAAGAATCCAAGTTGAGGATTTAATACTTGGATGCTATCACGATTCAAACGATTGACAATAAAAACTCTATCACTAGTAAATCTTCCAACCGCATCCGAGTGAATTGGAATCGAAGTGGGAAAGGCAGTTAATGAGTTCGGTTCAAAAGTTTTAAATCTTCCTCCACTTGCAAAATCTGAGGTCACAACGCCAACGGAAGTGGGCGAAGCAGATAAAAATAAAAATTGGAAAAGATTTGGTTTTTCAATTTCCAATTGCGAACAATAAAGCTGAAGAAAAACAACGGGAAGTATCCGTAATGCGTATATCACCCGCGAGGGGTTGTATTTGTAATTCAGATATCTCACAACGGGAAGTATCCGTAATGCGTATATCACCCGCGAGGGATTGTATTTGTAGTTCAGAAAGTAATTGATTGTATTAAACATTAGAATCGATAACTCCCTGTAAAATAATAACTACGACCTGGTAACGGATATCCAACCAAATCCTCTACCCGTTTGTCTGATAGATTACGAACTTCTAGTCCCAAAATCAATTCGTTTCCAGTTTCTAAATTTTTATAAGGTATGTATTGAATGTAGAGATTCCAAAATTGTCGTGCTGGAAGATATCCTAAATATTCATTGGTTCTATCTCGAAAGTTGGCACCGATGTATTGGTATTCCAATCCAATTTCGCCAAAATCTTTAAAAAACGCAAGTAAGGCACTTCCTTGGCTTTTGGAACGTAATGGAAGGTATTTGCCGTTTAACGAAGGTGATTCGGAATAGTTTCTTGCGTCTTGATAGGTATAATTAAAGTTAAATTTGATTCCTTTGTTCCAAATTACATTGTGGCTAGTTTCTAGGCCTCGGATCAAGGCTTGGTCAACGTTTTCTGGTCTTAGAGTAAACTGTGAATTTGGTAAAAACAAAATCATATCATAAATTCTTTTTTGGAAGATAGATATATCCGATTGGATTTTCCAATTTATAAATGGTTTTGCATTAAGATATAATCCAAAGTCTCCATTTCTACTTTGTTCAGGTCTTAACTTGGTATTACCGACAATACTTCCTCGTTCTCCAAATAACTCTAAGAAGGTGGGAATTCTAAAATCTTTACTAATATTTCCCAATGTCCCAAATTCTAAATTATCTTTCTTAATCCAAATAATTTTTATACCAAAACTTGGATTGGTAAATTCTTGTCTGACATAAAAAACATCTGATAGTGGATCAAGGAGTTGGTTTCGGACGCTGGTTTCATCTTTTCCGAATCGGTCAGTAAAACGTTCGAACCGAACTTGCGGTACCAAAAAAAGTCGGTTGGAAAAAAATCTGATCTCATCTTGAAAAGTAGCACTTAATGTATCTCTTCGTTTCTTTGGCTCTTTTCTTTCAGTTTCATGATTGTATCGTTTTTCATATCGAGTAAAAAACTCTTGTTCTGTTTGGAAAGAAGTTCGAATCACCTGATTGTATTCTAGTAAATATAAAGTGGGAGAGAGTTGAAAGCCGTATTGATTTGTTTTGGTAAATGCATTTGGAGTTCCATAACTGAACTCTGATTTGGGATCAAAAAAATCATCCTTTGAAAAGTTCCCGTAAGTTTTTGTTTCTAATGTTAAATTTTGTAAAAGGAATTCATTTGTTTCTGTTGTGATCGCAGAAGAAAGTTTACTAAATACTCGTTCTACCGCAACAGTTTGCCTGTTCCCTGGACCGGGTAACCCTTGTTTTCTGTGGATATAGTCGTTTAGTAAGTTGATTTTTGTTTTTCCAAATTCAATGGAGAGGTTTCCTGTAAATCCAGTTTTGTGAAATTGTGCATTTCTACGTGTGTCAATCGTATCATCATAAGTATTAAATAAAACAGTACCTTTGTTGTTTAAATAACTAAAGTTCTGGTCAGATGTTTCTTGGAGGGCCTGCACAAAATAGGAACCACTAGCAAATTGGTCCATATGAGTGACAGTTGCTTTTGCCGTTTTAAAACTTCCCCCCATCAGGTTGATTCTTGTGATCGGTTTATCTATTTTTGATTTAGAGATAAGGTTAATCGATCCTCCAATGGCTGATCCTGAAAATCCAGCGGGGGTTCCAGATTTATAGATCTCAATTTTTTCTAAATTATCAAAGGGGAGGTCTGCTAAATTGATTTCACCGCCCATTGAATTATTGATAGGGACTCCATTCCAATAAATTTTTGATTGGTTGGGATTTGTCCCTCGTAGTGATAATGTTGAGTAAGATCCAAGCCCTCCGTACTGCCTGATCCGAACTCCCGCTTCTCGGTTGAGAACATCGGGAAGGCTCATATAACGAGTGTTTGTTTGTGTTAAATCAATTTCTTTTTGAAACCCTGTTGGGTTTTTTGCAAAGTTCGAGTTTTTTGACTGAGAGTCAACACCCGCACGAATCTCCACTTCTTTCGTATCTTTGTTTTGAGCTAGAAGGATAAAAGGGGTCAAACTGAAACAAAGCAGAATCGATAATCTGAAATTGGAAACCATTGAAGAGTATTTTCTCAGTACCTGCCAAACTGAAACATGAAAATTGAGTGTCAATTCCCTAAAGGAAAAAAGCATTGTCCCCATGAAGCATTACGACGTATTCGGCGTAGGGAACGCCCTGGTAGATATCATTGCCTTTATTACTCCCAATTTTTTAGAAAAACAGAATATCACTAAGGGTGTAATGACTCTGGTAGATGAAACTAGACAAGGTCAAATTCTTGCTGATCTTCATGATGAAAAGAAGGAACTTCGTTCTGGTGGAAGTGCAGCCAACACAATGATTGCAATTGCAAATTCTGGTGGAACATGTTGTTATACGGGAAAAGTAACTCACGATACTTATGGTGAGTTTTATAAAAAAGATATGGAAGATGCTGGTGTTTTGTTTGAAACGACACCAGATTCTCAAAGCCATACAGGCACTTGTGTTGTTTTAACAACACCGGATGCAGAACGAACTATGTTAACAAATCTTGCGATTTCAACATCACTTGGACCAAATGATATCGACGTAGATAACCTAAAAAAAAGTAAATTTGTTTATGTGGAAGGTTATTTGTGGGATGGTGATTCCACAAAAAAAGCAAGTGAACTGACTATGAAAGTCGCCAAGGAAAACAATGTAAAGGTATCCTTTACATATAGTGATCCATTTTGTGTAAATCGTTCCAAAGATGAATTCATTCACCTAACAAAAGAATACGTAGATGTGGTTTTTTGTAATACCGAAGAAGGTTTGGCATTGAGTGGAGCAAAAACTGCAGAAGAAGCAGTAACCTTTATTTCCAAACTTTGTCCTTTGGTTTTTATGACTGCTGGTAAAGATGGAGCCTATGTTGCTGAAAATGGAAAGATCACTCTTGTTCCAGGATTTCCTGTAAAACCAATTGATACAACTGGAGCAGGGGATGCCTTTGCAGCAGGTGTTTTGTATGGATTAACACAAGGGTATTCCGCACAAAAGTCTGCTCGTTGGGGAAACTATGTTGCGTCTCGTATTGTCTGTGAAGTTGGACCTCGTTTGTCTGTCCGATTGATGGGAAGGCAAGACGAAATTTTGGATGGGTTCAAAGACAAATAAGTTTAATGACTTCTTTTTGAATCTTCCCAAAGGGTTTGAATTTTATCAGCGATTTCCAGAGGGGCAAAGGGTTTTTCAATCACACCGATGCCACCTCGTCGCTGGTATTCTAAAATTTCATTTTTTAACACTCGCGAAGTAATAAAAGCAACAGGAATCTCTTTGGTTTCTGGAAAAATTTTTAATTCTTCTATTAGTTCCATTCCATTCATCCCAGGCATTAAAACATCTAACAAGATCAAGTCGGGTTGTAAGATGATTGCTTTTTGTAATCCCTCTGGACCAGTTTTTGCAAAACTAACTTGATAACTTGAGTTAAACTCTAAGGCAATTCGAAGAATTTCTACAATATCCTCTTCATCTTCCACAATTAATACATGATTTAGAGTTGTATCTGTCATTGGTTGTATCCGGCTGGATTAGATCCTGGTTTGATAATTGGAAATTCAATTGTAAAGACAGTTCCATTGTCATCAGAAGTAAAAAATATTTTTCCTTTCATAGCTTCCACAAATCCCTTTGTGATGGATAAACCAAGGCCAGAACCTCCCACTAATTTATCTTTGGGTGGTGCTCCTTGTGCAAATCTATGAAATAACCTAGGTGCAAAATTGGGATCTATACCCGGCCCATTGTCTTTAATTAATATTTGTGCATTTGTATCAGTAGGAACAACGGTGATATAAACTTCAGAAAATTTAGGAGTGTATTTTACCGCATTCGAAATTAGATTGGTGATACAGTGATTTAATCTGTCTTCGTCCACAAAAACAGTAGTAGAAGGAAAGTTTTGATCATAATTGAGTAAAACATGGTATTGTTCTGCAAAGGTTCTCATCCCATCCACAGAAATTTGTAGGATTTCTTCTAAACGATAAGTTCTAAATTTAAAATTAATATTTCCTGAATCCAAAGCTTCAATGTCTAGTAGGTCAGTAACAAATCGAACAAGTCTTTGTGTATTTTTCCTACAAATATTTAGGAGTGATTTTGTTTGATTGGAGAGTTCCCCAGCAACACCAGCTAGTAATAAATCAATTGATCCTTTAATCGAAGTTAGAGGAGTGCGTAATTCATGACTTACTAAGCTAATGAATTCATTTTTTAAGGCTTCTGCTTTTTTTCTTTCTGTGATATTTCGAACGATTGCGAGAACATCATCTTCACCAGTTTTCGTGAATCGTGCTTCAAAGTATTTTTCTCCGTCATAATCTTCGATCGAATATTCATAAGTTTTGGTTCCACCAATTTCTAGGACCTGTTCTAGGATGGATTCAATTTCGGAAAGTTTTCTTGTGGGAAATAGGTTTTGAATTCGAGTGAACCTGACTCTACCCTCATGAAAGGAATCCCAACCTTTGAAATCGGGAAATTCTTTGTGATCAATGACTGTTCCGTCTTTTCTAATTCCGTACAACTTGTCCGGTAAGGCACTTAGGATTGCTTTGTTTTTGTTTAGAACTTGGCTATAGTTGTCTTTGGCGTTTTTTTCTGATGTGATTTCAGTTGCAATGAGGATTGTAAAATTTTCTTGAGGAAAAACCTGTGTCGCAAACCATCCTTTGGATTCCAAAAAGAACTCATCGGAGAGGAACGTTTCCTTATTTTTGATGGCATCCATCAATTTTTTACCGAAATCTGTTTCATCCAGGTTCGGAAACAAATTCCAGATGTTTTGCCCTAACATCTGACTGGCGGATTTCTCCACCATACTTTCTGCAGAAGAGTTTACGTAGGTATAATTTAGGTCCTTGTCCAAAACAAAAACGGCATTAGCACGTGTTTCCAGGATTTTATCGAAGTATTGGGGGACAAATTTGTGCCAATTCTGTTGCAGAAGTAACTTTGCATCAAAAAAGCTGTCTTCATCCTTGAAAAAGCTTTTGATTTTTTCCAGAAATTCATTCATAGGTGCAGGTATACGAAAACTAAACCAGAGTTATGATTCAAGTCAGCAATTTATCAAAATTTTACGGCGAAAAACGAGCCATCTCAGGGCTTAATTTCAAATTAGAAAAAGGCGAAATTGTGGGTCTTTTGGGACTCAACGGCGCCGGGAAAACCACCACAATTCGAATCTTGACCGGGTATTTGATTCCCAGCGCAGGAGATGCTTCGATTGATGGGAAGTCCATCTTTGACTTTCCTTTGGAGGCAAAACAGAAAATAGGTTACCTACCGGAAACCCCTCCACTCTACGAAGACATGACGATTTTGGAATATCTTCAATTTGTGGGTCGAATCAAAAAAATCGAAGAATCCAAACTCGCCTCAGAAGTAGAAAAGGTTCTTTTAAAAACTAACATTACGGCTGTTAAAGATAAGTTGATTGGTACTTTATCTTTAGGATATAGGAAACGAGTGGGAATTGCCCAAGCAATCCTTGGAGATCCTGAAATTGTGATTATGGACGAACCGATCTCAGGACTTGATCCAAAACAAATTGTAGAGATTCGAAATTTAATTCGAAGTTTGGCCGGTGATCATACCGTTCTCATCTCCAGTCATATCTTAACCGAAATTTATAAAACTTGTGATAAGTTTTTATTTTTACACAAAGGAAGTTTGAAACAGGAACTTTCTTTATCAAGATTAGAGGAAGAAATGAATCGTCTTGCTGGTTGGGAAGTTGGTTTATCTGGAAAAGAGTCAAACGATCTACATTCGTTCGTGAAATCAGTGATTGGTGGATCAGATACTGTGACTGAACTTGGAACCAACAAAGAAGAAATTCAATTTTTAGTTCGAACCACAAATCCAAAACAATTTAAAGAATCTTTGTTTTCCAAAGCACTTTCGAGTGGAATTCAAATTGAGTCTTTAAAAAAACAAGAAGTGTCTTTAGAACAGATTTTTATGGAGAAGATATGAACTGGCAAACTGCTGTTTGGATCTATAAAAAAGAATTACGATTATTTTTTGGAACGTATATGGGGCCTTTGGTTCTGGGAGGAACTGCATTTCTCAATGCACTCTTCGTGATGATTCTAAATTTTAATGGAACTGCAAATTATGAAATTGCAACTTACATCACTTTCATTTCCTTTATGACAACAATTCTTATCGCAATGGTCATCATATCGATGGGTTCCATTGTAGAGGAAAGAAATAAGGGAACTTTGGAATTACTATTTACATCTCCAGTCACAGATTTGGAAATTGTTTTTGGTAAATTTCTTTTTGGTGTTACTGTTTGTGGGATCATTACCATTTTTATCAATGGACTCTTTCCTTTGTTGTTATACTCTTTTTGGAAAGCTCCGTTTTACATGGTAGCTTCTGGAAGTGTCGGTGTGTTTTTGTTAGGTGTATTTACCTTCACGATTGGAATGTTTGGATCAAGTCTTGGTAAAAACCAAATGATTTCCTTACTCATTTCTGTGTTAATCATTTTGACACTATGGGTTGTGGGATATTTTTCACACCTATTCCAGGCAACAACGAGAAAGGTTCTCTTTCATTTACATATCTTTTCTCACTTTGCCGCTTTTGCCAAGGGTGTTGTCCCTTTGACTGGGATTGTTTTTTTCTTAAGTGGAACGTTTTTGTTCTTATACCTTACCGTAAAGGTCTTGGAATCCAGGAGATGGAGGGGATAGACCATGTTTTTAACCGCAGATAGAATTTTACCATTTGTAAGTTTACTTTCTCTTTTCGCCTATTTCTTGTTTGATGGGATGGTTGTAGATCCAAAAAGAAGAATCATATTTTTTGGAGTGATTTTTTTATTTTTGGCTTCTGATACCATCGTTCGGGCCTTTTCAAAAGGATTAAGAAAAGAAGACCAAAATCGTTATATTGCTGCCGGATTTGGTATTGGAGCTTTTTTATTATCAGTTTTGCGTGATTTTTTGGATTTAAAACCAGTTGCTGGATTTAATGAAGAAGTCAGTGCCATTCCGAAAGTAAGAGAGTTTCTCCTACTTTGCGTAGTATTATTATCAATTGTATTTCTTCTTCAAATCATACTTCTTGAGATAGGGAAGTCATCATTAGAAGCACAAAGTAATTTAGCAAAATCCAAAAGTTCACTTTTACAAAATGCTGTATTAGGTTTTTTATTCGTTCTTCCCATTGTAGTTGCTGTTAACTATTTTGCGATCAAACGAAACTATAACTTTGATTTGAGTAGCCAGGGAAAATTTTCCCTTTCTCAAATTTCCAGAAATCTAATCAAACCAATCACTAAAGATGTTACGATCACAGCTTTTTATCCTCGTCCCTTGGAAGCAGATGGACCGGCAAATGGAGATAAGTTGGCGGCTTTTGCTCTCACTCGAGTTCGTCCCGATATCGAAATCCTTTTGGATCAAATCAAAGCAGAAAACTCACATATCACTGTCCAATTTATCAATGCAGATGTGGAAGTGGATTTACTAAAAGAGTTTGGCCAGGTTTCGAATGGTACCATTTTTGTCCGTTCTCAGAAACAATCTTTACTCACTTCTGGAACTCCATTTGCAGAAGAAAGGGTGATCGCCAAAGAAACAAAAGATTTAGAAGATCTAGAACGTAAGTTAGTTGGTGCACTTCTCAATGTTACAACCGAACAAAAAAAAGTTTATTTTACCGTTTCCAATGGGGAAAGATACGGAATGTCTTTTAAAGCCCTACCGAATGAGCAAGTAAACCGATTTGTTTCTTCTTTACAGTTTCTCAACTTTAAAGTGGCAGAACTTGGATTTGCACAAGGTTGGCCTTCTAAATTACCAGAAGATGCAGAAATGTTGGTTGTACTTGGGCCAACAGTTCCTTTTTCCAAAGAAGCCAAAGAAGAACTTACTAAGTTTGTTCTTGAAAAAAATGGAAAACTTCTCATTACCATGGAACCGAAAGGGAATGAAGACTTCAGTTGGTTACTATCAAACGCTGGTCTCAAATTTAAATCATCAGAGCTCATTGAAAGAGAAGAAAAACCTGGATTTGTTGTCGCAAAACGTTTTCCGGACAATAGACTCACCGATTTACTCCAGAAAAAAGACATGGGAATTTTATTCCCTTACAGTGGTTATTTGGAAACGGATGCAACCGTTCCATCTCCTCATTCGTTTAAGTCGGAAACTTTATTGGAATCAGGTTTTGAAGCATTTTCTGATGAAAATAAGAATGGAAAATTAGATCCAAACGAAAAAAAAGAAAGTAAAATTCTCTCCATCGTTTTAACTCCTATGTCTTTAGCCAATGACAAAGTTGGAAAGATTATTTTGCACACAGGTACTTCTTGGATAACTGATCAGTTCATTCCTTATGCAATGAACTCTCAGTTTTCTACAGTGTCCATCACTGGTTTGTTCCAAGATACGGCTGTTGCAGAAATTCCACTCAAAAAAGAAGAATTAGATACCATTTCCCTTTCCGACAATCAAAAGTTAGTTGCTTGGGTGATTGGAGTATTTTTATTTCCAGGATTCATTTTGGCAGTGGGATCTTACTTTGTATATTCCAGACGAAAAAGTTCTATGATTGAAGTATGAAACAGAAAATTAGTTTAGTAGTCATTGCTTTTGTTGGATTGTTTTTACTTTTCTACTGGATGGAAGACCATCCAGAAAATATTTCCGAAACTAATTTTTGGAAAGAAGATTGGAAATCCATTCGTTACACCCCACCCAAAGAAGATTGGTGTGGAGTTCTCGAGCCAAGATTTTCCGAGGAAAGTATGGTGTTTCGCAAAATCCCACGCGGATGGAACATAACACCTCTTTACACTGTTAGTTTGACAAAAGATGGAAAAGAATCATCTTACGAAGCAAACTACAATGTTAAAAATAGTTTTTCGGAACTAAGTGTTCTTAAAACGAAATTGATTGAAAAGGCCACACCAGAGATCCAAAAGTCATATTGTTTAGGGATGAGTTCTCCATCCGTATCTTTATCAGAAGAAAACGGAACGGATATTGAATTTTCAAAAGACAAACAATTGTTTTTTGGCAAAAAGATTGGAGCCGATGAAGGTCGTGTTTCTGTTTTGGTGAATGATGAAGTCATTGCTCCTTACAATTATTTGATTGAAAAGTTTCGTGCACCTTCTATCAGTTTTCGTGAAAAAATGTATATCACATTTAACGAAGGTTATCTGAAGGAACTTTCTTTTTCTGGTCAGGTTGTGAATGTAAAAGCGGAAAACCGTGCCAAAAAAAACCAATACAATGTGTATGTAAATGATTGGAGCCGAACGACAGGGGAACGAATTGTTTTGCCTCCTGATGTGGGAAACCAATGGGAATCGGTGGTCAAAGGACTAAAGGTAGAATTCTATAGAGACGAGATGGGTGCCCCAGAGTTTCCAGAACTTCCCTCGACTCAAGTGGCAGAAGCGGTTTTGGACGTAACCCAATCAGAAGGAATCAAATATCGTCTTTCCTTTTTCCCTTTGTGGGAGTCTGAATCAGGAAAATGGAGGCCGGTGCGTCGGGAGCTCCTTCCTTATTTTTCGGAATCCATCACTTGGATGAAAGAAGAATCCTTCCAAAATTTGGTGAATGCCGTCATGAAAGTGAAAAGTGCTTCCCGATACGAGCGTCCCAACCAGAAAATCCAATAAGGTGCAAAAAGTTTCTACAGTCGCATCTCGGATGGAAATGATCCGAGATTTATTCTATTCCCCAATGTCCGCTTTCGAATCCTATTATCATAAAACGGATTTGGGTGGTCGTGATTTGTGGTTGGCCCATCTCCAACTCATCCTTCTTGCACCAATTGCAAAGTTTTTTGGAAATTTAATCCAAATCCTTTTATTCAAAGTATCCACAGTCGATGAAGAAACAAAGTTAACCTACACACAAGGGATGTTGACCTTATTCTTTTTTTATTTAGGGTTCTATATTGTGATTCGGTTGGTTGATAGTTTCCGAATGTACCACCAAATGCGAGATCGAACCAAAGATTGGGAAGGACCAGAACCTCATGTGTTTATGATCTCCTATCTTCCTTTTAGTGCCACAGCCATCTTTTGGATTTTCCCTGCACCGATCCCCTTACTTGCATTAGGTGTTGGGTTTTTGTATTCTTTACATCTAGCGTATTTTTATTTATCACATCGAAGAGAATGGACTTCTTTTGATTTTCTATTTTTTCTGATGAAAGTGGTTTTGTTTTTTTTGGTTCTTATTTCAGTTCCTCTATTCATTTATAACCTGGTTAGGACGGTAATCTTTTGAAAATCTTTATGGTAGGCATTGGTGGAATTGCTATGGGTAATTTGGCCTATATGCTAAAAAATCAAGGTCATGATGTATCCGGTTCCGACCAAAATCTTTACCCACCTATGTCCGATAAGTTGGTAGAATGGGGTTTGTCACCTAAATCTGGTTATCGTAAAGAAAATGTAAAGGGTGCTGATTTAGTGATCATTGGGAACGCTATCTCACGTGGGAATCCAGAAGTAGAAGAAGTTCTCAATACAGGAATGGAATACATGAGTATGGCCCAGGCCATCGGGACTTTTTTTCTCAAAAATAAAAAACCCATCGTGATCTCTGGAACTCATGGAAAAACAACGACAACCTTTTTAACCCATTGGATTTTAGAGTCCATAGGTCTAAAACCCGGTCTTTTTGTGGGTGGGATTCGTAAGGATGGATTTCCTGGATTTGCACTGGGAGAAGGGGATTATTTTGTTATTGAAGGAGATGAATATGATTCTGCTTTCTTTGATAAAAGTTCAAAATTTTTACATTACAGACCTTACTATTTAGCAATGAATGCCCTCGACTTTGATCATGCGGATATTTTTGCCGATCTAAATGCAATCAAAACCATGTTCAAACGCCTGTTAAATTTGGTCCCTGGACGCGGTAAGGTATTCTATTGGAAAGGTTCAAAAAATCTAGTAGAGATCACAAAAGATTACAAACATGCACCTGTAGAATCATTTGAATTAGGTGATAAAAATTCCATTTTTAAATACGAAAAAGGTGTTTTGTCTGAGATTAGAACCAAAAATAAATTAAAACCCAATTTGATTGGTTCACATAACTACCGCAATGTGGAAGTGGCGGTTCGTATTTGTTTAGAAATTGCTCCACAAAAAAGAAAAGAGATTTTAGAAGCAGTGGAATCATTCCCTGGTGTCAAACGAAGACAAGAAAATCTTTTTGTTTCTGACAAAAGCCTCCTTGTGGAAGATTTTGCCCATCATCCAGTTGCCATCCAAGAAACCATAAAGGCTCACAAAGAAGCGTATCCAGGATACAAAATCATTTCTCTTTTCGAACCAAGAAGTGCGACTTCGCATCGAAATGTTTTCCAAGATGATTTTGCTAAATGTTTTAAAGGTAGTGATGTCAGCATCGTGACTGAAGTTTATCAGGTAGATAAGGTAAACAAACCTTTGCGTTTGAATGTTAAAAAATTGGTAAAAGACATCTCAAAGAATACAAAGAAAGAAGCTTTGTATGCGAAAGACCCAAAAGAAATTCCAGCCCTCTTAAAAAAGATTCTTCCAAAGTTCCAAAAGGAAAAAGTAATTATCCTTGCGATGTCGAACGGTGCCTTTGGTGGAATTTATCCTGAATTAAAATCATTAATCGAATTACGAGAATCTGTATGAGCCTATCCCAAGAAATCGAAGCCTTAGTCAAAGAAGCGGAATCTGTTTTATCTTCTGCCACATCCGAACAAGATTTGGATTCTTTAAAAAACCAATTCATTGGTAAAAAAGGAAAACTCACTTCTGTTTTAAAAGGTCTTGCTTCTTTATCTGTTGAAGAGAAAAAAACGGTTGGGAAACAAGCAAACGAAGCGCAAAGCCAACTCGAAAGTTTTGTTGAAACCAAAAGAACTTCTTTAAAAGAAAGTTTTTATGAAAACAAGTTAGGCCAAGAATTCTTTGATAGTTTACGCCCGCTTGCTTCTAAAGAAAGAGGAAGTCTCCATCCCATTTCTCAAATCCAATACGAAATCGAAGATATTTTTACATCCATGGGTTTTTCTGTGATGGATGGGCCAGAAGTAGAAACTGATGAAAACAATTTTGGTGCCCTGAATTTTACCGAAGACCATCCGGCACGTGATATGCAAGATACGTTTTATACGGCCGATGGTAACTTACTCAGAACTCATACTTCAGCCATCCAAGTGCGTGCCCTACGCAAACTAAAACCACCCTTTCGGATCATTGCCCCTGGTCGAGTGTTTCGATACGAAGAAGTAGATGCCTCTCACGAAAATACTTTTTACCAAGTAGAAGGAATGGTTGTGGGTGAAAACATTTCTGTGGCCCATTTGATTTATACAATGGAAACACTTCTTTCTCGTGTGTTCCGAAAAGAAATCAAAACAAGACTTCGTCCTGGATACTTTCCATTTGTGGAGCCAGGATTTGAACTTGATATCAACTGTTTGGTCTGCGGTGGAGAAGGTTGTAGTGTTTGTAAACATTCAGGTTGGTTGGAATTACTTCCTTGTGGTCTTGTACATCCGAATGTATTGGAAGCAGCAGGACTTGATTCTAAAAAATGGACTGGGTTTGCCTTTGGCCTAGGCCTTGACCGACTTGTCATGATGCGTTATGGAATCCATGACATCCGCTATTTCCAATCAGGAAATTTAAGGTTTCTTAAACAGTTTTAGTATTGTTAGGCGATTAAGAAACCAAAGGCCAAAGACTTACCATCTCTGGCCTTTTTTGTATCAACCCAATAAAACCGCTTGGATTTTTCCTCCAATCTCTTGGAATTCTACTTTTGATTTTCCCAGTTCCAATCCTTCTTTCGATAGAATTTCTGTTCCATCCTTTCCATAAAGATTGGTGAGGACCATCTCCCCATTTTCTTTTGTAGAACAGACAATGAGATAGGGTGGTTTTTTTTCACCACCTGGATTGAAATAGATAGTGCTAACGGTGAGGATGGTAGCCTTTTCTCCCAGTTTGGGACTTGGGACATTGACTTCCAAAGGTTTTAACGTGAATGGTTCTCTCGAAGGTTTCGGTTTTTCTTTAGAAAATAAAACCACAGAATTGATGCTATCTATCCCACCATTTCCACCCAGTAAACTAACATTAGGTGGTGTTCCCAGCTTTTCTGGGATGGGATCTACCGCAAGACCGTATTGGCTCGCAATATCAATGAGACCTGTGGCTCCGGAAAGTGCCATCGCTGCTTGGTAGTTTAAAATTCCTCCACCTAAGTTGATCGGGATTTCTTTGGTTCCATTGGAAATTTTTCCTCTTCTCAGAGCGGTGGCAGTTTCTTTTGGTGAAACTCCAAAATACAAACCTGCTTCATGGATGATCATTCCAGTAAAACAATCGTAAATCCATGCATATTCAATCTCAGATCGATTGAATCCAGAAGAAGCCACGGCTCTTTCACAAGCAAGGGCAGCAGGACTTTTTAAATCCTTTTTTTGGATGAAGTATTCTGCATGGGCACTATGGCCTGAACCCGCTAAGTAAATATGTTCGGAATCTTTTTTGATGATTTTATTTTCAATTAACTTCTGTTTCATGAATTCAGAAGTGATGAGCGTGGCAACTCCATGATCGGTGACAATGGCAATCATAGGTGTGCTATAAACTCCCGAAAGTGGTTTCTTTAATTGTTTTTCCGTGAGTGGTTTTTGGAATTGGAAAGCGCGGGGATTGGTTTCCGCCAAAGTTCGAAAGTGTTTAGTGATTTCTTCCAAATCTTCACTGGTGACACCTGTATCAAACATCATTCGTTCACATAACAAAGAATAAAGACCAATGAGAGTTGCCCCATAAGGCATTTCCCAATCTTTATGGCAAACAGTCGCTGTGAGTCGTTTTAAATCCGATACTTGTTTGAATACCGATTTAGGAACATCGGCAGCAGCGACAAGGACAACAGCATAAGGATTGGCTTTGACGATTGTGTGGGCCTCGGCAATGGCTCCACCGACACTGGCTCCACCCAAATCCACAGTATGACAAGCAAGCCCACCAAATCCCATATCATTGGAATCTTTTACAGTAAATCCATATCCTTCGCGGCCAAGGGACTGGGCTTCGATGGAAACAAAATCAGTTAGATAAGGGGCAATTTTGGAACGGTCTGTTCCTAAAAAACCAAATAGTTTATCAACAGAACGAAACAGTAAGGAATGGTATTTTTCTAAAGGAGAGAGAGTTTTATAAACTTCCGAATCAAATTCAGATTCGATGGTGTCAGCGACACCGAGTAGAATTGGGTCCATGATGGCACATTAGAATTATCCTTCCATATTCATCAACGCATTCATTCGAAAATCTTGTATGATTTGTTTGCAGCGTTCAGTAATTCGGGTGAGGCTTTCTCCAAATTTTTTGCCACCAAAAGAACTATGGGCATTTGGAAAATCCTTTTCATTTACTTGTACAATCATATCAGGATTGATTCGGTTTTTACTTACCAAATCTTGCACTGCCACTGTGATATTTTTAAGGGCAATACATCCATCTTTCAAAAGATTTTGAGAAGCTTTTTCAATGACGATATTGTTTCCGTTGGCATCGAGTAAGGTTTTAATGAACTCTTGCATTTTCATGGAAGGTAAACCACGTCTTGTCATTCCAATTCGTTCCACTTGCAAAACTGCATCTTGTAAAAAAGAATATTCGGGAGTTCCTTTGAAGATATAAATCAGAACAGGAAGTTCTGTTTCTGTAAAATCCAACATGGCACCGTAAAAATATCTTGTTTCCACTTTGGCGAGAGGATGGAAGTCCACCTTCTTATAGTTGGCTAACTTCTCTATGGACTCATCCATAATCCGATTTAAGGTTTGGGCTTTGGCTGCTTCTTTTTTGGCAGCAAGCTCTTGGAATTTGGATTTTAGTTGCTCTAGAAAAGTAACTTCTTCCGTTAAAAATTTTGTGATGTTACCACGGAGTTTGAGTATTTGTAAATATCTTTGTTCGAACCCTGATTGGTCGAAGGCTTTGGGATTTAGTTTACCGTGTTCTTTGTATTCTGATCTGATTTTTTCTAATATTGCTTTTGTTTCTGCTTCCGACAGTTCTTTCATTTCGATTGTTTCCAGTGCTCTATATCAAGTATGGTTTTATCCAAATCTTGCGCAAAATAAAGGGATGCATTTTTGGCATCAACATACATCAACTGGTTTGCATATTGTAATTGTTTTACCTGAATTTCATTTTTCAGATTTAAAATATTCAATAATTGCAAACTAAGTTTTTTGAAGTCTTTTACTATTATATCGGAAAGTCTTTGCATTTCAAACAGATGAAGTCTGTTTAATTTTTCCTTATCCGATTCAATAAATTTCATTTCTTCTCTTTTTTCTGCCGGGGCCTTTGAGATATAATACGTAATAGGACGAGGATATGATGTCATTTCTTTGTGAAGATCGATCATTTTATCAATGGCTTCAAAAACTTGTGCTTCCATTTCACGAGCAAAGTTTCCAACTATATTTTTATTTTCGGAAGGGTCTCCCGTTAACTCAAAAATCCTAGAGGATTGTAAATTACGAATGATGGCTGTAACTCTTTCTCGGTAGGTAGATAATAATTTAATAAAGTCTTCTATACTTTGGTAGGCAGTTTTTTCTTCAGAATCTGCCCCCACTTGTAAGTTTGGTTCTGCGTTTTCGACAGTTTCGTGTTCCTTAGGACTTGGTGGCTCAGGTGTATTGAGAAGTCCCTCATGGGTGAGTGGTTCTTTGGTGAGAGGAGGGGGTTCTTCCCCTTCAAAAATATCCAAATCCACGTCCTCACTCATGAGATTTTCTTCTCCAATAGGACTTTGTTTTTCCTTAGGAATTTCTACAGGTTTGTCAGCGGGTTTTTGCCCAAGCGCACCAACTAACTTTCCTAATATGGGATTGGATTTTAAATCTTCTGAGACCTGGGTTATCTGTTGAGAGATTTGTGGAGCTGTGGGATTTTGTGTTGTTTTGGGATCTTCCATAGCAGAATGAACCTGCGACTTAGGAACTACTTCAAAATGATTGCCTATGAGTTTTAAAATTTCAATTCTACGAGTTTCTTTGTTAAAACGTAGCGCATAACGATTGTTATCTTTGTCGATATATCTCTGTTGGATTTGAGAAATGGATAATTTAAGTGGATCAATTTCTGAAATGGAATCAATTTTTATATAATGGTATTTTGATTTTTCAGGAGTCACAGTCGTAAAATTTCCAACAAAGCTTCTGTGAAAGCATATGAGAGTAATACGTTCGGGTCAACTTCCTTCTCCCGAGAAATTAAACTTAATGTAAAAAAATCGTATCTGCTGAGTTCCATTCGTTCATAGTGCCCTGTTTCTCGTTTTTCAAAAATTCCCGGTTCCATTCCCTCTACTTTTAGGGATAAAATAGCCATTTTTATGACAAGGGCCAGGTCCAAATGCCTTTGTTTTAAAATCTCATAGAGTTCGGAATCGATCCAAATTAGGATTGGGAACATGGTTTTCTCCTACGAGAGGGGGTCGAAAGCTAGCTCTTTGGTTCCATTTTTTTCTCTTTCGCCTTGACCGGCAGGGTGGTACTCAAAAGATAAGTAAAAATTCCTCGTAGGGGACATTCCTTGGCTAATTTAAAATCATCTAAGAAAGACATTCGTAGAACCGCTCGTAGAAAAGAGCGAAATGGTGAAGATCGCACTGAATTGCGAACTTATGCTCGCCTCCTTCTCAAAGCAATCAAAGCTGGAGACAAAACAGAAGCACTCACTGTATTCTCTAAACTTGCTTCCAAGTTAGACAGAGCAGCAAAAACAAAACTCATCCATAAGAAAAATGCAGATCGTAAAAAATCTCGTATGGCTCTTCGTATCAACTCCATCGAAACAAAAGCCGCCTAACATTTGCTTTTAGCTAGAAGGAATGAGGCCACCAATGGTGGCCTTTTTTATTTCTAAATCTTATTTACAAATATCTCCACTCCGGTTCACTGGTCATAACAACGGGCGATTAGCTCAGCTGGGAGAGCAGCTGCCTTACAAGCAGCGGGTCGGCAGTTCAATCCTGTCATCGCCCAAACCGTTTTTCTTTTTATCTTCACCTTTATTCCACTCCTCTGACACATTCCAAAAAGCAAAAAGATAGACTTGCAGTGGGAATCCCCCAGCTTTGATAGTATTGTATGCGATTTACGAAAGAGTATGATCTGTCCTCCCTAATGATTTCTATCTCCGGTGTCCGGGGGAAAATTGGACAAGGATTTGGTTTAGAAGAAGCATTGGCATTTTCTAAATCCTTTGCTTCACTCATGAATGGTGGGACGGCAGTGATTGGGCGGGACTCAAGACCAAGTGGCCCTTACTTAGAATCACTTCTCACCTCTGCATTGTTAGCTTCTGGAAATTCTGTTTTAACTCTTGGGCTTGTTCCCACTCCCACTACGAAAGCGGTTGTCAATCTTTCGAAAGCCAATGGTGGAATCATGATTTCTGCCTCACACAATCCTATGGATTGGAATGCATTTAAATTCATTTCTAAAAAAGGTTTTTTCTTTTCGGCAGAGGAAAACTCGAAACTTCTTTCTATCATTCAAAATGGATCCTATACAAAAGAACAAATTTCCCCAAAAGGTTATATTGATTCTGGTGAAGATTATATTGATCTTCATTTGTCTTCTGTTTTGAAACGTGTGAATGTCGCCAAAATCAAAAAGAAAAAATTCACAGTATTTGTGGATGCAGTTGGTGGTGCCGGTTCTTATGTAGTTCCAAAATTTTTACAAATGTTAGGTTGTAAAGTTGTGGCTCATAATTGTAATCCTGATGGAACGTTTCCAAGACCACCTGAACCTACGGCCGCCGCATTAAAGTCAGTAGAACCATATTTTAAAAAATCCAAAGCCGACATTGGTTTTGCTTTGGATCCTGATGCGGATCGACTTGTTTTGTTTTCTCCTAAACGAGGAGCTGTTTCAGAAGAATACACTTTGCCTTTGGCACTTATGAATGTTTTATCCACAGCTAAGAAAAAAGCCAAAGTCGTTGTCAACTTATCTACTTCCTTTTTAAACGAAGAAGTGGGATCAAGATTTGGGGCTGAAGTCATTCGTAGCAAAGTCGGTGAAGCAAACGTAGTAGAAGAAATGATTAAAACCAAAGCTGTGTTTGGTGGCGAGGGAAATGGTGGAGTGATTGATCCAACCATACCTTCTTTCGGTCGGGACACTTTGTCCGGGATTGCCCATATCTTAAACCTAATGGCTGAAACGGGAAAATCCGCGGATGCCCTTTTAGATGAACTACCTTCCCTTTATATGGACAAACAATCCTTTCCTTTGGCAAAAGGAATGTCTCTAGAAACTCTTTATCAAAAATTCCAGTCTGAGTTTTCTCCAAAAGTTATTTCAGAGAAAGATGGACTATGGATGTATGTTTCGGATTCTTGGATCCACATTCGTCCTTCCAATACAGAACCAATTTTTCGTGTCATTACAGAAACTAAATCCAAATCCGATTTGGATGCTACCTTAAAGAGGGTAAATCAATGTGTGGAATCGTAGGTTATTTAGGAAAAAGAGAGGCACTTCCTCTCATCATCAAAGGTCTAAAACGTTTGGAATATCGTGGATACGATAGTGCCGGCGTTGCATTGTTAAATGGTGGTCTTGAGATTGTTAAAAAGAAAGGAAAAGTCCTCGATTTAGAAAATGAAATCGGCAATCGTAAGTTAGTTGCAACCCTTGGGATTGGACACACTCGTTGGGCCACTCATGGGGAACCCAATGATCGCAATGCACATCCACATACAAGTTCTGATGGAAAATTGGCAATCATTCACAATGGAATCATTGAAAACTACGCATCCATCAAAAAAGAATTAGAAGGGAATGGACATATTTTTAAGTCAGACACTGATTCTGAAGTTCTCATCCATTTAATCGAGGAAATCAAAAAACAAAACAACTGTTCTATTGAAGAGGCTGTTCGTTTGGCTTTGAATGAAGTTGTTGGAGCTTATGCCATTGTCATTTTGTCGAAAGAAAATGAAAGGATGATGATTGCCGCAAGAAAAGGTTCTCCCCTTGTGATTGGGATTGGTGAAGATGAATACTTTGTTGCTTCTGATGCCACACCTATCATTGAATATACGAACAATGTGACTTATCTCAATGATCAGGAGATGGCCATCATCAAAGACGGAAGTCTAGTTGTAAAAAACTTAGAAAACGTAACCAAAACTCCATTCATTCAAAAATTAGAATTGGATTTGGAAGACATAGAGAAGGGTGGATACCCACACTTTATGTTAAAAGAAATTTTCGAACAACCTAAGTCTGTTCGTGATGCCATGCGAGGACGTCTTGTCTCTCGGGAACACCACTTGTTCCTAAGTGGGATTGACCAGTATTTGAATCGATTTTTAAATGCGGATCGTTTGATCCTTGTTGGTTGTGGTACTTCCTGGCATGCGGGTCTTATCGGTGAGTATTTATTTGAAGACCTGGCTCGAATTCCTACAGAAGTAGAATACGCATCCGAGTTTCGTTATCGTAATCCCATCGTGACAGAAAGAGATGTGGTCATTGCTGTTTCTCAATCGGGAGAAACTGCTGATACTCTTGCTGCCATTGAACTTGCTAAGTCCAAAGGAGCATTGATCTTTGGAGTTTGTAATGTGGTAGGTTCTTCCATTGCTCGTGCCTCTCATGCCGGAGCCTATTTACATGCAGGCCCTGAAATTGGAGTGGCTTCCACTAAAGCATTCACATCCCAAGTATCAATCCTTACCATGATGGCTTTGTATTTAGGGTTAAAAAAAGGTTCCATCTCTTTATCTGATTACCAAACCCTGCTCCTTGAATTGGATTCGATCCCTGATAAGGTAGCAAAAATTCTAACAAAAGATGATGACATCCGCAACATTTCAGAACATTATTACCGTGCGTCTAACTTCCTTTATTTGGGACGTGGGTTTAATTTCCCTGTAGCATTGGAAGGTGCACTGAAACTTAAAGAAATTTCTTATATCCATGCAGAAGGATATCCTGCTGCAGAAATGAAACACGGACCAATTGCTCTTATTGATGAAGACATGCCTGTTGTGTTTATTGCTACAAAAGATGGATCGTATGAAAAGGTAATTTCCAATATCCAGGAAGTCAAAGCCAGGAAAGGAAAGGTGATTGCCATCGTAACGGAAGGGGATACTGACATAAAATCTATGGCAGACTATACCTTTGAAATTCCGAGAACTGCGGATGCTCTTGTTCCTTTACTTGCCGTCATCCCGTTACAACTGTTATCCTACCACATAGCAATCCTTAGGGGATGTAATGTGGACCAACCAAGAAACTTAGCGAAATCTGTAACTGTGGAGTAAACAGTGAACCTTCTACTTGACGATTCCAAAAGAAATCCGTCTCTTGAACCTTTGTCCAGGTTTCATTCATTTTTTGAATGGAATTTGGGTGGTATCACCTTACTTGAAAAATTAGAACGGAAATACCCTGGAGCAAAGATTTATTATAAAGGGCCCAGTCCGGAATTTGAAAAACTAATCTTCAATCGGTATCCTCATGTTTTGCCTGCAAACCTAGAATCTTTTGATTCAATTTACAGTTCTGATTCCTATTTACCTTGGGAACTTTTAGGTACTGTTACTTCTATCATTGAAGATACATTGACATTGGAAAAAGATTGGAAACGGTTTCGCCAAAAATACAAAGCAAAACAATCAGGTTTTCATATTGTTGGAAAGGAGAAACACCTTTACATTCATCCTGGGGCTACCATCTACCCTGGCGTTGTTTTTGATACAACAGATGGGCCCATCCTCATTGAAGATGGAGTCAAAATTTCCTCTTTTAGTTTTTTAGAAGGACCACTCTTTGTTGGAAGAGATTCACAAATCGATAACGCTCGGATCACTGGTGGATGTCTCATCGGAAACCAATGTCGAATTGGTGGGGAAGTAGAAAATTCTATCATTTTAGATTATACCAACAAACACCATGAAGGTTTCCTTGGGCATAGTTTTGTTTCCACATGGGTAAACCTAGGTGCTTTATCTACAACCAGTGATTTAAAAAACAATTATGGAATTGTGAAACTAAAAATCGGTGATTCGCTAATCAACACAGGAACCATAAAGTTTGGTTCTCTCATTGGTCCCTTTACGAAATTGGCGATTGGTGTGATGTCAAATACGGGAACTGTTTTTGACATTGCTAGTAATATCGTTGAATCCAGAATCCAAGGGTATGTGCCTGCATTCACTTGGATAAGGCCAGGCGGGCGTTACCGTCTCGAAGAGTATCTTTTTGATACCAAAAAAATCATGGCACGACGTGGGATGAATCTTTTTGAATTCGAAGAAGAGTATTTGAGAAAATTATACGGAAGTCTTACGGAGTGAACATGACACCCAGTTTGTTAGAACATATCAATTCTGGAAAAACAGTAGAAATTGATGACTTACGTTTTTTCTATTTAGATGAAGGGAAAGGTGAGGAAATCATTCTCCTCCTTCCTGGTTTTTTGACAACATCGTATAACTATCGCAAGTTGGTGAGTTTGTTGTCGAATCATTATCGAGTGATTGCGCTTGATTTTTTGGGAACTGGCTTTAGCACAAGACCGGATGGACCACTTTCTCATCGGCTCCAAGCTCATTATTTAGCACCTTTTTTGGAGAAAGTGGTTGGTGACAAAAAGGTTCATGTTGTGGCTTTCGATTATGCACTTCCAATTCTTTGTTTTACTTTTAAGGAACATGCAAACCAGTATAAATCTTTATCTATTTTAGGTGGGTTTATGAACTTACCTAAATTTCGTTTTTATTTTCCTCTTCATTTCCTCCGTTTGCCGTTAGTTGGAGAAGTTTTTTCATTTTTATTTCGCCCACCCTTTCTTCGTTTGTTTTATAAACTATTCCTCGTGAAAAAAACACACCAACTTGCCTTTGAATGGGAGAAGACAATGTATCATTTGTTATTCGAAGGGAAAGCTCGCAAAAACACTTTAGAATTTGTTCGTAATGTAGATCGATCTACTCATGCTTTGCGTGAGATAGAAGAAGGTGCTAAAAATTTCGTGGGTCTTCGCCAAATTTATATTGGTGAGGAAGACTTCCGTATTTCTCCCAACCAAACCGAATACATGAAAGAAACGCTTAGGACAAGTAGCTTAGTTTTTTTACCAGCCAAACACCTTCCTATGGAAGAATGTCCAGAAGCCATATTTGAAAAACTTCACTACTTTGTAGATTCCTTCTCGCATAAAAAAACCAAAACCTTCCATTTCAACAAACAAAACAAGGAATAATATGGAAAGAATCATATCTAAGACGAACCCGAACACATCCGAATTTGTGGCCAATCGAACGGCATACTTAGAAACCTTAGTCCCCATTCGAAAAGTTATCGAAAATGTAAAGTTAGGTGGCGGTAGTAAGGCTTTAGAAAAACACAAATCAAGAGGCAAACTGACTGCAAGAGAAAGAATTGCCGAACTCATTGATGTTGGAACCGAGTTTATGGAAGTTTGTGGTCTTGCTGGAGAAGGGGTATATCCCGATCCCGTTCCTTCCGCAGGTATCATCACAGGGATCGGGAAAGTGGAAGGTGTGGATTGTATGATTGTTGCCAATGATGCAACGGTCAAAGGTGGAACTTATTATCCTCTTACAGTCAAAAAACATGTTCGTGCTCAAGAGATTGCCGAAAACAATTCTCTTCCTTGTATTTACTTGGTGGATTCTGGTGGGGCTTTTTTACCCATGCAAGATGAAGTATTTCCGGACAAAGACCATTTTGGTCGTATTTTTTTCAACCAAGCAAGGATGAGTGCCAAAGGAATTTCTCAGATAGCGGTCGTTATGGGGTCTTGCACGGCAGGGGGTGCCTATATTCCTGCGATGTCCGATGAATCTGTGATTGTCAAAGGAAATGGAACCATCTTTCTTGGTGGTCCTCCGCTTGTCAAAGCTGCAACTGGTGAAGTGGTCACTGGTGAAGAGTTAGGTGGTGCAGACGTACATTGCCGTGTGTCAGGAGTGACAGACCACTATGCAGAGGATGATTTCCATGCTTTAGAAATCACTCGTTCTATTGTAAAAAACCTAAATATAAAATCAGAGACTCTTCCTAAAGAAACAGAAGAACCTTTGTATCCAACAGAGGAAATTTATGGAATCATCGAAAGGGATTCTAAAAAATCATACGATCCAAGAGAAATCATTGCAAGGATTGTAGATGGTTCTAGATTTCATGAATTCAAAAAACTATATGCCACAACCCTCGTCACAGGGTTTGCTGAGGTATACGGATACCCAGTAGGTATCATTGCCAACCATGGAGTTTTGTTTTCTGAGTCAGCGCTCAAAGCCTCTCATTTTATTGAACTTTGTGACCAAAGACGGATTCCACTTTTATTCCTACAAAACATCACAGGATTTATGGTGGGGAAAAAATACGAAAACAATGGAATTGCTCGTGATGGTGCGAAGATGGTCAATGCCGTTTCTACAACTACAGTCCCCAAGCTAACGATTGTTACTGGTGGATCTTATGGTGCAGGAAACTATGGAATGTGCGGTCGTGCCTTTGCTCCGGAATTTTTATGGATGTGGCCCAATGCACGAATTTCAGTCATGGGAGGAGAACAAGCCGCCAATGTTCTTTGGACAGTCAAAAAAGACCAAAAGGAAGCAGCGGGTGAATCCATTCAGGCAGACGAAGAATCCACTTTTAAAAAACCAATTTTAGAAGATTATGAAAAGAAGTCTTCGGCAGTGTATAGTTCGGCTCGGCTTTGGGATGATGGAATCATTGATCCTGCCGATACTAGGAAAGTTTTGGGAAGGGCATTGTCTATTCTCAGCCGAAGGAAAGAAGAAAGAAAACCATTTGGTGTCTTTCGAATGTAATTTTTGACTTTTCATTCTCATTCGAAGTGCAAACTAATTACAAATGATCATCCACGAAAAATCATCCCATCAAGTCGCTATCATTACCATTGAGGGTGAGGTTGATTTGTACAATGCAAAAGAATTGAAAGACATTCTGGATGATAAGATGCGCAAACACCAATATGAAATTGTGGTGAACTTAGAAAAGGTTCCCTTTATGGATAGTTCGGGAATTGGGACGCTCGTCACTGCTATGTACAAACTCAAAAAATACCATGGAAATTTGAAGGTATGTAGTGTACATGGATCGGTAGCAAAGGTTTTTAAACTTACTGGAATGGAGAGCCATTTGGAAGTATTTGATTCTGAGGAAAAAGCAGTTCTTTCATTGGTAGAGGAACGAGAACCCACCGACTAACTAAGATTTTATTCCATTCTTACTGTTTGGAAAACTAAATTTCATTTTTAGGGAGTTGCAAACCAACCTTCACTTTTTCCATCACTTCTTTTCCTTCTAATCTTTCCAAAATAAACAAAGCAAATTCAAAAGCAGAACCAGGACCAATGCTCGTATGGATATTGTTATGTGAAACAATCCTTTCTCCCGTATACTTTCCGCCTTTTCCTTTTGCCAAATCTTCGGGAGAAGGAAAAGCTGTATAAGGATCCTCCCCTGAGATGATGTCCAAATTTCGGAGGACATTTGGAGCCGCACAAATGGCACCAATCATTTTAGATTCTGTTTGGAAGGAATTTAGAATCTTACTAATTTCTGGGTCCTTCATCAGTTGTTTGGTTCCTTCGAGTCCTCCTGGGAGTAGGATGGCATCAAATTCACTGGGAACGATTTCCGAAAAAATTTTATCTGCTAAGTGCAGAGTTTTTCTAGAAGCAAGGATGGGATCTTTTGATTTTCCAATTGAGACAACTTCTACATTTCCTCTTCTCAAAACATCAATGAGGATGATGGCTTCCATTTCTTCAAAGCCAGGACAGAGGGGAATCAAAACTCGTTTTGCCATACTAAGACTAGTTTGGTTTGGAACAAAATGTTCAAGTTTTTTTGTAAAAAAACGATCCCAAGAAATGAGAACTTTCCTGAATCTTCTGGGGTCTTATATACAAGGAGAGAGTGCCTGTTATCTATGACTTTTAAAAAATCGAATCCATTACGTTACGTTGCCATTGCATTTAGTTTTTTACTGTTGGGAACATTTTTGTCACCCATCCTCACATGCGGAAATTCTTCCGAGAACCCTTTGCAGCTCAAAGCAGACGGTGGGGAAAAATTATCACCGGCCCAAACCCAGGCAGTTGCTTTAGAAGATGCTTTCCAAGAAGTTTTTGACCGCGTTTCACCAAGTGTAGTTTCCATTGCAACCGAAAGGACAGTGAATGTAAGAATTCATCCTTTTTCCGATCCATACTTTGATCAATTTTTTGGACGTTCAGGTGGTTCGGGTCAAGTGATGAAACAAAAACAATATGGTCTTGGTTCAGGGATTGTTTTGAACGAAGACGGTTATATTATGACCAACCACCATGTGATTCAAAACATGGATAAGTTTACAGTGAAGTTGAAAAATAAAAAAGAATTCGAAGCGAAACTCATTGGGGCAGATGAAACTGCTGATATTGCTTTATTAAAAATCGATGCACCAAAAGGAACACTGACTCCTAGTTTGATCGGTGATTCGCAAAAAGTGCGAGTCGGGAACTGGGCGATTGCCATTGGTGCTCCTCTTGGATTTGAACAATCGTTTACTGTGGGTGTGGTTTCTGCGATCCAACGTGGGGGAATTGATGCTTCCGGTTTATCATATATCCAAACGGATGCTGCCATCAACCAAGGAAATAGTGGGGGTCCTCTTCTCAACATCCGAGGCGAAGTGATTGGAATCAACCGTTTGATTGTGAGTCAATCCGGTGGATCAGAAGGAATTGGATTTGCTATCCCCATCAATGAAGCAAGACGTGTGGCTGAGGAAATCAAAACCAATGGAAAAGTCACCCGCCCTTGGATTGGTGTCGGACTTGATCCGGTCAATGAAAAATACATCGAACAACTCAAACTGAAAGACAATAAAGGTGCTGTTGTCCGCCAAATCATGAAAGGATCTCCTGCAGACAAAGCGGGTTTAAAATTATTTGATGTGATTGTGGAAATCGGCGGAAAACAAATCCAAACACCAGAAGAACTCGTTAGTTTTGTGAGATCTTCCAAAACTGGAAAACCAATCGAGATAAAAATCATCCGAAATAAAAATGAAATCTTGACTTCCATCACTCCAGAGCAGAAACCCAATTGAGGTGAGTTTAAGAGAAGATTGGATCCAACCGGGCGAAGATGAACCTAGCCTTCGCCCTACTAAATTGTCCGAATTTATCGGCCAGAAAGAGGTTCTGGCCAATCTCTCGGTTTACGTAGAGGCGGCTCGCAAACGAAAGAGCCCCCTCGACCATGTTCTCATATCCGGCCCTCCTGGCCTTGGCAAAACCACACTTGCCAATATCATTGCCAATGAACTGGCAGTGGCCTTTACTCCCACATCCGCTCCTGCCATCTCAAAAGGTGCAGATCTTGTTCGGTTCTTAACTTTACTCAAAACCAACGAAGTCCTCTTTATCGACGAAATCCACGGCTTTATCAAAAAACAAGAAGAGTTACTCTATCCTGCGATGGAGAACTTCTTTGTGGACCTTGTGGTGGGAGAGGGTGTTACTGCCAATGCCCTCCAGATCCAACTCCAACCCTTTACACTCGTTGGTGCCACCACTCGCTCAGGTCTTGTCAGCGAACCATTGAAAACAAGGTTTGGAATCCATCTGAAACTTGATTTTTATACCGATGGGGAAATGCAAATCATCGTGGATCGTTCGGCAAAACTACTGGGTGTTTCTCTGGGAGAAGGGGTGGCTCTTGAGATTGGAAAACGAAGCCGCAAAACCCCAAGGATTGCGAATCATCTTTTGAAACGAGTTCGGGACTTTGCGGAAGTTCGAAACGAAAGTTCCGTAAGTTTAGAAACTTGTAAGTTTGCTTTTGAAAGGATGGGCGTCGACCATTTGGGCCTAGATGCCGTGGACCGTCAAATTTTGGACATCCTCATCCACCGTTATGGTGGTGGGCCTGTGGGAATCAAACCCATCGCTGTGGTGCTCGGTGAAGAAGAACGCACTTTAGAAGACACATACGAACCATTTCTTGTCAGAGTGGGTCTTATTGACCGGACACCCCAAGGAAGAGTGGCTACGAAAAAAGCTTACGAACATTTGGGAATTGTGTATACTGGAAATATCGGGGAAAATCGCGAAAATGGCCCAACTCTCTTTTGATTTCCGGTTACCTGAAAAAGAAGAAGGGGAACGAAGACTTTTCTTCGCCTTCACCTTTGTCATCCTCATTGTATCCTTTGTACTCGCACACCTTATCACCAGGAATATGCTTTGGAAGATGTTGGCGGAAGAACAAGCCGCAGAAATGTTAGGGCCGAAAGAACAAGAAAAAATTTACGAAGTTCTTGTAGAACAACAGTTCATCAACCCTGATAAAAAAGATGAGTACAAAGCTCTCTCTAACAAAGATTCGTCGGGAGGTGGTGGACTTACCGAAAAACAAGGATTTCATACTCTCACACAATTTCGTGAATTCATTATGGGAAGTTCTGCTTCCACTCCAAGCAAAGCCCAACCCAAATCAGAACAATCCAAAGAAGAAGAACTTTTTGAAGTAGGGATTTTTAAAGCAGATCCAAAAACCAATTCCAATGCAGAAGAAAGTCCGAACCAGTCCGCAAGTTCTGGGCAAATGACAAAAATTCCTTTTAACTATAGGTTCCAACAAGACTTTTTATTTCGATGGGACGGGGCCAAAGCCCTGACAATTCCCACCAAACAATTAGCAGGTTATTATTATTTCAAAAACATGTTAAAACGAATTGAGGAATCTTTTGCACCACCAGGTGGTGGGAACTATGCGTACCGAGATATGGCAGGTATAGTAGCAAGAGAGGGAATCAAAGAAGGGGAAACCAAAGTTTTATTTATGTTAAGCGAACAAGGTCAAGTGTTGGATGTTCGTTTGGTGACATCACAAGGCCAGGTCGTAGTCGACCAGGCTTGTATGGATTCCATCCGAGGCCAAAATTTTGGCCCTGTTCCAGAAGAAGTCAAAGCAAAAGGACTAATCTTTGGAATTAACTTCATCTTTCCTGGAATTCGTTATTATCGTTAGTTTTTACTTTATTCTGTCACAAGAGTACAACCGTATTCTTTAGAGAGATATTTGGCTGTATTGGTTCTCCCGAGTCCTTTGACAGTCACTGACATATTGTCTTTATCCAGTTTGAATTCACTAATAGGAACCCACTGGCGAGCAAAGTCATGGCACTGATCTTCGGAAAGTTGCATCACAAAGTAACAACTACAATATTCTTTCGAATAAAAACTTGAGATGATGGATGGAAAACTAGAGAGATGTTTCCAGTTCCATTGTGCCCAAAACAAAATAAATAAAAATAACAAAGAAAGGATCACAGAAATTTTTCTTTTCATAAGGTTACCGAATTACAGACTCTTTCACTAATTTTAAAAAATCATTTTTGATGAATGCCTTTTCTCGATCATCGCCAAACCGAACAATGATTAAATCAAGGCTGGGAATTACATACAACATTTGTCCCCAGTGGCCAAGTCCGGCAAACGTATCTTTTGGGGCATCTGGCCAAGGTTCGTGGATTCCTCTTTCGGGAACACCAGTGTTGGCATACCAGTGGGCAGTGTAATTGTCTTCTGCTAAGTCCTCGGAATATGGTGTGGTTTTATATCCTGGAGCAGGAGTTCTTGTGAACTGCACCCAACCTTCGGGTAACAAACGTTCGCCGTTCCAAATCCCATCATTCAAATACAAATATCCAATTTTTGCCAAGTCCTTGGCTGTCATATAAAGATAAGAAGAACCAACATAAGTCCCTGATCCATCTCTTTCGAAGGTTACATTTGTGATTCCGAGAGGTTTGAAGATTTTTTCGAAAGGAAGTTTGTCGTATTCTTCTGCCCCGTAAACTTTTTTGAGAATGGCAGAAAGGATATTGGTATCACAACTGGAATAATAAACTTGGGTTCCTGGTTCTGCACGGAGAGGAAGTCCACTACAGAATGTGCCCATATCTTTGCGGCCTCTGGTATACAACATAGCGATCACAGAAGATTTAAGTGGGCCACTTTCGTATCCTTCTTCGGCGGCAAGTCCTGAGGACATATTGAGAAGGTGCCTGATGGTAATTTTTTTGTGAGCTTCATCGCGGCTAAGTGGTTCATAATGATAATAACCAGGATCGTCTAACTTAACAAGACCTTGTTTGACTGCGATTCCATACATGGTTTGTAAAATACTTTTAGAAACAGACCAAGTTAAATGTACTTTGTCTTCGGAAAAGTTCCTTGCGTATTTTTCATAAATGAGTTTTCCATTTCTCAAAATAACGAGAGCATCAGTTCTTCTGCCTTTTCTATCTGCTTCATCACCAGTTCTTGTAAAAGCATATTCTTCTACTAATCCTAGTTTGCTGGAGGAAACGCCAACGGACTCAGGAGAAACAACTTTCCAGTTGGGATTTGGCCATTCTGGTTTTAATCGGGATTTGAGAGTGGTTACTTCTGGTTCACCACCAAAAGGAGAAAGGTCTTTGCCACAATGTACAAAGGTTAATAAAAGTAGAAAGATAAGGCTTCGTTTCATAGAATTCCTAGTTCAGATTCGTTTCAGAATTCTATGCGAGGTTGTTACAGATTGCAAAGGAAAAAAGAAAGGGATTAAACTTTTTCTGCGTATCCTTTTAGTTTTTGTACCATAGAGAATAATCCGTTTCTTCTTGAAATCGAAAGAAACTTGGCAAGACCTACTTCTTCAATAAAACCTAGTGAGGCATCCGCTATATCTTTTGGAGATTGTCCCGAAAATACCCGTATCAAAATCGCGATAAGACCTTTTGTCAAAGCAGTATCACTATCAGCATCAAATTCTAATTTTCCTGATTCTAATTTTGGTGCGACCCAAACTCGAGACTGGCAACCAGGGACTATATATTCTTCTGTTCGTTTTTCATCGGGATAGGGTGGAAGTTCTTCACCTAACTCAATAAGGTATTGGAACTTTTCTTCCCAGTCGGTTAGATCAGCAAACTCAGCTATAATTTCTTTTTGAATTTCTTCAATCGATTTACTCATGTTTGGCGCCCGGTGTTGGAATTTCTACAAACTTATCTTTTTTTCTCATATAGAATTGGTTAAAGTTTTTTGTAGTTAAATTTTTTAATTCCACTCGATTGACAGTGGAAACTGTGAGTTCATACAATTCTCCGTTGGATTTAAAAAAATAATCCATACGAAGTTTTTCTTCCAAAGTATATTCCACATCATTCCAAGTTAGTTTTTTGGATTCGAAGTCCACATACAAACATTCAGGTGGTTTTGTCAGCACATAACAGAATTCACCTGCTTTGGGCACACCTTTGTAAAACAATCCACATTGTGAAAAAAAAACGACAAAAGTCACAGAAAAGAAAATTGCAACTGTTAGGCGTTTTTCCAAAGGTTTAGAAAAAAAATTAGAAAATGAAATAGGGAAAACTTTCATTCTTTTTTTTCCGGTGTTAAATCCAATTTCGTTTTGGTTCCAGGTTTTTCAGAAACCATTTTTGCGACAAGAAGTGGGATCTCAGGATTTTTTTTGCCAGAAGAAAGGTAAAAATCTTCTAAGAGATCAATCCCTTTTTGCGAAAGATTTTGTAAGTGAAAGATTGTGGCTTCTGTGATGATGGAAGTTTCTGTAATTCGGTCTGGGTTATTGGACTTGGCTTGCCTGAGTAGAGACAATGCACCAACATAATCTTTTTTATAAAATTTCCCAAGCCCACGTAAAAAGTTTTCTTCTCTTGGTGTGAATTGGATTCCGGCTTTGTAAGCGGGGTCTTTGGTAATGGTAATGAGTTTGTCGAGCCCTTGTGCATCACCAGCTAACATCGTATTAAAGGTGAGTAACCAAATATAAACAGTTTGGAATTCTGGGGATAGTTTAGAACGATCCAAATTTCCATATTCGTTAACCAAAACTTGTGGTCGTTTGACTTGGCGGTGTGTTTCGCCTAGGAACAATAATACTTTATTGTTTTCCCAATCGGAAAATGGAGAAGAAGAAAAAGATTCTGCAGTCCTCGCATTCCAGAATATAGAATCCAAAGTGGAATCAGCTAAAACGGAACTTCCGATGAAGTTTTGGAATTCAGATCCTAAATGTAAGATCAAACTATCATGATCAAAATAAATTCCGATTCGATATAAATTCCAAAACAAACTCCTTGCAATCAAATGGAAAGCAACAGGATCCGTTGGATCTTTTTCCGAATAGGTTGTGGCAATGGATTGGAAATCTTCTATATCTTTTTCTTTCAGATTTCCTGATTTCCAGAGTTCGATTGTTTTTTCTTTGGTTTTTTCCGCTCTGACACTTTGGTCTTTTGCAAAAAGAAAATAAATTTCTTTTCTATAGGTAAACCCTAACACGGATAGACCAAGCGCTAAAACCAATAGAAATAGCGGTGCCTTTGATTTCTTCTTTCTGTGCGGTTCGTACCGGGAGTAAATCGCCATCGTTTGTTCCCATTTTTTTTTGCCCTGCCCACTTGACACGGCTTTTTCTTTGTGATTTAGTGGGAAGGGTATGGAAGATGACTTTTTAGATGATGACGAATTCGATGCGGATAGCCTCAACGAAGACGTCGTAACGTATGCTTGTGAGGATTGTGACCACCGTTGGGAAGCCGAGGGGGAGGACGAATACCTCGATTCTTGGGAATTGATCTGCCCTATGTGCGGATCTTCGAATATCACCGAACTGTAATTTGTCTTATTTTCAGTATATTTTTGGTTTTTTGATTCTACCTTCGCTCCTTTGGGGCGAAGCCTCTGGTTTTTCAACCCTCTATACAGAATTTAAAAAAGGAAATTACGCCACTGTCTCCAAACAGTCCTTACAATACTTAAATGGACCTGAGGGAGAGAAGGATCCTCGGATTTTTTTCCTCTATGTTTCTACAGAAGAGAATTGGGCCCAACTGAAAACGAAGGTGGTGAAAGATGCTCCACCTAACTTTCGATCGTCGACACACTACTGGAACGCAATTTATTTGTTTATGGAAAGGGCACTTGTTTTTGGTGAATCGGATTTACTCGTTGAATGGGGAAAAGAATTCCAAAAGTCAGGAAAACAAAGTCCCAAATACAATGATGCCCTTCTTTTATACGGACTTGGTCTTATGGATCTAAAAAATGAATCAGAAGCCAAAAAAGTTTTCTCTGAAATTGAGTCGAATTCACCCTCCAAACAGGTGTTATCGCAACTAGAAGAAATCAAATCCTCGGGTAAATGAATGAAAGGCCTGCGTGTATCACAAGGAAAGTGGAAGGGAAAAGAAATCCCAGCACCATCCGATGTATCGGGTCATTTGAATTTTACTAATAGCCTCGTCAAAAAAGCAATTTTCTCACTGATGGACTCTCGCCTACTTTCCTGGGGTCTTGGTTTTGATTCAGTTTTGTTTTGTGATTACTTTGCTGGTAGTGGACAAATTTCTGCGGAAGCCTATAGCCTTTCCGTTCATAGACTCCTGACTTATGAATTAGACCAAACTCGGTTTAGGCAACTCCATTCACTTTTTCGAGGACTAACCCAAGTGCAATTATTTCGAAAAGACGCAACCAAACATGCATTAAAGTGGGAGTTGGGTGACGAGTCTGCTTATATTTTTTATTTGGATCCACCTTACACCTATTGGTCGGAAACTCCCACAAGAATGAAAGAGATGTTGGAAGGTTTATATACCTTTTGTGTCGCTTTAAAAAAACCTTTTTTAATTTTATGCCAAATACCGGAACACCAACCCACAACAAAAATTTGGGCGGATCTCCCACATAAAGTGAGAGAGTATGGAAGTCATTTGATCATTGAAACAGGTTATGAAAATGCCGAGACTTCCGATCCGTAAAAAAAAGAATTCTTTTTTCGGATTCACACGGAATACATTCGTTTCTTTTTTTTTCATCATAGGATTTCTATTTTCTAGTTCCACTCTTTGGTCCTTACCAACATACAAAGAAGTCAAATCAGAATATATCCCTTCCGATATACAAGTGTTTGATAGGAGTGGAGAACTCATCCAAAGATACCGAACCCGAAAAGATTTCCGATCGGAAGAATGGACCGATTACGATAGACTTCCCAAGTTCCTCATCGACTCTGTAGTTCATGCAGAAGACAAACGTTTCTTTGAACATAAAGGCATTGATTCCAATGCACTTATTTCTTCTTTTTGGGGAAACCTCACTGGACCATCGTTACGCGGTGGATCCACAATCACTATGCAACTAGTTTCTCTTTTAGATCCTGAATTAAAATCTTCTTCATCCAAAAGAAAAACAATCTTTCAAAAATTAAAACAAATCCAAAGAGCCGTGGAATTAGAGGAAACCTGGTCTAAAGAAGAAATTTTTACTGCTTATATCAATTTGATTTATTTTAGAGGGGAATTAAAAGGAATCAGTTCTGCAAGTAAGGGTTTATTTCGAAAATCCCCTGAGTCTTTAACACCTAACGAAACCTATGTTCTATCTGCACTCATCCGGTCCCCTCAAAGTCCAATTGAAAAAGTCATCAAACGGGTTTGTTTGTTAAAAAAAGAAAGAGATGGGATTGATGATTGTGAATCAATTTCTCGGCTTGTGAGAGAAAGTTTGTTTCGAAATTTGGATTATCCCCAATACCCATCCTTTGTTCCTCTTTATACAAAAACTATTTTGGATTTTTCATTTGCGAAAAAAAACAAAGTTGAGGAAAAAAATAATTCGGAGTTTATGTCTTCCTTATCTTTAAACTTTCAAAGAAAAGTAGAAGAGATTTTAAAACGCAATGTCAAAACCCTCGCTGATAAAAATGTAAAAGATGGGGCAGTGATTGTCATCGAGAATCGCACAGGCCAAGTTTTGGTTTATGTTCCTAATATTGGTGAAGAAAGTTCTGTATCTAAATTGGATCTCATTCGGAGCAAAAGACAAGTGGGATCTACCTTAAAACCTTTTGTTTATGCAGAGAACTTTGAAGAAAATAAACTGACACCCGATTCCATCCTTTCTGATTCGCCGGTGGGTATTCCCGTTTACCAAGGAATCTATCGTCCGTTAAATTATGATAAATCATATAAGGGCAATGTGTCTGTTCGCGAAAGCCTTGGTTCTTCCTTAAATATTCCTGCCATCCGTGCATTGTCATTTCTCGATATAAACGAGTTCATTTTGGTTTTGGAACGATTGGGAATCACGGGGCTTCGGTATCCTGAATTTTATGGGCCCTCTTTGGCTCTTGGGACAGCTGATATCACACTTTTGGAATTAACCAACGCCTACAGAACTTTGGCTAACGATGGTCTGTATTCTGATTTAAAATTTGAACTTTCCGATGTTCCATCAAATTCTAGACAAGTCTTTTCACCTAAAACAAGTTATCTGGTATCGGAAATCCTTGCGGATAGGGAAGCTAGGTCACTCGGATTCGGTTGGGATAATTTTTTATCCACTGCTTATTATACTTCTGTAAAAACCGGAACCAGTCAAGATATGAGAGACAATTGGTGTATCGGTTATTCGGAAGTTTATACCGTAGGAGTTTGGGTAGGTAATCCAACGGGAAGTCCTATGTTAGATGTTTCGGGAATCACTGGTGCAGCTCCCGTGTGGCGAGAGACAATGGATTTATTCCATGAGTCGCTTGGTTCCAAATTAAAAAAACCGAAAGAGGAAATTTCATCAGACTTGATTCCCGATTCGTCCTTGTCTAAAGAAAGTAGGATAGAGAGGACCAAAGCGACAAGAATCCTGACACCTGTGAATGGAAGTATCTTTGCATTGGATCCAGACATTCCTTTGGGGCGCCAAAAAATCCTCTTTACTTTCAGTTCTTACGATGTTTCCTATTCTTATTATTTAAACGATGAAAAGATTGGGTCTGTAGGAGGTCCATACCTCTGGGAACCAAAGAAGGGAGAATATCGTTTGCAAGTAAAAGATAGAGATGGTAAAGTTTTATCTCTTTCTTTATTTGAAGTTCGGTAACAACACATGCCTAAACCAATCAAATATAAACATAAATTTACCCAACAAGTTGTTTGGGGTGAAATGGATGCCTTTGGTCACGTAAACAATGTAACGTACGTTAGATACTTTGAATCTGCAAGGGCGGATTATTTTACAAAAGAGGGATTGTGGGACTCTCCATTAAAACCCGTAAAAGCCGGGCCTGTGTTAACACATCTTGACATGGACTACCGCAAACAAGTTGTTTTTCCTGCTACCTTAGAAATCACTTTGGAAGTGGATTCCATTTCTTCCAGAGCTTTTACTGTGATTTGTTCTATGTGGAATGAAAACGAAGAATGTGTATTAACAGGAAATGCTGCCTTTGTTTGGTTTGATTTCGAATTACAAAAACCATCGGCCCTTCCTGAACATTTTAAAACAAAATTTGGATCCAATCATTTGGTATGAAAAAATCTTCCTTCCAAGATCGATTTAAACTTGATGATGAGGTGATGAAAATTTCACGAATTTGCCTCGTTGTTTTTTTTACTTTTATCGGTTTTGGAATTTTTGCACCCATTGACGAATTAGGATTGTATGATCCTAAATGGATTCGTGTTTTACATGCTTCGGTTACTTTAAGTTTTTTTATTGCCACTTACTTTTCTGATAGGGTACGGAATCAAATCCAACCCATTATGCTTTTTTTCTTTTATACGATGAGTGCTCATTCTCTCGTTCTTTTGTATTGGAATTCACTTTACATTGGTTATCTGGTCGGAATGATTTTGGTTTTATCTTGTATTGGAGTGAGTTTTGTTGATCGCCGGTCTCTTGTTTCTTATTTGGGGACAGTAACTTCTGCAGGGATTGTCATTGGAATTTATACAAAAGAACCACAAGTGGATTTACCTCTTTACCTTTCGTCTATCATCACACCGGCTCTTGTATCCTATCTCACGCTAAACATTCGCCTTAGCTCTGTTGAAAAACTAAGAATTTCAGAATCCAAACTCAAAGGATTTCAGGATCGTATGTTAAACGAACTTGAAATGGCAAACGAAACTCAATCCAATTTAGTCACTACCGAGTGGCCTAAAACAAAAGGAATTCGCCTACATTCTTTTTTTAGGTCATTTGGCCAAGTCGGTGGGGATGCCATTAGTTATTTGCAAAGAGAAGACGGCAAATTAGCACTTTTTTTTGCAGATGTGTCTGGGCATGGAATTGCTTCGGCAATGGTTTCTGCGATGGCTGTCCTTGCTTTTAAAATTCACGGAAATCAAAATGAACCATCCGTTTGTTTGAGGTCAATTCATAGCGACTTGCAAGAGTTAGTTCCCAATAATCATATCAGCGCTTGTGTGCTCTTTGTTGATACAAATACAAAAGAAATTCAGTATTCCATTGCTGGCCATCCACCTCTCATCCGAATCGAAAAGGAAACAGGTCCAAAGTTTATGGAAGGAATGGGAACTTTGATTGTTTCCTTTTTAAAGCCTAATTTAAAAGATTTTACAATCACACCAAATTCGGGAGACCGTATTTTACTCTATTCCGACGGAATTTTAGAAGTTTTTGATGAGGCCGGTGAGATTTACGGAGACGAACATTTGTTTACATCCATAAAAAATCATTCTGACAAAAAAGGTGAAGAATTTTTGAATGCTCTATATGAGGACTCCATGTCATTTTCGGCAAAACGAATTTCCGACGATATGAGTATGTTACTTTTGGAAATTTTATGAATTTGTTGTTAACTCCATTTTTCTGGTTCAAAAGAGAATTTATCCCTTTTCGAACATTAGACCGCTATTTATTTTTAGATTTTTTCAAAACCTTTATTGGTACTCTCATCATGTTAACATCTATGATTGTGATTTATAAATTCACAGATGTGATGAAGTATTTAGTTTCTTCCAAGGTAAACCAAGTGCATGTATATTTGCATGTTTTGTATTCCTTGCCGTCCATGGTGGATCAAGTAGTTGCACCTGCTTTGATGTTTTCTGTTTGTTTTGTAATCGGTCAGTTTAGTGTAAACAAAGAGCTTGTTGCCATGATGGTGGCAGGAGTATCATTTATTCGTATCATCACACCCATTTTATTCTTTGGGATTTCCATGTGGCTCATTATGACTTTGTTCGGACAAACCGTGGTGATCCCCGCCAACAAAAGAGCCCAAATTGAATATAGCATTATGGCAAAGGGTTCCAATCGGTTGATAGATTTTGTCTACCAATTGCATATCAAAGGCAAAAAAGGATTCTATTACGTCTATTGGATCGATGAAAAAGATAATACTGTCAAAGGTGGATTCAATTATATTGAAATCACTCCCGATGGGCATCCTACGTACACAGTATCTTCTCAAAAGGCAAAATTCATTCCATCTCCTCATAGTTGGGTTTTGTATGATGCAGAAGAAGTTCGTTTCAATGAAAACTTAGAACTTGTTTCTAGAACAAAATACGCTGAAAAAACTTACGACTTCCCAGAGGATTTAGCTTATTTTTCCAAACCCATACGAAACCCAGAAGAGATGAATTTTTTTGAATTGGCTGATGAAATTGAATCAAGGATCACCAAAGGGATTCCTTTTCGAAATGTCATCATCCAACAACATATGGCATTTGCGATGCCGCTCATGTCTTTTGTGGTTGTCACACTCGGCGCACTTGCTGGAGCCATCACGAAACGTTCTGCAGGTGTTGCCAGTCTTGGTCTTACCATAGCAGTTGTTTTGTTGTATTATATTTTGAATTCGACTGCCAAAACTTTAGCAGAAAATGGCGCCCTTCCCATTTGGATTGGAATGTGGATGACACCAGTGATTTTTACTTCTGCAGCATATTACTTGTATAGAAAAATGAATATATAATTCGTTTGTATACTCTTGTGGGTTTTTGCTACTAGGTTGCAATGTTTCATACTTTAGGGTATAAAAAACCCAAACAAGAATGATGGAACATTTTTGTTTGGGTCATGGTTAAAAACTTAGCTTTCTGTTAAAAAAACTCGTTTGTAAAGATCGGTTTGTAAAATTCCTTTTGGATCATATTTTTTCTTCAAAGAGTAAAATCTTTTGAGATTGTCTTTTGGAAAATAGGATTCCATCACTCGTTTGCGAAGGGTGGAGTCTTTTGCAAAATAAAATCTTCCTTTGTGTTTTAAAACAATTTCATCCATCTCTTTACAAAGTGCCCAAAGTTTTTCTCTGTTACCTTTCGTGACTGGAAAGTCCATGGCCATAGAAAATCCATCCACAGCGTGAGTGAGTAAAAACGGATCTGGTTTGTGTTTTTTAAAAACAGATAGGTAGTTTACAATTCCACGTTCTTGGCAAATGGTAAAAATTTCACGAAACGCTTGTTTGGCGTTTTCTTTTGGGATGAACACTTGGTATTGGATCATTGCACCTGGTTTGTAAACAAACTTCCAATTGGGAACATAGTCCAAAAGGAATGCATATTCTGCATGGCCTTGGTAATAGGCTTTATTGTTTACGAGAATGCTCGCAATACATTTTGCCAAATTGATCAGCCTCATGCCCAAATGAAAACTAAAAGGACGCATCAGGATCCACATCCACTTTTTCGGGATGACATAGAAGAGGCGAGAAGGGAGGTGTTGTCTTTCGAGTAAACAGTTGCCAGGAAAGTCAGGGTCTTCACCTTCTTTTAGGTTGGTGGCTTTATGAATTTGCCCTCGACCCAAAGATTTTCCCGAAGCAAAGGCATCAATCCAACCAACTAAATAATCAGAAGTTTTATAATGTTCTTCGAAATAAGCGAACAATTCATCAAAGTTTCTGACATACACTGGATCAATTTTCATTTTTCCGGCATAAATTGGTTTCATTTTAATTTGGACTGTCAAAAAACAACCTAACATCCCGAAGCCGGAAATCGCAGAATAAAACAAATCTGTATTTTTTTTAGGAGAACAAACTAAAATATCTCCCTTGGCAGTAAGAAAGGTAAATTCTTTGATATGTTCACCAATCGTTCCTACTTTGAAGTTGTTTTTTCCATGTATGTTCATGGAAAGAGCACCACCAAGTGTTGGCATCATAGTTCCCGAAACAACGGGTGGCCAAAAACCATTTTCAATTCCCGTTTCCCAAAGGTCTTTGATCCTTGCTCCTGATTGAACTGTCATCACACCAGTTTTCAGGTTAAAATCCAAAACTTTATTAAAATGAGTTAGATCTAAAACAACTCCGTCCGTGTTAGTTGATGCATCACCATAACTACAACCACCGCCGCGTAACGCAACTTTGGTGCCTGTTTGGTTGGCCCAAACGAAAAGTTCTTTGATTTCTTCTTCCGTTTCCGGACGAAATACAGGAGATAAAGAAAAAGAACTCATACCCCATGCTTCCACTTTTTCCTTTTTAGGAACTTTAATCTCAGGAATGGATTTTGTTTTTTTTGCGACCATGTTATATACTCAGTTTTTTAAAAATGAAATTGGGAATGTTGCGAATGATAAGCCCTACAAGTGCCCAGATCCCTGGGACAAATGCTTCATCTTTTCCTCGAGCAACGATGTTACGAATTCTCTCAGCCGCTTCTTCTGCGGTGATTGCTTTTAGTAATCCTTTTTCTGGGAGTTTGAGTCCCTTTGTCATTTCTGTAATGACGAAGCCTGGTTTAATCGTTGTTACTTGGACATTGGATTCAGACAAACGATTGCGAAGTGCTTCCAAATACGTGTTAAGGGCTGCTTTGGATGTATTGTAAACAGGATTTCCTTTTCGGCCACGTTCCCCTGCTATGGAAGAGATTCCGATAATTTTCCCTGACTTTTGTTTGGTAAAATAAGTAGCAGCCGGATTTAAAAATGCAACAGCACCTAAGATGTTTACATTTAGCATTTCAAGATCTTTGGTTGTATTGTATTCGTTAGGAGAAATTTCGGGCATCACTCCAGAAGCAAAATACACTTCGTCCAATCCCCCAAGGAGAGAGACTGCTTTCCCAAATGTTTTTTCCGCTGTGGAAAATTTTGTCACATCAAATGGCAAAGGGAAGGCCCTTTTTTCTTTGGATGAATTTGCTTTTTTGGCAATGGACTCTAAGGGTTTTTCCCTTCTAGCCAAAAGGACCACGGAATTTCCTGCGTTCAATTCTGCTTCAGCAATGGCTTTTCCGATCCCACTCGAGGCACCGACGATGATTATTTTTTTCCCCATGTTTACGTTTTTTTGGTTTAATCGAATCTGGCAAGTGGTTTCAATAGGGTTGTGCCCGTAAATGAGAGAATCCTGATCGACGGGATGAATCTAATGTATAAATTTCCTGATTTGGCTTTTTGTTTGGGGGAATACCGCTTACAAGATGCCCGGGACGGGTTACTTGCCCATTTAAAACGATTCTATTCAGAGAAGAAACAGACGAAAGTTCTCGTCTTTTTTGACGGTAAGAAGGATTTTACATCCGATTGTTATTCGGAAGAAATGGGGGATTTTTCCCTTCATTACAGTCATGAAAAAAAAGCTGATGAACTCATCATCGGATATCTGAACTTATGTCCAGTACCTTCACAATGTTTGGTGGTATCTTCCGATAAAGAGATCATTAGTTTTGCAAGAAGGCTTCGGGCCAAACGAATGACTTCGGAAGAATTTTATGCAGAATGGCTGAAAAGGGAAACCGAAGAGGACGAAACGGAATTTAACCACCTGAAAGAAGGATTGACACCAAGTTCAGAAACCGATTACTGGGAGAGACAATTCCTTCCTTGATATGTTGTTCAACTCAATCCCATTTTTAATCTTTTTTTCCGTTGTTTATTTGCTCTATTGGGCCATCCCAAAAGAGGTTAGAAAGTATTTCCTGTTACTTTCGGGAATCTGCTTTTATGCTTATTTTTCAATAGCTCTAACAGTTCATTTTCTAATCGTTATCGGTATCAATTATCTTCTGTATCGCAAAATCAAGGAAAGCCCAACAAAGTTCTGGATTGGTTTTACAGTTACAATCAATCTTATCAACTTAGGTTTTTTTAAATATATTTATTTTTTCAGTAAGGTTCTTGCTGATCTAACAAACTATCCGTTCTTTAAACAAGTTCCTGACCTCATTCACATTGCATTACCACTAGCGATCAGTTTTTATACCTTTCAAGTCATTGCGGCTGCTGTAGACACTTACCGTGATTCATCAAAACCATTGGTTCGAGTAGAAGATTATTTCCTATTTGTTGCATTTTTTCCTGTACTCATCGCCGGGCCTATCATGCGGATGTCTGATTTTTTTCCAAACCTGGACAAACTGACTCCTAGTAAAGAAAAGATGTACCGTGCTTCCTATTTACTCATGTCTGGACTTGTGAAAAAAGTTCTCGTGGCAGATCCAATGTCACTCACAATCTCGCCGGTGTTTGGTTCTCCAGCAGAGTATGACTCTTTTTCTTTGTTCATCGCCGGTGTCTGTTATGCGATCCAAGTATACAGTGATTTTTCTGGACTCACCGATATGGCAAGGTCTGTCGCTTTGTATTTGGGCTTTGAAACACCAGAAAACTTCAAAGCACCTTTTTTCTCCACATCAGGAAGAGAACTTTGGAAACGTTGGCACATTACTCTTTCTTTTTGGTTAAGAGATTATATTTATTTTCCATTGGGTGGTTCACGAAAAGGGGAACTTCGCACATATTTAAACTTAATCATCATTATGACGCTCGGTGGTTTTTGGCATGGTGCGGATTATACTTTTATTTGTTGGGGTTTTTATTGGGGGGTGATTCTTGCTGGAGAAAGGTATTTAGAAGATAATCTTGGTTGGAAGCTTACGCCTCAAAAAAACAAACTTCTCATCGTGATCAAAGCATTGATAGTTTTTGTTTTGTTTTCAATTTCAGGACTTATGTTTCGTTCGAACAATGCAACCAATATGGTGGAACACTTCCATGGAATTTTTACTCACTTTTCACATAGTTTAGAAGTTATGTTTGTTGGTGATTCGAATCAGTGGTTGGTTTCGGCAACTTCCCTTTTAGGGAATGGTTCTTCTTTTCGGTTCCAACATATTGAAAACCTAGAACGAATTTTTTATACTTCTATTGCCTTATTGTTTTTTCATCACATTCAATATGTTCCAGAGTTTTGGGATCGTATTCGCAAACATGATGTATGGCTTGTTCCCGTGCTTGGCATTGTCACTATTTTTCTCCTGGCTACTCTCTCCCAAGATGGCGGAGAATTTATCTATTATCGTTTTTAGGAGACATTGTGGATTTAATTCGTAACAGATATTTGTTTGTCCCTTTTTTAGTTGTTTTTCTTACTTTTTGTCTAGATAAATTATTACTTCTCGAAAACGTACATACTTATTTTTCAAAGTCACTTTCTGATATAAATTACATACAGAAACATCAGTTGTATGAGGATTTGAAAGTTTATTTAGCAAACAAAGACCGAGATAAAGTTTTAGTTTACTTTGGAAATTCCCGCGCTTTGTTGTTTGATAACGAATACATTCATAAAAAATATCCAGGTTGGGTCATGTTTAATTTTTCAGTCCCTGGCGGAAAACCTGATTATGTATTGCAATGGATGGAAGTGTTTCACAAAGACAATGTAAAACCAGATTTCTTTTTATTCGATCATTCCGTTGAAATGTACAATTCTTCTGCCACATTAAAAGTGGATGAAACTTTGACAAATGGATTGAATGTATCTTTTGTATTAAAACATTTTTCTCTTTTTTCGACAGATGATATTTCGACTCTAATCGCCAAGCGAATGTTCCGTGCATATCAATACCGGCCTAAATTAGAAGTGATCTTAGCTCGGGCCAAAAACAAAGAAGCATTTTTATATCCCTATCGTGAGTTGCGTAATAGTTTAATGGCAAATTTGAACAAAGGAAAAGGATCGGCGATGACTCCGGGAACTCACCAGTCTGTGTTACCGCCGGAGTTATTAAAAAAATCTGCTATCGGAGATTTTCATTCTTATTTAGTACCGTTCCATTTTTCAGATCAGGTATTAAATTTTACAAACCAATCATTGGAGTTAGCAAAAGAACTAGGAGTTCCTTCTGCCGTCATTTGGGTTCGATTATCGTTGCCTTATATGGACCACATTCGCAATCTAAAAGTTTCTGTAGGCAATGGCAAAGAGGACACTGTGTATCATGATTGGTATCCAAGAATGATCGAATACCATAAACAAAATGGAGTTCCGTTTTGGAATATGAATGATGACACAAATTATACCTGCAACAATTTTAGTGATGCAGGCCATATGTCACCGACTTGTTACGATGAGTATACGGATTTTATTTTTAAGAATTTAATTCAGTCCTTTGTGAAAGGTGCTCGATAGAATTCAGTTCGATTCTGAACATCATTGGGTGAAAGTTTTTCCGGGTCTGTCGGATTGGGTTTTGTAGGATTTTGTGGTTGAGGTTTGGTACTATTTTCCTTATCCACTGAATATCCATAATAATAACCATGAACAATTTCTACTACTGAGACATGAGTATCAGAGTTTAGATTTTGGATTTCTACCGTGATTTCTTCTGGTGGAGCCAATAGTTCAAAAACCCATTGGGTTTCTCCTTCGATCTTTTCTTTTCTCAAAATAGTTGGGTTTTCGTTTTGTCCATTTCCTGAATATACAGTGAGAACCCATTCTTTTAATTTTCCATCAGTGGCCACACCAATGCCAATGGATTGAGGAGATGTTTCTCCAGCTTTTAGATCAAATCGAATGGCACCACCTTTGGAAACAGCACCATAAAGTCTTTTTTTAGAAAGAGTAGGATAAAGGGCCAAATCTTGAATTCTTGTTGTGACTTCTTTCACATTTTGGCTCAGAACGGATGGTTCGGAATGTAGGGCCTGCATTGCGACCAAAGTAATTCCAACCGATGTTATCAAAGAATATCTCATTCTCCTAATAGGACTAAAAAAAGCGATTCCTTACAAGCAAAAGAATAGGAAATTACCTAGAACAACTTCGAAATTTAGTCAATTCTTGGAGTAATGATTGGCGTTCATCCGGATCTAGATTGATTCGATTTTTCCATTGTAGTTCCATCCGTTCGAAAGCGGGTCGGAATTTAGGTGAACAGTTTTTGCTAAAGTACAAATATGCGCTTGTTCGATCCGATTCATTTTCACTGATCAATTTATAAAATTCAAATACAGATAAATTGTCTTCGCTAGAAAAATTTAATATAACATAGGTTTTGTGGCATTCACTTAATGTCAATGCTGGAACTTTTGTGTTTTTACAATTGATTGCAACATCAGATTCTAAAAATGCTAACATCTCTTCATAAGTAAAATCTCGAAATGGTTTGCCTTTCGGAACGGATACTTTTGTTTTTTTGATTCCAGAATTGTCTTTTGTTGTTAAAGATAGAGATGACTTTGATTCATCGTTAGAATCGGTTCCTGAATTGTGTTTTGGATCTTCTACCTTAACAAAATTAGTAACTACTTTTGGTTTTTGGTAAGGGTTGGTGACTGTCAAATCATACGGCCCAGTTTTTGCATCCGTAGTATCAACTTTCAGATCAATTCTTTCAGGTGATTTTACTTCTTTACTAAGGATAGGAAGAGACTCTTCTTTTTTTGTCAGATCCACTTTCGTCGCATCTAAAAAATGTTCCCCTTCAATTGTTATGTTTGAAATGGTTTTTTCTTCTTTAGATTCTGATTTTGGAAGGATGATGGGTTTTTCATCTTCAATCACAACTTTTGGTGGTTCAGAAATTATGACTTCTAAATCTTTCCATGCCGACCAAACTGCTGGTTTTTTAAAGAGGTTTAAAGGAGCAGTGCGGACAAGATAAACACCTGATGGAAGTTCTTCAATGGAGTGGAATGGTGTTTCGATTTTTTTATCGATCACAACTTTTCCGGTTTTTTCTTTGATTTGGATTTGGTAACCATTTGCTTCGGGAATTGGTTTCCAAGCGATAAGTTTAGTCCCGTCTTGTGCTCCAATGGAAAAAGATACAAACCAAAAGATAATGATAAAATGTTTTATGTTTAGTTTCATCTTTTTTCTTTATACAACCGTTTGGGAGAAATAAATTCAATATCAGAAGGTTTCAAAGACTTAAATTGATCCAAAGCTAAGATAAAACTTCCTTTTTTAGAAAATAACAAAGTCGCATCTTTATAAACACTTAAATCCCAGGAAAAAGATCCTTCATCAAGAATGCTTAAATCTTTTAAACTATGTTTGGAATCTTTCGTTGTTATTTTATAGATTGCAGTTTTTTTATCGGCATTATGTTGGTATAAAACCAAATCATATCGTTCTCCAGTAACACCTGTTACTTTCCACTGGAAATCTAAACTCGATTTCCCCTTCATCTGAACAATCGTTCCATTCGGAGACATCATTTCCAATTTTGGATCTAATTTTTGATCTGGTTTATTTGATGAAACTTCTTCTACAGGTTCGATTTTTTTCTTTTGGTCTACCACTGTAAAACTGAGAGGAGATGAAGTTTCAGTTTCTTTTCCTTCTTTTGATTTTCCTGTGACTGTTGCAAAGAAGGTACCTTTTCCTAAACTGTTCCAGTTTGGCACAAGAAAATTGGAAGCTGTTTCTTCAGAAAAAACGACCGATGTCATTTTAGAATCTTTTGCAATTTTTAACTGATAGGATTTTAATTCTGCATTTCCATCCCAAATCAAAATGGCTTGGTTTTGTTTGATCTCATCTGATGAAATTTCCGATCCATTCGCAGGCCTCATCCATTTTGGTGTTGGAACTGTATTTTGTTTTCTGATAATAAAAGATTGTACTTGGCTACTTCTGTCTTTTGTATCTGAAAAGGATGACTTGGCAGTTACCTTCCAATAATAGGTGCCTTCTTTTAAGTCATCATAAGAAATTTGATTGGCTGTAGTTTCCTGTTGTTTGATTGGATTTGTGAGTTTAGGAGAATTGGATACAATCAGTTGGTATGAGTTGGCGGTTGTGAGTTTTGTCCAACTAAGAGTTACGAGAGGAAAGGTTTGCACAAAAGGTATGATGGATCCCGACTCAGGTGATTCTCCCTGGAAGGACTCCAATTTTGTTACAAAGAATTTACTTGTTTCGCTAAATTCTGTTCCCGAATCAACTTTGTTTTTAACTTTTAATCTCCAATAAAAAGTGCCTTCTTTTAATCGAAACGAACTTTGATTACCTTCTACTTTTTCATTGATAAACGTCATTTGAAAGTTAGGTGATCTCGAGATTTCCAAAACAGGATCTCCATATCCGGATTCTGTTTTCCATTGGAAAAGAACAGATACTTCGTCTGGCTCTGCATAAAATAATTTTTGAGAAGTTGGAGAAATCAATACCACTGGAATTTTTTTAATTTCGATTCCAGTTTTTTTAAATTCTGCTTTTTTACCTTCTTCTATAGAAACAGACTTTCCGTCTTGGTGTTTGACAGTCGTTTTCCCTTTTTCAACAAATAAACTCAGTTCTCTTTCTTTTGTTTTTTCTATTTTTACATTTCCCGAATCCACATTAATTTCGCTACCAGCGCTTGTGATCTTAATTTGGTTGGGTTTGGAATCATTTTTTTTAACTTCTAACGAACCTTCGCTAAACTCAAGATTTGGTTCTTCTCCCGTCAAATCTAAGTTAAACATTGAGTTTTCATCAATGTTGATCTCAGTTCCATCTTTTAAGCGAATGAGTGCATCAGAAAAAGCTTCTGAACGGATTGTATCTTTGTTTGTGAGTGGGCTATTGTTCTCTAATTTTTCCCAAATCACTTCATCTTCAAATTTTCTTTGAACAATATTGTTTTTAAAAAATATTGTCCCTACTACTTCGCGATCTCCAATTCCAATCTTTCGATTCAAATCCAAATAAAACAAAATAGAGAAAAGGATTGCAACACCTAAAAGGGTAAATAAGACGAGACGGTCTCGTTTGTCTAAATTCATTTTTTCCCCTTTTTCACAACAGTGATTCCAACTAACTTTTGTAGTTCGCTCAAGTTTTTTGGGTAATCGGGATCTGATTTTCTTCCTAATACGGCATATACTTTTTGGGCTTTGGATTTCCCTTTTAATTCTATTTCGCCCATACTAAGTACATGGTAATCGGATTTAATTTCTTGGTAGGTAGTCTCTGTAATTAGAATGTCTGTATGAGTTTCTTTATTGAGTGATTCCACTCGAGAAGCAAGATTTACTGAGTCTCCAATGACGGTGTATTCCATTTTATCGGCACTTCCGATTTGTCCTGCAATCACATAACCAGTATTAATTCCACAGCCAATTTGAATGATGGGTTTTTTGACTGTTCCTCTTCCTTTATTAAACTCGATGAGTTTGTCTCGCATTCTTAAAGCTGCTTCAATGGAGGACTTTGCATGTTGTTTTGAATCACGCAGGGCTCCCCAAGTTGCCATGATGGCGTCACCTATAAACTTATCTACCGTCCCGCCTGTTTCTTGTACGCATTTCACCATCTCTGTCATGTATTGATTTAAAAATTCCACAACTTCTTCCGGTTGCAGTTTTTCTGAAATGGCGGTAAAACTTCGAATGTCTGAGAAAAAAATTGTACAATATTTTCTTTGGCCTCCGATTGAGAGTCGTCCTTTGGCTGCTAATTCAGCAATGTCTTGGTTCACAAATCGGCCAAAGGAATCTTTAAGTTTTTCTCGTTCTTCTAAACCTCTTCCCATACTCACAAATGATTTGGTTAAGGTTCCAATCTCATCATGAGTGGTAGCATGAAGTTCAATATGATAATTACCTCTTCTGATTTCTTCAGAAGCATCTACCAATTTTAAAATGGGCGTTGATAAAGATTTCGCAAAAACATACACTACGATAAAAGAAAGTGCGAGTGAAACAATTAAGATATAAACATTTCGTTTTTGGATATTGTTGACTTCTTCGAAAATTTTTGCTTCGCGAACTTGTGATATGACTCCAACCCCACCGAGTCCCAGTTTTTTGAAAGATCCAAGGTAAGAAACTCCGTCTTTGGCTTCATATCGAAATTGGCCATTGTCCACTGTCGATTTTTTCATCCTTTCTACGATGGGAAGGTCATTGAGGTTAATTCCCGATAATACAACTTTGGCATCTGGATGGGCGAGTACACTTCCATCTTCGCTGACTAAAAAAGTTTCTACGGGACCTGAGGTTTGGAATGCATCTAGTAGACTATCAAGTTTGACCAAGGTAACAAGTATTGTATGAGTGTCTTTGGATTCCGAAAGTGGGAAGCTCAAACAAAGGATGGGATGGCGAAAATGTGGACTTGCATTCCAGATCACTGTTGTTCCACCAAAAGATTTTTTTAACTTGGGTTGGATGTTTTTCAGTAATGCTTTTACTTCTGATTTTTGATAATCATACTTTTGTAAAAACTCATCGTTGAGTGCTTCGAATTTTGGATTTAAACTTACATCATAAGCGCCAATTAATAGAAAATTTTGATCTTCCTCAAACAACTCTTTGGCGATCGCATTGACAGAGCCTGGGCTTCTAAGAATAGCTGACGCTGTGATATGAACATCTTGTTTCATCGAATGTAAATCCGACTTCACTTTTAGAGATAAGATTTCATTGATTTTGATATTGTTTTCTTTAACCCGGACCTCACTGTCCTTTCTAAAAAAATAAGATGCTAAAAAGATGATCCCAGACATTGAGACAAGCAAAACTACCGAGGTAATGAGGAGGAGTTTGTATCGAATTGGAAACTGCAATTCCCCATGGAGGTGGGAATCCTTGGAAAAGAGTGAACGTAGTTTGAGCAGAATCGTTTTCATATCATTGGTACTTTTACCAACTTCATCGAAAACGGTGTTAGAGAAAAAGTAAAATTGAAAATAGAAACTATTTTTTTACTAGGGACATGTCAAATCAATGTTATATGTTTGTCTGAACGGATACTCGGGAATGTTAAATGTAGTCTCTCGTACTACAGTGTCCGGGTAACCGTCCTGTTTTGTTAAATCTCCTAAACAAACTGCTTTGTAAGTACCTGGATTTAGGTATTTTATTTTTGCACCTTGTTTGGCAGGGGTTGCCGCTAGAGGTAAAACATTTATGAATTCGGTTTCTTGTGAGCGAAAGATTCCATAATAATGTAACAGAGAGTTCCCGCCACCGGAAATTGTAAGACTTGATGCGGTCTCTGGATAAATGACTCGAGCTCTTGTCAATATATTTCCACCCGCATCGCCTTCCCCTTTATGGTCGAAGAAGATATCACTCACACCTACATAGGTAACAACTGTAGATCGGCTAGTGAGATAAGAATGTAACATCAAATTTTCTTTTAGATTGATTCTTACTTCTAAGATATAAGGATCAAATCCATCGCGAATTTGCATATCTGCTTGGGTGGGGAGTTGGGTGTACAAAGCAGGAAACATTTTGGGTACAATGCTACTTTTGGCAGCTGATGTGGTTCCCGCCACATAGTTGTTTCGTGGGACAATGTTCAGTCCATTGACGATTGGTCTGTTATCGAAACGGCCCGTCACCGGGATTCCTGCATCCAGGGCATAACCCGTCACAAGGGATCGGAAATAAATGGCTGCATAATAATACTGACGTCCAAGCCATGGTTGGCCAGTTATCAAAGCTGATTCCCAACTTTCAGTTTGCGAGGACGGATCGTTGGAAGGAAACTGTGCACCAATCCCATTAAAAAAATCAGATGCCTTGAGAATTCCATTACTTTCTGTACAAGTATTATTATCAAAAGAATAGGTGACCGTACAAAATACTTGTCTGTTAGGTGCAATGTAGTCCCAGAATTTATTGGAATCAACAGTGTCTCGAATTTGTGTGAGTTCGTTTAGACCTTTCAAGTATTTACTTGAAATTCTTACTTCTCCAATATCCAAAAAGATAGGAACATTTCCTGCTTTGGGTTGGTTGACCAAAGTCATAGTCGGATCAAGTCCCTCCCCTTGTGCATCTACATATAAATTTCCAGTTCCATTGTTGAGCTCTGCCCAATCAAGAGGATTGTCTGTAGCATATGTTCCTTTGAGGAGCAATAACATTCTGTGATTGAATAGAGTGGAGATTACGGGAAGTTTGGATTCCTCACCTAAATCAAGTTTGGTTTTACAATGAATAAAGATAAGAACATTGAAGAATAGGACCAAAAGTTTTAGGGATGAAAATTTCACTAAAATAACACTCCTACCGTTAGACCGAAATAGAAAAAGTCCACGTTCTGCAAAGTGTAGTTGGCCGGATTTTGCAAACGAGGGTCGTCATAAGGACTAGAAAGTGGATATCGGTATTGGTTTGGCACATCCAATTGAGTTTCAAAAATCTTATGATAATCCAATCGAACCCCAATTCGGATCCTACGACCAGCAATAAAACTGGCTTCTAACCCGGCGAAGGCGGAAGGATTCCAACGTGCCGTATCAGCAGGCCTTGCGACAACATAAGAAGAACCACCGCCACCTTTGATAAAAAACTGAATGGGCAATTCAATCGGAATTTTATAGGCCAAAGCTGCATAGAGAGGCATGGCAGTCAGAGCTCTTTCGGATCGAGAAAGGAAAACAGCGTAAGATCCACCCACTTCTGTATAAAAAATCCAAGGCCATGGCATCCGGGCATAAAATCCACCGCCAAGAGTAGTCTCTAACACCCGAACTGTGGGAGTTCCTGGCATAGGATTGGCAGCACCCACCCATCCACCGATTTCATACCGGCGTTTGTTGTATTCTTCTAGGGTTTGTGCAGAAAGAAGACCGGAAAAAAGAGTAAGAGCGAGAATTAGGCTAAGGAAGAGCGATTTGATACAATTCATGAATTTCCGGATAATCTTCGTAATATGCACGGACGAAATAGAGTCCATCCGGCGGGAGTGTCATTCCTGCCGTCGAACGGTTCTTCTCTTCCAAAATAGAGCCGATGGATCTAGATTTCCAACGTCCCTTCCCAATGTCTAGTAAAGTTCCTACAGTAATACGAACCATATTGTGCATAAATCCGTTTGCCCGGATTCTGATTTGGATCCAATCCGGTGTCAATCGTTCCAAACGAATGTCAAAGATTTCTCTAACTGCCCGTTTGCCCGCCATCGACTTCGCTTTGGTTAGGGACCGAAAGTCTTTTTCTCCCACAAGGTTTGTGAGTTGGTTTTCTACCAAATCCCAATCAACATGGTGTTTGACCCAGAAGGCTCTACCTTCTACAAAACTACTTTCAAATTTACTATAATAAATTTTGTAGATGTATTCTCTTCCTGTACAACTGAACCGAGAATGAAATTCTGCTGGCACCTCGATTACATTTTTGACTGAAACTGCTTTGGGGGTGAGGGCATTGATGGATACGAGTAGTTTATGAAAGTTGGGAATAGGAAATTCTGTTTTAAAATTACACACCATGCCAAGCCCGTGAACTCCTGTATCGGTTCTACCGGCGACTGACAATCGTGATGCGGGATTTTTATTTAAAATAATGGAAAGGGCTGATTCAATGGCAGCCTGGACTGTCGGTAAATTTTTTTGTTTCTGCCAACCGTAGAAGTGAGTGCCGTCGAATTCGACGAGAAGAGCGTAGTTGGGCAAACCCTTACTTCTCGCCTCCCATTGCTTCTAAGATGGTATTGTATTCATCATACAACTCGCGAGTCATTTCCACTATAGGGCCAGGTTTTCCTTTGGAAGCCTTTCCTGAACCATACAATCTTGCAAGTGTTCGTTTGGCCCGAGACAATAACAAAACTTGGTCCTCTGGTTTTGGAGCCATTTGGTCTTTGAATTTTTTTGTTAAGAATGCATTGAGATAGATCACTCCATCAAATCCCCAGTTGTTATCTGTATCTGGACCTAGCATTCCTGCAGCTTGGTCCACTGGTTCGTTTCCATTTTGCATGAGTTCTAAAGTATAACCATAGATCACCGCTGCTTTTTGGTAGAGTAAGTCTCTAATTTTATCATATCCAATATGAGGAAACTCGTCATGTAGGTCTGAAAAAAACCAAGCAGCACGAATGGCACAAACTGCTTTTTTGGGAGTAGGGGCCACACTGGCACCACGAAGTTGGTAACAGTCCATCCCAAGTAAATAGGAAGCAGCACCTAACACAATTTGGCGGTCCCCAGTAAAATCAAGTGGTCCGAGGATTTTTTCTATATAACTTCTACGAGAATCGGTAGCCATTCGAATGGCTTCGTTGTCAGCAGGGTTCAGAGCATTCCAATCTTTGGGAAAGGAAGAATACAGACAACGAGGACAGACGGTCATGACATAATCCAGAGGACTCACACGACCAAATTTTTTATTTTTTTCGTATAAACGACGTAAATCTTGAGCCAACTTCCCGGCGATGAGTCGGCCACCACCCTGAAACATTTGTTCCTTTTGGTGATTTTCATCACAAATCGGGCAGACTGTGGACTCTTTGGCGCGAAAAGATACTTTTTTGGACTGGGCAGCGGCTAGGGACATAGGAAAAATCTAGGAAAAGGCTCAATTTTAAAATACAATCTGTCAATCCAATATCAGAAATCTCCGATAATACTCACAGGGGCCACCCCGAAATTACTTGTAAGATTCTTTCAAGGAAGGAAAGTACGGAAACGGAATGAACGGCAGCGCAATGAAACAATCCCTTCTTATTCTCATGACGAGTCTTTTGATGCAGGCACCTGTGTTTGCAGAATCAGTCTCTAGTAAATCATACCACAAACGCATTGAACTTTTGACTTACCTACGTGAGTTAGAGCCAATTGTAAAAAATTTCCGTGGAGAAGATCCAGAAGGAAAACCGACGGAACTCAACGCTCCGGAAGGGAAAGAAGGTTTCCGTATGAAAAAATACAACGAAGCCAAACGGATTTACCAAGAAGGTTTACAATACCACTTCGAAGGAAATTTTCCTTCGGCTTACCAACGTTTTCTCGAATGCCAATTGGGTATCGAAAAAATGACGGAAGAACTTTCTCAACTCTACATCTTACGTGCAGAAGAAATGATGAAAACTGCCATGGAAAGAAAAAATCCAAACAATCCAATGGATAAAGCCCTTCTTGATATTTCCATTGAATACGGAAAAGGTTCTTACTTCCGCCAGGACGTGATGGACATTCCAAGAGAAGCACCATATTCACGCCGTATGTATGATCCAAAAGAAGCTCACTACAGTTATAATAAATATGACATCGAGAAAAACTTGGAATTAGGTTACAAACATTTAGGTCTTGCCAAAGAAGCAAGAGCGAATGCGCTGAAAGTAGAAAAGAATTTGGAGAAACACCAAAAACTCCAACCTTCTCACAGAAAGTATCGTATTGATTTATACTTTGGTGCGATCAACCTTGCTCGTGATTCCAAAGCAAATGCAATTAACATCTATAAGTTGAAATATCCATATGACAACTATTACCTGAACAATGCCCAAGCTAAATCAGAGCCATCAAAAGATGATAATGGTGCAACAGTGGAAGGCCAACCAGTTAAGGTTGATGGTGTGACATATGATTTTTCAAAAAACCCTTATGTCAAATTTGATCATAGAATCCAAGCAATGTTTGACGTTCGTGTTCCAGAAGATTACCGTGTGGACCATGCTGATGTAAGAGGTCGTGTATACGATTTGGACTCCAACAATATGGTGTTCATGAAGTATGACCAAGAACGTAAAAAAGCATTAAATGTCCCAACAAAACCTGCTGCTGGAGCCACTGCCAATCCGCAACAATAAGAAACGTTATCTAACACTGTTTCCAGAAACCAAAGCCCAAGAATTTTCTTGGGCTTTTTTATTTCCATAGAATGACCTCTTTTGTCTAATTGTTGCTATGGCGAAAATTCCGGTCGTTGACGATCTTATTAAGAAAAATTTACATGGACTGAGTGTCCACTACGGGCGTTTGGTGATGAAGGTATACTTAAGAATCACCCTTCTTGTTTTTGGTAAAGCAAGCCCTTATTTGATCAGAGGGATCTATCGTTCAGTCACAGGAAATAAAGAAGCACGAATCAAAGAGTTTTTGGAAGGAACCAAAATTTGGGCAGAGGATGTCCTAAAGATTACAAAAACCAAACTCATCGTATTTAATCAAATCGACGTTCCACAAAAAGGAAATATGATTTTTTTAAATCATGTCAATGAGATGGATTTCCCTTACGACTGTTATGTGATCCGTAAACCATTTTTAGCAAATCAGGTCATCAAAAAAGCATGGTTTGCCTATTGGTGGATGGTGGCGATGGGATCCCAAGTGTTTGATAATTCAAAGGCAATGTCTGTTGCCGTTTCTGTAAAAAACTTAATCGAAGGTTTAAAAACCACTTCATACATCGTTTACCCAGAAGGAAAAAATACATATTCAGAAGAAATCCTTCCTTTAAAGAAGGGAATGGTGAAGATTGCCTTTGACCAAAAAATTCCTGTTTTTGTGGCTTTAAAATCAGGAGTCACTACCTACCAAAATTATCAAAAGGGAAATGTAGTTGGTTATTTGGGCCTCGGTTCCCATGATCCAACGGATTTTTCTTCTTGGGAAGAATTTCAAACATATTTATACAATTTGATGCATACCAAAAAACTTGAGTTAGACGCCATGACAGAGGCAGAAAGAACCAAACTCAGTTAAATCTCTGTTTGAATTCTGATTTCCCCCGGTGATTTGATTCCAAATCATCGGACAAAAGAATTGACAAACCAGTTTTTAAGTCGAAAATTTATTTCTTAAAAATGGGGAGAGTGTATGAATAAAATTCTTGGTTCTATGATCGTAATTTTGTTTTCCACAGGTCTTTGGGCTGGGGAAGTTGGTTCCGATTGCACTTTTAAAGGAAAAAAATTGGCAGGTAAGGTTCAGTTTGTGACTAGCTTCCCCGATTTCAAAGTGCAGATCGTGGATAGTTTCCCTGATTTAAAAGTACAAAAGGTGAGTAGTTTTCCTTCTGACTGCGGTAAGTGGCAAGAGGTTACTAGCTTCCCTGATTTTAAAGTTCAGATTGTCACAAGTTTTCCCGACTTCAAAGTGAAATATGTGGATTCATTTCCTGGTGTACCTTAAAGAACCTTCCAAAGGAAAAACGGAGTTACGGTTCATAAGCTCCAAGGACAAATTAAAGAATGCCCGTGCCTTAATCGTTTGGCGAAAGCAGTTTTTGCGATTAGGGTTACAGGCAGGATCTTCCCCATAAGGTGGAATCATTTGAAAAATAAACTGAGTGTCCCCATCCACACTTTGGTAGAGTATTTTTTCTTCATCAATCCAACCACAGGCACTACCGTAAGCAAAATAAGTGCTACCTGATTTTACATTTGATGCACGCATATCTTTTCCAAAACCAGCAAAGTATGTTTCTTTTCCGACCACTCCCAAAACTGTAGGTAGGACATCCAATTGTGATGATATTCTTTCATCTAACTTTGGTTTGATGTATTTTGGAGAAAATAATAGAAAGGGAACCATTCTATCTTCATAATAAGATAAATACCTGTGATGGGTGTGATCTCCTACAAATACAAAAACTGTGTCTTCATAGTATTTTCGTTTTTGAACTTCTTTCATAAATGTTTCCAATGCAGAATCGGAATAATGATAGGTATTCAGATAATCAAAATCTGTGACAGAAGAATCATAAATTTCATATTTTGAATTTGGCACCTTATACGGATAATGTGTCGTCATGGTGAGAATGGTCATTAAAAAATGTTTGTTATCTTTTTGATAAAGATCCATTTCTTCAATGGCTTTTGTATAAAGGTGTTCATCGTCATAACCCCATGCTCCGATATTATACTTTCCTGACTTTCGAAAGTCTTCTTTTCCAATCAAAGTCTGAAACCCAAAGTGGGGTAAAATAGTCGCCAAACTATCGAATTTTAAATCATCACCAGTAATGAAACTGGTTTGATATCCAAAACCAGAAAAGATATTTCCAATGGCCGAAAAATGGCTAAGGATTTGTGGAGTGCGGATGGCTGTAAGGCCAGGCCTGTCGGGAACACTAGTTAGGACAGAAAGTAAAGCATTACTAGTCCTTCCCCCATTGGCATAAAATTTTCGGAAACTATGTCCTTTTTTCGCCAAACTGTTGTAAAATGGTGTTATTTCTTTTCCTAACCAAATCCCATCAGAGATTGGCCAAACATATTTTCCCGTCCAAGATTCTTGGATGACTAACACAACATTGATCGGTTTTCTTCCAGGAATTCCTTCGATCTTTCGAACCAGTGGAAATTCGGGATCATTTATAAAAGTAGCACCGTCATAAGAAATTTCTTCCTTAACCACTTTCAACATATCTACATCAGACATTTTAAGATGTTTAGGGATGGATTGGCTTTTGAAATCGTTAATGGTTGTATATATTCCGTTTAACGCAAGTTGATTGATGAACGAATCATCAGAGATAATGGCTTCACTCGCACGTAACGGAGATTCTTGAGGGCCGCCACGAAGTCCAATGAAGAAAAAAAGGATCCAGAGAATGGCCTTAAAAGATTTGGATCGAAAAGATTCTTTTTGATTTTGTTTTTCAGAGATTTTGAGTTTGGAAAACCAAAACCGAATTCCAAAAATATACAAACCGATACAAAGCAAAAACAAAAGGATTTTGATAGGAGCTTCTTCAATGGCAGAAGAGACTAAAACATCCAAATCACCTAAAAATACAATGGCTTCATATCCAATATGTTTGTTTGCATTTTCAAAATATAATAAATCGGCAAATAAATGGACCAAACAAAATGGATACAACACAAGAGGGGTGATGATCCAAAACTGCCGATAAGGTTTGAATCTAGAGGCATTGTCCCAAAGAGATAGAAGATAAAATCCAACTAACAAAATCGAAATGGTAACCCAATCAAATCGAAACCCAATCAAAAATGCTTTGAGTAAAACCAAATAGGGAAACTCATCTAATCGATATGAATAAACTACAAAAAATAGAATCCGATGGAGAAAGAGAGTTAAAAATGCAAAGGAAAGATAAGTCAGGAAAATTCGATCCGAAAATCTGAGAGAAGGGAAGAGTTTCACAATAAAAAAAGAATAAACCGACAAAGGAGATGGTCAATCGACTTCCTATCTTTCTGTTGATTTATTTTCACGGCCCTTTAATTTTGATCCTACTTACATGAAGCCAATCCAAAAAATACTCATCGCCAACCGTGGTGAAATTGCGGTTCGGGTCATTCGCACTGCAAAAAAAATGGGAATCAAGACAGTTGCTGTTTTTTCCGATCCAGATGCACAAAGTTTATTTGTTCAGTCTGCGGACGAAGCGTTCTCTTTAGGGGGAACAGATGCACGTTCCTCCTACTTAGATGTTGAAAAAGTTGTGAAAGCTTGTCTAACAACAGGTGCAGATGCTGTCCATCCAGGATACGGATTTTTATCAGAAAATACTGACTTTGCTTCTCAATTAGAAAAACATGGAATTCGATTCATCGGACCAAAACCTCACTCAATTGAGGCGATGGGAGACAAAATCGGCTCACGTTTGTTAGTTGCAAAAAGTGGAGTTCCTGTGGTTCCAGGATACGAAGGTGCTTCCCAAGAAATCTCTGTATTCAAAAAAGAAGCAGAAAAAATTGGATACCCCATTATGGCAAAGGCTAGTGCTGGAGGCGGGGGAAAAGGAATGCGTAGGATCAATTCCCCTGAGGAATTGGAAGCGGGTATTTTATCGGCAAAACGGGAAGCTCTTTCTGCTTTTGGTGATGATCGCATTTTATTAGAAAAATACATTACAAATCCAAGACATGTTGAGTTTCAAATTTTTGGAGATACAAAAGGAAATATCATTCACCTACATGAAAGGGATTGTTCCTTACAAAGACGACACCAAAAAGTGGTAGAAGAAACTCCTGCTCCAAGATACCCGTCAGACTTAAAAACAAAAATGTCAGAAGCAGCTGTCATGGCAGCAAAATCAGTACAATACGAAGGGGCAGGAACCGTAGAATTCATATTAGGTGAATCGGGAGAGTTTTATTTTCTTGAGATGAACACTCGTTTGCAGGTGGAACATCCAGTCACAGAAATGACTACGGGACTTGATTTGGTAGAGTGGCAAATTCGAGTATGCCAGGGAGAGGCGTTGCCACAATTACAAACTCCTTCACAAAAAGGACATGCCATGGAAGTCCGTATTTATGCAGAAGATCCAAAAGAAGGGTTTTTGCCATCCATTGGTCGTATCCATCATTTATCTTTTCCTACAAGAGATTACTTACGAATTGATTCTGGTGTGGTTTCAGGATCAGAGATCACAATGTTTTATGATCCAATGATTGCAAAAATGATTGTTTGGGGAGAAGATCGAATTACGGCCATTAGACGATTGGTTGAATGTTTATCAGAGACGATTGTTTTTGGACCAAAGACAAATCTTCAATTTTTACAAAAACTAGTTTCAGCCAAAGAATTTGCGGAAGGAAAGGTATCAACTCACTTCATTGCAGATAACGAAGTAGAACTATTGTCAGATAATACCAAAGAAGAATTAAAATTAGCTTTGAGTGGAACCTTTTTTACTTCTAAAGAACTAACCAGCCCTTGGTCTAAGGAAACAACCTAACATGGATTACTTATTTGAAACAAAATCAGGTCCTGCTTCTGTTTTTGTCAGTGGTGGCGCTGTTCGGGTACGTATTGGAACCAAATCTTTTTTGTTCCAATTAGAAAACTTAATCAAAGAAGAAAATTCATCCACTAATACAAATTCGTTACAATCAGTAACCATGTTAGATGGATCTATATTAAAATACCTGAAAGTACGAAATGAAATTTTCCTCCATTGGAAAGGTGAAACTTGGAATGGAAAACTCACCGAACGGCAGTATGAAGGTGGAGGACAAACATCCCCCGAAATCAAAAGTCCGATGCCAGGAAAAGTAGTGCAAATCTCTACTAGTGTAGGAACGGAACACAAAGCAGGGGAGACTCTTCTCATTTTAGAAGCAATGAAAATGGAGAACGCTGTTAAGGCTCCGTACGCTTGCCGAGTGGAAGAAATTCGTAAATCACAAGGTGAACTTGTCCAACAAGACGAGGTGCTCATCATATTACACAGAATCGAACCGGAAAAAACATAAATTTTCGAATCTATTTGACATATTTTTCAAACTTCCCACCATAAGGCAGTTTCTTTGGCTAACAGGTAGAGAATGTACAATTATATAGTCAGAAGTATTACACTTCTTTTGTTTTTTTCCTTTTTTCACGGGGTTCTCGCTCAGGAACGGGCACCTCGTACGGACCTTCCGTTCGAAATCTCTGAAAAGAAGAGGTTGAGCGAACGGGATTTTAAGATTAAAAAAGAAGGGGGATACTTTACAGGTCTTCCTTTGATTAACTCTGATCCGAATGTGGGGATTGGATATGGAGCACGGGTGCTCTATTTTTACAATGGAACAAAGTCTTCTCCATTGTTTGAATACACTCCTTATCGTTTCCGAATATTTGCTCAGTATTTTAATACAACCAAACAAGCTCCTTACCACATGTTGAGTGTGGATGCTCCATTTATCTTTGATACAAAATGGAGACTTCGTGCGGATTTGGTTTATGACAGAAACCCGAACTCTCTTTACTTTGGGATTGGCGAAAATACTCTCCAACCTCTTTCTTATTTAGAAAGAAACGATCCAAGTGGTCATATCAGAAGAAATGCTCCATTTTCCGATTATGAAGATAATTTGAACTACCGACGACCTGGGAATGCAGGTGTTGGGGAATCTCCAATTGTCAGTGATCATAGATACAATCGTTACGACATTGAAAATCCAAACTTTAGTACATCTGGTGAATATTCCTTCTTTGGTGGAACACTTCGTACGGTAACTGGCGTACGTCTTTCCAAACAAATCATCCGAACTTATGACGGAAAATATAACGATGCTCAATTAGGCCCTGCGGATGGAATTTTAGGTCTTCTCGATATCGATCGTACTGTTGGAACTCCACAAGGGGAAACCAAAGTCACTCGGGATGACAAAGATGGAAAGATCCGAGGTATGAATGGCGGTTATACGAATACAATTCGTGCTGGTATTGTATATGACACACGTGATTTTGAACCAGATCCAAACCGCGGATTGTTTTTAGAATACACTCATGAACGTTCCACAAAGGCCATCGGTTCTACTTCTGAGTTTAATAAAAACTTGGTGTCTGGTCGTATCTTTTTAAGTCCTGTCCAATGGTTCACAAACAAACCTCCTGAGATTTTGGAAAAGTTTGTGATTGCTGCTCGTGGAACCATGATCCAAACCAATGGGGATGCACCGTTTTATGAATACCGCAATATGTGGGGAACAGAAACGAATCAGTCTGGTTTAGGTGGTAGGACAACCATTCGCGGTTACAAACAAGATCGTTTTGTCGGCCAAACAATGGCTTTTGCCAACTTTGAAATTCGTTGGAAATTTGCTGAGGCGGAATTTGGGGGGCAACACTTTGACTTCCAATTAGTTCCTTTCTATGATGTGGGACGAGTTTGGGATCGTACAGAAGATGCAAATCTTAAAAACTATAAACACTCTCGTGGTCTCGGATTAAGAATTCCATGGAACCAAGCAACTGTTATCTACGTTGATTATGCAATTTCAAATGAAGATAGACAAGCATTCATTAACTTTAACCATATATTTTAGGAGGGCAGAGATTATGAAAAAACTTCAATATTGTTTCGCTCTTTTGGTCTTATCTTTTTTCATGAACTGTGAAATGAAACCAGTAGAAGATGTCTACGGTTTAAGCCCGGAAGAAACCAACCAACTTTTTGCAGGTCTCATCGCAAACCAAAGTCTTCGTGACAATGGAAACGGAACCATCACCGATACTGTCGCCAATTTAGTTTGGCAAAAATGTACGCATGGTCAGGTTTATCGAGCTGGCTTTAATGATTGTTTGGGGGCTCCACAAGGTTCCATATTCAATCCGTATGATACAGCAAGGGCTGGTGCCGCACCTGTTGCATTTTGTGACTCCTCAACGCATGCTTGTAACTCAGTGGCATTCCCACAAGTGATCCAAGGATTTTCTTCTATTGGAATTGCAGGGGTCAGTGAGTTGTATGCAGCTTGCCAAAACAGCAATTATTTAGGTGCAACATGGCGAGTACCGACAGCCATTGAATACCAACGATTGGTAATTCCTGGTCGTGCAGCAACCCTCCAATTTTTTCCTTCTACACAAGAAGATGACTATTGGACTGCTTGGTCTAACCATGAAGACCTTCCTGGCGAAACAGCATATGCGATCTCCTTTGACAGACAGTCTTATGGAGTCCAAAAGAATGTAGTCAAAACACAAAGGAATTATGTCCGTTGTATTCGGACTGGTCCTTAACACAAATAGATCTAATTCCCGGTTTTTCATCACTCTCCTGTTCCCCACAGGAGAGTTTTCGCTTTCCAAAAATCTAATTTCTTACTAATATTTTCTTAAGACAAACCGAAGTACCCATTAGGTGGTGAGGTTTCCATGAGAATCGATGAGTCCCCATTCAGTCGCACGAATGTCGATCTTCTGAAAGATCGTAGGGTGAACTATGTCGGGCATGGACAACTAGAAAGTGCTCCTGAATCTCTCTCTGCTTTGCATGTTATTTCTCATGAATTGGGTCATGCAGCTGAATTTAAAAACCAAGCCTTCCGAGAAGGACGAGAGGTTCAATCCGTCCAAGTAAAAATTAATTATGAATTGAGAGATGGAAGAATGGTGGCAGTGAGTGGTGAAACTCATGCCGTGACACGCCCGCATTCGCAACCAGAAGAGGATCCAGCTCTAGTTCCCTATTCGGATGGAAAGTCCATCAAAGATCTTTTTCAATTAAAAGAAGATGAAGATAAAAAATCCAAATCGGTGGAAAAAACCAAATCAGATCCAAAAGAAGTGATGCGGAAGTCTCATGAAAAAGATTTAGAATCGAAAATTAAAGAGTTAGAGACCAGGCTCGAAACGGAAAAAACAAAAAAGTCCTCAGATGTTCATTCCGAAGAACGTTTAAAAGAAATTGAATCTGAAAAAAAACGATTGGAAGAAGAGATACGACTCATTCGTGTGAAAGAACAATTGAAGGAAACCTTTGCTTTGTTAACCGACTTCCGTAAAATGATGACATCCAATTTATTCGGTATGATGAACCTTCAAACAGAATCGAATGTTGGAAATTATTTAGATACCTTTGTTTGATCAACCATATTCTCTAAAATAAATTCGCGTAGTTCACCAATCCCCCTTCCTGTAGTTGCTGATAAATAAAAGACTCGAAATGGAATTCCAATTTCGTTCATAGCTGATTCCATTTCTGTCCTCACACGGTGTTGTTCACTTTGGTTTAGTTTGTCAATTTTGGTACGGATCACCACTGGTTTTATTTTTCTCTCCATGGCAACTTCGATGGTTGATAACTCTTCTTCAGGAAATTCCCTTTGTGAATCACAAAGGATAAATAAAATTTTCAGATGTTTCCAGGAATTTAAAAAACCTTCCAAGAGTTTCATCATTTCTTTATGTTCTTTGTGTGATGCTTTTGAATAACCAAACCCAGGTAAGTCGATAAGGTTAAAATCTTCTTTGGTTTTGAAAATATTGATTAGTTTTGTTTTCCCTGGTGTCCTTGAAACTTTAGCAAGTCCTCTATGATTGGACAAAGCATTCAGTAAACTTGACTTTCCCGAATTGGACCTTCCCATAAAGGCAATGGATGGAACTGAGTCCAATTCCTCTTTTTCATTGATATTGGCAATTGAAGTGAAAAATTTTGTTTCAGGAAAGGGAATTTCTTTAGAATACTTGTGCATCTAGCTCACCTTTCTAGATAGATTCGTTTGGGATAATTCTTTTCGCTTTTGGAAAACAGAGAAAACAAAATTTGGATGGGTTCTCCGTCAAAATAGAGAATGGGAATATAAGTTCTCAAAAAGAAGGGAATTCCGTTTTCTCGCATACATTCAGAAATTTCCTTATTTCCTGAGCGAATTTGGATTTTTTGGCCATGGTGCCAAGATCCAAGACTATATTTTTCTTGGGGGTCAGATAGTTTAAACCTATTTTGGTTCCACTCAATACACAAGTTTTCTCCTTCTCGAAACGAAACTGCTTTTTTGAAGGCTGGCGATTTTTTATCAATGATAAACAAATCACCAAACTTTGATTTGTATAAAAAACAATTTTTGTTTTCTAAAAATGCCCTTTCTCCTTCTGATTGGAGATGGAAATTATCAAATCCTGATTTATAAAGCGGATAGTGACCGAGTAGCTTTAAATGAAAATCAATTAGATCTTTTTTTGCAGATACACCAAGACTAATCCAAGTTTCATGAGGAATTCGAAAAATATGTGGGACTGGTCTAAAGATAGTTTTTTGTTTTAAATCGAATTTTAGATCCAACAGAGACCTTTCATGAAAATTCCAATAGGTCTTATGAAAGTTCCAATTTTCTTTTTCTAAAATGGGAAGTAAGTCCATTCGAATGCGATTGCGTTTATAAACTGGATTTTGATTCGATTCATCCTCAAAAATTCGCATATGTTCGGAAACAAATTGATAGAGTTGTTCCAGTTCTTTATCTTCAAAAAAAACCAATGGTAAGAAACGTTCCCCATCAAAAGGAGGAAGTGTATAAAAGGCTTTTTTCCCACCTCCTCTTGTTAGGTGTAGAAAAATTGATTCTGTGTAATCTTTACAATGATGTCCTGTGAGGACGATAGATGGATTTTTATCGGTAATTTTTTTTAGTTCGTGATAACGAACCAATCTTCCCGTTTCCTCTAATCCTTTTTTTAGTTTGAGAGAAAGATTTGGGATTTTTTTTTTACAAAAGAAAAAGGAAAGTTTGTTTTTTCTAAAAAATGAAATAACTCATTTTCTTCTGCTTCAATGGAACGAATGCCGTGAGACAAATAAAATAATATAGGAGAAGGGACTTGGTATTTTTCTTTGAGATACTGACAAAAGAGAACCAAAATGGAAGAATCCTTCCCTCCGGAATAAGAAATAAGAAACTGAGTTTTGTTTTTTGCCCATAGAATCGGAAGTTGGTTCCCCATTCTGCCGAGGGCTAACTCAAAAAGATTTGAAATCGAAGTAGGAATTTCCGGGATCATATCTTCCTTACTGCCACCATAGTGATATCATCGTGTTGTTCCTGTTCCTTGACAAATTCTTTTAGTTCCGCATAGATCCTCTCCAGGATGTTTTTTGGCTCCAATTGGATACAGGAAAGAAAACTAGATTGGAGTTGTTTTTCTCCAAACTGGACTTCGTTTGTATTCAGCGCTTCCGTGACTCCATCAGTATATAGTAAAATCGTGTCTCCAGAATCAAATTTTAGTTTGGATTCATTGCGGAAAAGAGAAATGTCGGGTTTGATTCCCAATATGACACCTTCTGTTTCGATCACTGACAGTGAGTTTGATCCCGCATGGTAGTGATAAAAGTTTCCATGGCCAGCACCGGAAAATAGGACTTCTCCCGTAATGAGGTTCCAACGAAGTAAAATCATACTCATAAAACGTGGGGTGATTGCTTCTTTATAATTGGAATAAAGATAGTTATTGATATCGTTTAAAATTTCCCAAGGAGAATCTTTCACCCGAACCAGAGAATGAAGAATCGTTCTAACAGTTGCCATGACAAGACCTGCAGCCACACCTTTTCCACTTACATCTCCAATACAAATAAACAATTCATTTCTGTTAGGTGAAAGAATAAAGTCATAATAATCCCCTCCGATCCCACGAGCAGGAACCATAAAACCGCCAAAGGAAAACCCTTCCGCTTCTGGTGCCTTTCTTGGTAAAAGAGTGCTTTGAATTTCTTTTGCGATCTCAATTTCTTTTTCCAATCTTTCTTTGTTAGAAAGGTTTTGGTATAGGTTTGAGTTTTCCATTGTGATTCTTGCTAATGAAATAAAAGCATTTAAAGCTTCTATCTCATCATTGGGGAATCGACTATCTTGTTTTGTAAGAACAAAAACGCAACGAGTTCCATTTTCCAATATGATTGGAAATATCATAGATTCTTTTCCTTTGATTCCCATACTTTGAAAAATAGATTGGTCTGAAGGATTCATAACCGTTGTCTCTTTCATTTGTAAGATAGGCTCAATAGAATTTGTTTCCATCATTTGTGTTTCTGTATGGATTTGGTAATTTTCTAGATCTCGATAAAGTTTGAATATTTTTGTTTTGGATGATTCTTTCGGACTTTCTATCAAATAAGTAAATGAAGACTCAACTATCCCTGATAAAGTAAGAAGAATCATTCGAATCATTTCATCATGATTGTTTAAATACAGTTGGCTTAACGTTAGTGCCGCAGTGTGTAAACTTTGAAAGTTCTTGGATTGATTTTCTGATTTAGAAAATAATAGAGAATTCCTGAGAGATACGGCAAATTGGCCCACCACCAATTGTAAAATTTCTTGGTCTTCTAAAAAATCTGAATAATCTTCTTCTTCGTAATCAATTGTCAATAATCCGACTGCCGTGTTAGCATAAAGGATTGGAATCACCAACTGAGATTTGGTTCCGGTGAGTTTTGAATAGAATTCGTAAAATGGATGTTTTTGATCAGTAAACTTATAAAAACAAGGTTCTCCTTTTGCCATGGATTCAATGAGAACCCCATAACTTAAATCATAATCAAGGGCTATTCGGTTGATTGCCCTTTGTAAAGTTCGCTTCTGACTAGAATAATAAACTAATCTAATTTCACCTAATTCAAGATTGGTGATAAAAACTGCGACTTTATCACGTTTTAGCCGGACAGAGATAAGTTCGGTAAACCTTTGCATCAAGTCTTCTAAACCCATGGAGGAGTTGAATAGAGAGAGATTGTCCAGGAGGAATTCTGTTTTCTCTTGAGAAGAAAGTATGTTTTTTCCAATCCTCGGGATTTTTCGTTTTTCTAAAATCCATTCACGGTCACAAGTTTGGCAGAAAAAACGACCATTCCTGGTGATCCCATTGGGAACTTGGGATTCCGCGCAGAGCAAACAGATCCGGTCGTCAGAGGGCTCTCGGTTCATCCTAAACCAAGTAACTCGATTTCTTTTTTCATAAGCTACAAGAATTTCCTTAAGAACGAAGAAACCTGGTACGATTCATGCTTAATCTATAAGCAAATGTTGTTTTTTCTGCAGAAATCGAAAGGATGTCGGTAGATATGATTAAAAAATGGTTTATTTGTTTAATAAATAAGCATACTGTATTGGTCACCAACAATGTTTTTCTGTATTCTTTCGAGGCAGAGCGTAATACTAAAGAGCAAGAACTATGAGCGTGAAAAAATTCAATCCCATCCAATCCATCCATGAAGTCGCGACTGCAATGAATTCCACCCAAGACCCGGATGGACTTCTCGAATTGATTTTGGATCGCTGCATCCAAATTTGCGGTGTGGAATCGGGGTCTCTTATGCTCATCGACGAAAAACACGGGGTTTTGGACGCCGTAACTTCTCGTGGAATGAACCAACAGTTGTTAAGAGAAACCAAACTCAAAATTGGACAAGGGATCACCGGAGTGGCTGCCTCCACCGGGAAAGCAAAACTCGTAAATGATGTTTCGAAAGACCCTGATTACATTCAAGTCAAAGAAGAAATCAAATCAGAGTTAGTTGCTCCGATGATTGTAGAAGACGATATCATAGGAGTCATCTCACTCGACTCCAATCGATTGAATGCATTTACTGCGGAGATGTTGGAAATCGTAAGTGTTCTGGCTCACCAAGCTGGCCAGATTTTTAAAAACCTACAAACCATTCGCAGTTTAGAACAAAGGACGAAAATCCAAGCAACACTCATCGAAATTTCTAAAGTGGTAAGTTCCACTTTAGATCAAAATGAAGTTTTTGATTCCATTATGGTGACGATGGAAAAATCTCTTCGATTGGAAAAAGGAAGTATTGTTTTATTTAATAAGGAAGAGGGACTTCTTCGTATTGTCGCTGCATCAGGATTATCTCCTGAAGAAATTGATAAAGGGACATACCAACCAGGAGAGGGGATCACTGGAAAGGTTTATGAATCGGGAGAACCCATCATCATTGAATCGGTTGCAAGCCATCCTGATTTTTTAAACCGTGTAGGGTATTTGTCTCATTTTAAACATGATCCACATAACGTGAGTTTGTTATGTGCTCCTATATTAAGTGAACAGACAATGTTAGGTGTCGTAAACGCATTTATAGTTCAAAACAAACATACAGATTTAAAATCCTTTTTGGATTTTCTTCAAGTGGTTGCTTCTATTATTTCCCAATCCATTAAAATTCAAAACTTAGTCGAAGAGGCTAAAAAAGAAATCTCTCGCGAAAATATACAACTCAAACGTGAATTAAAGAATAAATATAAATTTGGATCACTGATTGGTAAAGCTGCCAGTATGGAAAAGATGTTTGAAAAAATCCAACTGGTTGCAGACTCCAGAGCTTCTGTATTGATTACGGGAGAATCGGGAACAGGAAAGGAGATGATTGCCAATGCAATTCATTATAATAGTTCTCGATCGGAGAATCCATTTATCAAAATCAACTGCGCAGCAATTCCTGAAAATTTATTAGAGAGTGAACTTTTTGGACATAAAAAAGGTTCCTTCACTGGGGCAGTCACAGATAAAAAAGGAAAGTTTGAATTAGCTGATACGGGAACCATTTTTCTCGATGAGATCGGTGAAATGGATTTAAACTTACAATCAAAGTTGCTTCGAGTTTTACAAGAAAGGGAAATAGAAGCAATTGGTTCTACTAAGGCAAAAAAAGTTGATGTTCGAATCATTGCAGCAACCAATGCCGAATTGGAACAACTGGTTGCAGAGAAAAAGTTTAGAGCAGATCTTTTTTATCGATTGAATGTAGTAAAGATCAACACTCCTCCGTTACGTGATCGAGTTGAGGACATCCCACTTCTTATGAATCACTTTTTGGAAAAATACACAAAAGACAATAATAAAGTGGTGAAAGGAATTTCTCGAGAAGCATCAAAACTTTTATTAAAATATCGATGGCCGGGTAACGTTCGTGAGTTGGAAAACGTAATCGAAAGGGCTGTGGTTCTTGCTCAAGATGAAATTTTAAATGAGGACGATTTCTCAGATATTTTGTCTAGTATTGATGATTTACCTGAGAATACAACGGAAGTGGCCCAACTGAATCATGTGGAATCAGTTTCTGGAGCTGAGCCATTGGATTTAGGGTCAGGTAGGTTGACACCAGGGCAGTTGGATGGTCTTGATGGTCGAGCGATGGAAATTGTCGTGAGTGAAGTTGAATCAAGACTCATTCAATATGCAATGAAGAAGTTTCGTTATACTAAAACCCGTGTTGCCAAATTTTTGGGTATCAATCGAAATACCTTAGATAAAAAAATCAAAGAACTGAACATCGAATACTAATTGGTGTTAGTTTGTTGGTTCTGGAAAATGATTTAAGTGATGGATCGGGCCAGTTTTGATTTCATCTTCAAGAGTTAGGTGAAGATATTCTTTGGCTGAGCCGACAGCTTCTGGAAGATTTTTTCCATGGGAGAGAAAGGATGTAATGGCTGCAGAATAAGTGCAACCAGTTCCATGTGTGTTTTTTCCTTTTAAAAAAGGTTTTGAGAATAAATAAGATGATTTGCCGTCGAATAAAACATCCGTGGCTTCCGTTGCATTTGGTAAATGCCCACCTTTTAGAAGAATGGGGACCTGATACTTTTCAAATAATTTCTCCGCCATAGGTACCAATTGATCGTATTGGTGGATTTTTTCACCGAGCAAAAGGGACGCCTCATCTAGGTTAGGTGTGATGAGTTTTGCAAGTGGCAGTAAGTCTTTTGTTAATGATAGAATTGCATCGTCTTTTAAAAGTTTGGCACCGCTAGTGGCAACCATCACAGGATCTACTACCAATTGTATGTCGGGGTTTTTATAAAAAAATTCGGCAACGGCTTCTATGATATTTGCAGAATACAACATTCCTGTTTTTGCCGCTTTGATGGGAAAATATTCGGAAACTGCCTTTAGTTGAGCAGAAACGAAGTCTGGTGAAATTTCGGAGATACCGCTGACTCCGTCCGGGTTTTGAGCAGTGAGACAAGTGAAGACTGTCGTTCCAAAGGTAGCGAGAGAAGAAAAAGTTTTGAGGTCTGCTTGGACTCCAGCACCACCACCTGAATCGGATCCGGCAATTGTTAAGGTAATGGGAAAATCTTTCTTCATGTTATGGAAACCATCCGTACTTGTCAAAATTTATGTTATCATTGTTTAAATCAAAGACAACACCTTCCGATTCTAGAATTTTTTTCTGCAAAGAAGATCGGAAAGTATCACCACGAAAGGATATTCTTCCTTGTGCATTGATTACCCGTTGCCAAGGGATTTTTTGTTCCATTTCTTTTTTTAGAGCGTTTAAAGCATAACCCACAGCCCTTGCCGCCCTAGGACTTCCCAGAAGTAAGGCAATATGCCCGTAGGTGGTGACTTTTCCCTTCGGAATTTTTTTGACCACTGCATAAACGGAATCGTAAAAATTCGTACTTTTAGTTTTAGGTGCACTCATTGAATTTGGATTTATATCCTAATGATTTAATTCTTTTGTAAATTCCTTTTTAAAGGTTCTAATCGTTATCATTAAAATGAAGATCTCTGTATACGCAAAACATTTGTTACTCGCTCCAAATTTGGAGGATAAACTTTTACCTCCTAGTCGTCATTGGGAGGAAGAGACTGAATTTTCATCCATCCGGATTGAATCGCCCGGTCGTTCTGCGAAATTCCAATTTTCCGACAAAAAAATAAAAATCCCTCGATTGGAACATCTCAACTTAGAATCCAATCGGGGACTCAGCCTTCATCATTTTGCAAATCATGAGCTTATGGCCATTGAGTTATTTGCTTGGGCTTTGCTCGCCTTTCCGAATGCACCTAGGTCCGTTCGCAATGGATTTTTAAAGACCATTGAAGAAGAACAAACTCACCTAAAATTGTATTTGAACCGCATGAGAGACTTCGGCGTTGATTTTGGTGATATTCCTCTAAATTATATTTTTTGGAAACAACAAGGCCAATTTAAAAGTTTAGAATCATTTGCTGCCGTTATGTCTATTTCTTTTGAAGGTGCAAATTTAGATTATGCGCAGGTTTATGCACAGGTTTTTTCGTTTTTTGGAGACCAACTAACATCTGATATAATGATTACAATTTTTGAAGATGAAGTAAAACATGTAAAAAGAGGGCTTCGTGCTTTCGAACATTCTGTTCCAAAAAATGTGAGCCATTGGGATCACTATTTGTCTTTGATTCAATTTCCATTTACACCCCGCAGGGCAAAAGGTTATCTATATTTACCGGATACTCGAGTGCTTGCCGGAATGGATGGCGACTTCATAGAATCTCTAGGTGCCTACGAAGATGAATACACTGGTCGTGTCAATTTGGAATCAGTTAAAAAATTTGGACTGGGGGAGACAATCCTTCGTAAAAACAGACTTGATTCTCATTTCCTAAATCCTTAAGATTCCTTTTGGAAGGTAATTATGAAATTGAATATAATGTTGAGTGTGTTATTGTTTTTATCAGCACTCGGAATTGTACTGAATGCGGAAAAAAATGCCCAATCCACTACGGAAATGAATCTTCATGATTTTATGGAAGATTTTACAAAGCCTGCATCAAAGTTGTACGATAAAAAAGAGAATGCAGATTATCTTAATAAGATCTTAGAAAAGGTTCCAGATATGGCACCAGAAGACCAAAAAGCAGAATGGAAAGAAATGATCGATGCTAAGTTGGCTCTTGGAAAACCAGATGAAACTTGTAAATCCTGTCATACTAAATTCAAAAAAGAATACAAAGCTAAATACAGGAAAAAATTGATTCCGATTCCAGAAGAACTTCTTGGATTTCCAAAAGAAATTAAAGAATTATTAAAAAAATAATTAATTTATTTCCGCTCTTTTGTGAGCGGAACACTATGAAACAACTCAGTTGTTCAAAAATCCTAGTTTTAGTTTCTTTGTTTTTCTTTTGTTTTTCGTTGTTACAAGCAGAGGAAAACAAAGAACAGACAAATCAAACTCCTGCGCCAATACAGAATCCACTGCCTGCGAGTTTAAAGTTTGGTGCTTTTGTAGATACATATTATTCACATAATACGAATCATCCATTATCAAAAGAAAGATTGTATGCGACCCAAGCGGTGCGTAATGATGAGTTTAACATCAACTTAGGATTTGTTGATGCCAAATGGCAGGAGGAAAAAGTAAGGGGTCGTTTGGCTTTTCAGTTTGGAACATCAGTAAATATGAATTATGCGGCCGAGGCAAATCGTGACATTAGTTCCAATCAAAACTCAGTAAAACATATCCAGGAAGCTTATGTAGGTTTTAAGTTAGCAAAAGATACTTGGGTGGATGCAGGTATTTATTTTGGGCATATTGGACATGAATCTTGGATTTCTTCAGATAACTGGAATTATACTAGAGCATTAGCTCTAGATTACGTACCTTATTATTCTTCGGGAGTTCGACTTACTACTAAGTTTACCGATAAGTTTCAATTTCAATTTCATGTAATGAACGGTTGGCAAAACATCACTGACCAAAACAAAGATAAGTCACTTGGAACTCAGTTCAAATTTTTTGTAACACCGAGTTTTACAGTTACAGCAAATCAATTTGTTGGGAATGAAGCACCTGATTTCGAAAGAAAACAAACTCGATTGTATAATAATACAATTTTGGAATGGAAGGTATTAGATTGGTTATCGTTTGCAGTATCTGGTGATATAGGAGCACAAAAAGCAAAAGAGTCTTTTCAGTATGAACCATGGTGGAAAGAAATCAATCCAGCCCTTGGTATTTATACAAATAGGGAATCAAATGCTTATAACCAATGGTATCATGGAACATTTTGGACCAGTTTTCGATATGAGGATCTTTACCGTTTGAGTTTTCGTATTGAACGTTTTTATGATCCGAAACAAGTGATGGCAACTACGTACACCCGAAATGGTTTTATGACAAATGGTTACACTGCTACTTTTGATTTATTGCATTGGAATCCAGGTCTTATTCGTTTTGAAGTGACTCAAAAAGAATCTATGGATCCCGTATTTGAGACTGATAAAAATAAACACAGCCGTATCGAACGATTGTTTATTGTGGCAGCTTCGGTTCGGTATTAGTTAAAGAAAAACTCCAAACCACTACTTACTGTGGTTTGGAGTGTAAAATAGGAGAATTGGGAATAATATCTTTGATTAAGAAAAGGACTAGGTCCTTTTCTTTTTCTTAATCGGTTTTTTCTTTTTCTTTGGAGATTCTTTGTCTTCTTCATCCTCTTCCAATGGCTCTTCATTCAGTTCGCTAACGAAGTCGAGGAAATGGATGTGTTTTTTGTGACTCATCTCTTCGAGTTCTTTTGCGTTAGGTTTTCTTTCGCCCACTACAACTAAATAAAGTGAAGGAAGAATGGTTAACACGAGGCACATTGCTGAGAACAATCCCCCAACAATAACTGTTGCAAGTGGTCTCTGAACGTCAGATCCAACTCCTGTTCCGAGAGTCGCAGGAATAAGACCGAGCAATGCAAGTAACATTGTCATAAGCATTGGTCTTAGCTGAATCACTGCGGCTTTTTTTACGGCAGCTTTTGTTGTGATCTCTGGCTCTTCAATTAACAAGTGATTGGTTCTAGAAACAAACAATACCCCTGCCATTGTAGCAATTCCAAAGAGCGAGATGAATCCGACACCGCCAGAAACGTTGAAGTAATATCCTCTCATTAACAGGGCATAAATTCCACCAAGAAGTGAGAGAGGAATACAAGCTAATGCAACGTATACATATTTAAGGTTTCTATATAACAAATAGAGAACGCCAAAAATGATGAGAATTGTAATCGGGATAACAATTGCTAATTTTTTACCGACACGAGCTAAGTTTTCGTACTGTCCTCCAAATCGAATTTCATAACCATCAGGAAGTTTGATTTTTTTCTTCACTCGTTTTTGGAGTTCAGAAACAAATCCTCCTTGGTCACGGCCACGAATGTTGGTTCTAACAGTTACAACCCGACGACCCTCTTGTCGGAAAATCATGGTTGGACCGTCGATGACTTCAATTTCTGCCAATTGTGATAATGGAATCCTTTCTCCTTTCGGTGAAATGATAGGCATATTTTCAATCGCTTGTTTTGAGGCACGATAGTCCTTCGAAAATCGTACAACAATTCCAAATCTTGCAGGTGTTTTCGGAGGAATGTCTGATGGGCCTTCGTATAAGGTGCTCACTCTTTGCATCCCGATGGCTGCTTCGATCATCTGTTGGATATCGATGACATTAATTCCAAACCGTGCCGCGGCTTCTCTGTTGATATTAATTGTGAGCTGGGGACTCTCTGCTTCTTGTTCAATACCAAATTCGCTGGCACCTTTCATTTCTTTGATTTCTTCTAGAACCTGGTTCCCGATTCCGCGCATGATTTTTAAATCGTTACCGGAGACGAAAACGGCAAGATCGGCAATGGTTCCCATGATGGCTTCGGAAAGGTTATCCATAATTGGCTGAGAAAAACTAACCCTTGCACCTGGAAGTGTAGCTTCCAAATCATTCCTCATTCGAAAGAGTAACTCTTGTTTGGTGATTTTTTCTTTCCATTGGTTATAATCTTTTAGACCAATTAACACCTCGAGTCTGTTTGGCGGAAGTGGATCTGTTCCATCATCATTTCGACCTAACTGAGAAATTACAACGCTAACTTGTTCATTTTTGTAAATGGTCTGTCGAATCTTTGGCATAAACTTTCTTGCTTCTGGTAAGGAAATACCAACAGGAAAGAAGATCCGAATATTGAACCCACCTTCATCCATTTCTGGAAGGAATTCAGTTCCTAATGAAAACATACCGATTGCAAGGAAAACAGTCACAACACTAAATGTATACTTAACTGCTTTGCGTGATCTATCTACGATGAACTCAATGATTCGTTTGTAACGAATTTCAATCCAATCATAAACTGGATTATGCCATTCAATCGGGCCTGGATTTTTTGATTCAAAATATGTTTTGTAAATGATGGACATGAGTACAGGAATCACGGCCATCGCAAAAATTAATGCACCAAGAATCGCAAATGAGATTGTAAAAGCCATCGGTTTGAACAAACGACCTTCAATCCTTTCAAAAGAGAAAATTGGAAGGTAAGCTAAGATAATAATTAAAATCGAAAAGAGGATTTCTGTTCCAACTTCTGATGCAGCATCTCTTGTGAATGCTAAAATTCCATGAGATTTTTCTTCGGGAGTTGCATCTCGATATCGTCTCATGATATTTTCTACCATGATTACGGCCCCATCCACAATGATACCAAAGTCAATAGCACCTAATGAAAGTAAGCTTGCAGGTATTCCTGTCATATTCATTAAGAGAAATGCAAATAACATGGCAAACGGTATGGTTGCTACCACTACGAGAGATGCCCTTACACTTCCGATAAAGAATATTAAAACTAAACTGACAACAACAACTCCCTCCACTAAGGTTTTACCAATTGTGCGGAGAGTGTAGTTTACTAAATCTGTCCTATCATAAGTGTTCCTGAGTTGGACTCCGTCAGGTAAATAGTTTTCATTGATTTCTTTTACTTTGGCACGAATTCTTTCGCCCATTTCGTTGGGATCACCCCAACGACGCATTGCCACCAAACCTTGAACAGATGAATCTACGTCAATAAGTCCTTCATCATCATTTTGAATGGTATAACCAAGAACCCCGCTGGGTATTGGATGAGAGATTTCAACCGATCCTAAGTCTCGGATAAAAACAGGTACCCCATTAACGGTTTTGACCACAATGTTTTCAATGTGTTTTGGATCTCTGATGGCACCAAGTGAACGAATGGGAAATCCTTGTTCCCCTTGAAGGAGTAAGTTTCCTCCCGTGTTCAAGTTGTTTTCTTGAATTGCCCTGATAACATCACCAATAGTTAATTTATAACGAATTAACTTATCGGGTGAGGTGACCACATGGTATTGTTTTGGAAGTCCACCAAAAGTTACAACGTCGGCGATTCCCGGAATTTGTAACATCTTCGGCATCACAATCCAATCTTGGATGGTTCGAAGTTCCATTGGAGTATGGTTTTCGGAAGATTCTACAACATATCGATAGATTTCACCAACAGGAGAACTCATCGGTCCAAGTGCTGGATGAACATCTTCTGGGATATCAGCATCTGCAACTCTTTCCATAAGTCGCATACGAGCAAAATAATCGTCAGTTCCATCTTCAAATACAAATTGAAATACAACTAAACCATTGATGGTTCTTGATCGTCTTACGGCAACTTTTGGAATTGCATTTAATACCCGTTCAATGGGAAGGGTAACACGTTCTTCTACTTCAACTGCAGCTTTACCTGGAAATTTAGCAATGAGTCGTACTTGTGTGTCGGCAATATCAGAATAGGCTTCTTTTCGAATGTCAATCCATGCCCAAGTTCCGAAGAGAACAGCCACTGCAGCTGCGATAAGTGTTGTAACACGGTTTTTAAGTGCTTGTTCTATAAAATCTTTAATCATGATATTCCCTCGTATTGAAGAGGTAACCCATTTGGAGTAATAATTGTGGGTTTTTGTAATCGCCTTGTCCAACTCCACCACCTACTTGTAAAAAGAAGTTTCCAAGTAGGAAGTCGTAAGTCATACCTATGTATCTTTGCGAAAGATGGACTCTTTGTCTTTCTCTGCTTTCATATTCTAAATAAGCTCCGACATTGCTATCAATGGAGTTTACATAAGATCTGATGAGTAAGTCTTCTTGTGAAGGGTCTCTCCGATTGTAACCAGGAATATTTAGTCCAGTAGGATAGGAAGATTGGCCACCTCGACCGACTTCTGGCGCAAAAGGATTCACTTCAAAGTAACCGCCAACAATAGATATACTATGTGCGATCACTGGAGTTTTCCAGAATGTATATCCTAAATCTACTTGTCCGCCATACCAATGGGGGCCCCAAGCACCACCTGACCCTCGTAAAACGACATCTTTGAAATAATATCCTAGATTAAAATTGAGACTACCTGGAGAACCTATGGAGGCACCATAAACCCAAAAATTGGTTGATTTGGGGAGTCTTTTGGCATCCAAACTATCTGCTTTCAATTTTTCATCTTCACCAAATGCTGACTGATCTGATTTAGTAGGTGTCCATTCTGGTTTGATTTCATTACCTTCCTTATCTTTCGGATAAGGAGAGGATGGTTCTGCAAACAATGCAGATCCCAACAATGATATTGTAAAAAGTAAAAGACTGAGTTTTTTCATATTAAAAACCAAAACTCAAACCTTTTAAAAGAATGGAGCCTTGGATGGCTACCTTCTCACCAGGAGACAAACCTTGAATGATATTGACTCTTTCTTTTGTAGAGATACCTAATACGACTTCTCTTCTCTTAAAAGTTAATGGTTTCTCTTCTACGAAAACATAGTTTTTTCCTTCCACAGTGACAATTGCAGTATAAGGTAGAACTACACTATCACCACCTGTTTGTTCTGGAAATTTAACAACCCCAAACATACCTGGTTTCAATCTATACTTTTCGTTCACAACGATGATTCTCATCTTTGCTGTTCTTGTGAGAGGGTCTACGTTATCACCGATTGCTTCCGCAGTTCCCATAAACTCCTCATCAGGAAAAGAGGCAAAAACTACTTTTACTTTTTTACCCTTGCGTAAAGTAGAGATTTGTGATTCAGGAACATCTGT